>NYTE01000031.1 GCA_002683335.1 Halieaceae bacterium
AAACGCGTCGTGCTCGAACACCCCGAGCGGCCCGTTCCATAAAATGGTGGCCGACTCCCGCACCCGCACAGCAATCTGCGCTGCTGTCTGGGGGCCGACGTCGAGAATCATGTCGTCATCAGATACCTCCGCAGCGAGCTTCACGCTTGCGCGGTGACCCTCGTCAATCCCCGGCGCGACCACCACATCCGTTGGCAGCGGAATCGCTACTTGATCCATCAAGCGTCGTGCGGTGCCGACCAACTCAGATTCGTACAGCGATTTTCCGATTGGGTAGCCTGCTGCTGCCAAAAAGGTATTGGCGATGCCGCCACCAACGATCAGGTTGTCGCAACGACTGGAAAGGTTGTCGAGCACCTCCAGTTTTGTCGACACCTTGGAGCCCCCTACCACAGCGAGCATGGGTCTTTTCGCAGAGGTCAGCGCGCGCTCCAGTGCCGTCAATTCCGCAGCGAGCAAAGGTCCCGCGCAGGCAACCGGTGCGCGGCGCGCAACGCCGTGCGTCGAAGCTTGAGCACGATGAGCGGTGCCAAAAGCATCCATGACGAATACATCACATAGCGCGGCGTAATCCGCAGCGAGCGCTACATCGTCCGTAGCCTCGCCCGCGTTGAATCGCACGTTTTCTAATAACACCACGTCGCCCGGTAGTGGCGAGACGTGACGCCAGTCCTTTGCCAATAACACATCCCGTCCGATTAATTCGGATAACCTTATGGCGATGGGCGCCAGCGACGACTCCGCACGCCATTCACCCTCTATCGGCCGCCCAAGATGAGACATCACCATCACTGCAGCACCTTGATCCAGCGCCTGTGTAATAGATGGTGCAGCGGCGCGCAAACGCGCGTCGTTAGTGATAGCGCCATCACGAAGCGGCACATTCAGATCTTCACGAATCAGAACGCGGCGACCCGTCAGGTCCAATTCGGTCATTAACTTCAAAGCATGTCTTCCTTTACTGCAGCCTTTCTTTGAGCGGCGGCGCTGATTCAGCAATGCGTTGCTGCCATGCCAGCGCCACATCAATCATACGGCTGGCGTAGGCCCATTCGTTATCAAACCAGATGAGAATCTTGGCAAGCCGACCGGCGGCGACCTGGGTCTGCTTCGCATCAACTATGGCGGAAGCGGCCTCGCCCGCGAAATCACAGGAAGCCAATGGCTCCACCGAATAATCCATGATCCCGGACAGCGGCCCTTGCGAGGCCGCCAACAACGCCGCGTTAACCCGCTCGCGATCGCTGGGGCGCTCCGTGGCCACCGTCAACTCAATCGCCGATACCTTGGTGGTAGGCACGCGCAGCGCATGGGCCGAGAGCTTACCTGCAAGATAAGGCAGTATCCGCTCTATCCCGACCGCAAGGCCGGTATCCACCGGGATAATGGACTGCGATGCGGCGCGGGTTTTGCGCAAATCTGTGTGGTGATAAGCGTCGAGCACAGGCTGGTCATTCATCAACGAATGAATGGTGGTGATGGTGGCGGCCTCAATGCCAAACGCACGCGCTAAGGTATCCAGTACCGGCACCACCGCATTGGTGGTGCACGAAGCGGCCGATACGACACGCATGTCTGATGCCAACTCACCGGCATTTACACCAAAGACAATGGTGGCATCCACGTCAGACTCGGCCGGCTGTGAGAACAACACTCTGTCTGCACCGGCATCAAGATGCCCCTCGGCCGTGTTGCGATCGGTAAACGCACCTGTGCATTCGAAAACGAGATCGATATTGAGTTCGCGCCAAGGTAGCGCCGCGACGTCTGGAACATGGCTCAGTGGAACCAGCGACTGATCAATTGCCAGCAAGTCGCCGGAGCGTGCAATGAGGCCGGGATAGCGCCCGTAATTCGAATCGTAGCGCGCAAGATGCACCACCGTGTCCGCGTCCGCGATCTCGTTAATCGCCGCAAGCTCCAGTACCGCACGCGCATCCTCTCTGGCGCGGTACACCCTCAGCAGGCTGCGGCCTACACGTCCAAATCCGTTAATCGCGAAGCGCATTGTCAATCGAGAGTCACGTCCTCAACGGCATTCACCACGCTATCGGTGGTAATACCAAAGTGCTGGAACAAATCGCCCGCCGGAGCGGATTCACCGAAAGAGGACATCCCCACCACTCGACCGTCCAGCCCGACGTACTTAAACCAAAAATCGGTATGTGCCGCCTCTACCGCCACTCTGGCCAGCACATCGCTCGGCAACACTGCCTCTCTGTAACCGGCTTCCTGCGCCTCGAATACCTCTGCGCAGGGCATGGACACAACGCGAATACTTTTTCCCGCGGCAGTAAGTCGCTCTGCCGCCTCTACCGCCAGTGCCACCTCCGATCCGGTGGCAATGATGATGGCATCCAGATTTCCCTGCTCTGGCACCAGTACGTAGCCACCGCGGTGCGCCAACAATGCCTGATCCACATGGGTAATTTGAGAGGGTAGCGTTTGCCGAGAGAAAATCATGGCAGTAGGCCCAGCCACACGCAGCAGTCCCTGCTTCCACGCAATCGCTGACTCAACTGCGTCGCAAGGTCGCCAGGTGTGAAGGTTCGGGGTGGCACGAAGCGCCGTGAGCTGCTCCACGGGCTGATGAGTCGGGCCGTCTTCGCCCAGGCCGATAGAGTCATGGGTAAAAACATACAGCACCCGCTGACCCATCAGCGCAGACATCCGCAGCGCATTGCGCGCATACTCCATGAAGATCAGGAATGTCGCACCGTAGGGGATAAACCCGCCGTGCAGTGCAATGCCATTCATAATGGCGGCCATCGCAAACTCGCGCACACCGTAGTAGAGGTAATTACCGGCGGCAGACTGCGCCGAGATTCCCTGTGCGCCCTGCCACAGCGTCAGGTTGGATCCCGCCAAATCTGCGGACCCACCCAATAGTTCCGGCAGCTGTGGTCCGAAGGCGTTGAGGGCTTGCTGGGAGGCCTTGCGCGATGCCACATCCGCGCCGGCAGAAATGCAGTCTTCTACATATTTGTCGGCATTTTCGGAGAAATTAGCGGGCAAATCCCCACTCAATCGGCGAAGAAACTGATCAGCAAGTTCTGGGAACTCTGCCCGATAGGCGTCGAAACCGACTTGCCAGGTGGCCTCGAGATGCGCGCCCTTGGCGCGATTGTCCCACGCCTCGTAAATATCCTCAGGGACCTCAAAAGCACCATGGGGCCAACCCAAGGCCTCCCGTGCCANGGCGATTTCATCTTCGCCCAGTGGCGCACCATGACAACCCTCAGTGCCCGCTTTATTGGGGCTGCCCTGACCAATCACGGTTTTGCAGCANATCAGCGTCGGGCGCGTGGTTTCTGCTTGCGCGGCAGTGAAAGCTGCCTCAATCGCCGTGGAGTCGTGACCATCGACTTCGGAAATAACCTGCCAACCATAGGCCTCGAACCGCTTAGGGGTATCATCGGTGAACCAACCCTCGACCTCGCCATCGATAGAAATGCCGTTATCGTCGTAGATCGCGATCAGCTTTCCAAGGCCCTGCGTACCCGCGAGTGAGCAAGCCTCGTGGGACACGCCCTCCATCAAACAGCCATCACCCAAAAACACCCACGTGTGATGATCAACAATGGTGTGGCCCGCGCGATTGAATTGGGCGCCCAGAGTCTTTTCCGCGATCGCCATGCCCACAGCATTTGCCAAACCTTGGCCCAAGGGCCCCGTGGTTGTCTCAATGCCGGGGGTATAACCNTACTCTGGATGACCNGGCGTCTTACTGTGCAACTGCCTGAATTGCTTGATGTCNTCGATCGACANNTCATACCCGCTCAANTGCAAAAGCGCATAAATGAGCATNGANCCATGACCATTNGAGAGCACGAACCGGTCNCGGTTGGGCCATGCNGGATTGGNGGGATTGTGGCGCAACGTGCGATTCCACAGGACCTCGGCAATATCGGCCATGCCCATGGGGGCACCNGGGTGGCCNCTGTTGGCCGCCTGCACCGCATCCATCGCGAGTACACGAATGGCNTTGGCCAANTCAAGTTGAGAGGGCATGGGAGCTCCGGGNTAGCGAGGCGAGCCGTATTGTCGATGAAGCACGGCTCCTGAGCAAATTTATTGTTGGTTTAGCGNCNGAAACTNGGNTCGANNNCNCCACANCNNNAAANCNNNCGGGCNTGGCCAAGGGATCCAAGGGTGTACCATTAAGGCCCTCTGTCACCCTGAGGNACCTGACAATACCGCANCAGCATCCTCGNCCCCACCACTTGGAATTCGTTATGGAACACAGATCTCCACCGCTAATNCGCTTTATTTTTTCGATCGTTGCTANCGCGNTTGCGATAACGGGGTGCGGGCAACCTGCCGACCCCGTCTCGCAGAAAATTGCAGAAGCAATTGAGCAAACCGNGCAGATGCCCGACCTGATTACACTGCGCCGGCGTTTTGCATCGGGGGAAATATCCTCCNAGCAAATCGTANNTACTTACCTGCAAAGAATCGAGATGCTCGATCGCAATGGACCAACCTTGCGNAGCATCATTGCCGTGAATCCGAACGCTATCGAGCAGGCGAGAGAGAGTGATAAAAGGCGTCAGGCCAATACGGAACTCGGCCCGCTNGACGGCGTGCCTGTGCTGATAAAAGACAATATTGAAACACGAGACCCCATCCCCACNACTGCCGGCTCTTCTGCATTACTGACCAACTACAGCCAGCAAGATAGTCCNATCGTGGCGNNACTTGCGTGCTGGNGGCGCAGTCATNCTCGGCAAAACCAACTTNAGCCAGTGGGCCAACTTTCGNTCCANCCAGTCTGTGAGTGGCTGGTCCTCNGTNGGCGGNCAAGNTAAAAANCCGCANATCCTTGACCGATCTCCCTGTGGTTCAAGTTCNGGCTCAGGCGCNGCAATCGCCGCAGGGCTGGCCACATTGGCNCTCGGCACNGAGACTAATGGGTCCATCATCTGTCCGGCGCATGTTAANGGGGTAGTGGGATTCAANCCGACGGTNGGGTTACTGCCNACGGCAGGCATCGTCCCCATCTCNGCATCNCAGGATACCGCGGGGCCNATGACCAAGACGGTNGCCGNTGCCGCAGNAATGATGGATGTGCTCACCAACAGCAACCNCTTTTCNGAGGCCAAANCNNTACAGTTAANGGANCTGCGTGTCGGCGTGTTGCGCTTTGCACAGGGTGATAACGAGCATATTAATACGCTGTTTAATCAAAGCGTGGCCGCGCTTNAAGAGGCGGGGGTGACCTTCGTCGATATCACCGATTTTCAGCTATCAGACCCGGACTACTGGCAGAACGANCTNNACGTTTTGGANATAGANTTCGGTGATTCACTCGATCAATTTTTAAAAGCNCGAGGGGAGAGATTGCCTATCTCCTCATTAGCTTCGCTGATCGAGTTCAACCTCAGCAATAGAAACACCGAGCTCGCACTTTTTGGTCAGGAACACTTTCTCTCATCGGCAGAGCGACCCGAAGCTGGCTCCCCAGAGCACAAAGCGGCGCTTGGCGCGATTCAGNCCGCAAGTAGGCAGCACGGCATCGATCGATTGCTCTTANACGCCAACGTNGAGTTTTTGGTGGCGCCNTCNGGCCCACTATCNCCNGCCATTGATTTGATTAATGGCGATGTNTGGCCGACNTGGGTAGGCGCAGGGTACATGGCGGCAATAGCAGGGTATCCCCATCTCACCATACCGATGGGCACGGTACGGAGTTTGCCAATTGGTTTTTCTGTCATCGGTACGGCTAGGAATGACGCCCAAGTACTTGGCGCAGGGCTTGCTATGGAGCGGGTGCTTGGCCGAACCGCTACGCCCGCTTTCTTACCGTCCGCTTCTAGTCACCCTGAAATACGGCGCGCGATCCAAGGCGGCTAGCGGCGAGTCCTGCATATCGCGGGCAGTGCACCGCTTCTACTGGGCCCTGGGTTGGTCGCCGCGACCGCTCAAAGACTGAGTGCAAAAAAAAGCCGCCCTAAGGCGGCTTTACTAACTTTGCTATGGACCGTCTTAAAAACGAACGGTGATGCTTCCCGTTACGTAGCGTCCAACAAGATCATAGATACCATTAGCACCAAGACTATTCATGCCATATGGCGGCTCATCATCAAACACATTACGGACCGCAACCCGCAGATCTATGTTGTCATCAGCACCAAACGTGTAACCCATACTTGCTGTGTGCAGCCAGTAATCATCAATTCCGGGAATGTCATAGAACCGATCGGGGATATCCTTCGCCTTGATGGCGCTGGACATGTACGCAGTCTGCCAGTTGAAGCGCCAGTTTCGCAGCAAGTACGTCAGACCCATGTTAACTCGCGTATCGGAGTTACCAATGAGGCCTCTTACATCGTTGATATCGCTTTCTATACCAGTAACCGAGAACTCGTCTTCCTTGATGTAGAAGGCACCGCCATTAAGACTGAAGGCACCTGGCACAATAGGCAGGTCGAAGTTGTAGCTGAAATTAAGTTGATACGCCTTGAGGATACTGAACCCCGCGTTAGTCTGACCGGTCAGGAAGTTACTTATCTGGAAGTTCCCGTCTCGGCTGAAGCTGTTACACGGCGCTGAACCCAGGTCCCCACTGTCGTAGCAACTCGCCATTAGCGTACCAAGACCCAGACTCTCAATGGCATTGGTCAGCTCGATATCGACATAGTCCAAAGAAACCGTAAGGTCCTCAGTAAAGGCAGGGCGATAGACGAAGCCGATAGAGTATGCCTCTGATTGCTCGTTCGCGAGCTCGGGATTACCGCCTGTGAAGCCGGCTTGGGAGGCGTTGACGACAAACGACTCAAAGGTTTCCGGATCATAATTGGCACCCGACGCCTGAGCTTCTGCAAGACAAGTCGCGCGACGAGTGGCGGGCGAGGGGCCCGAATCCAGATAACGCGGATCACAAGGGTCATTCGCGAAGGCGAATGTTTCCGATTGAGGCAAGAACAATTCGACAATCGATGGCGCTCTTACAGCCTCAGTCACGTTACCTCTGAGTGTCAGCTCACCTACAACTGGAATATCCAACACAATCCGTGCACCCACATTCCAAGTATCGTCTCGTCCAGCATTGGAGTGATCCACCTCACGATACGCCGCCTCAATCTCTACAGCAGAGAGTACTGGTAGCCAGTCTGGGTCAACCAACGGCATGATCGTCTCTGCGTAGAATTCCTTGGTATCGAACCCGCCAGCCAGCGGCGCCAGTGCAGCGGATCTGCCGCGACCGTTCGCCAGGAAATCATCCGGGCGGTAGTCACCAGTTTCTTTACGCTGCTCATAACCAATACCGACCTGCATAGGCCCGCCAGGCAGAGAGATAATGTCTCCCGACAAGTTCAGCTGAAAAACATTTTGCGTCATTTTCGCGTCTTCGAATGCCTGCGTCGTGACGTAATTGATCGCGGCTGGATCGGTGACAATACCCATTACGTTCAGTGGAACACAATCAGGGTTCCCGCTAGAGCAAACAATCTCCCCGGCGTCATTGACCACGACATCGATTGCTTCACGGTAATTAGTTTCGATCAGCTGTGTAACGTTGGTCGTGCTCTCACTGACCCCGCGGTTGTAGGAAATATCCCATTTGAAATCCCGATCCATCAGCTCGAACTGGCCCTCAAATCCGCCAATCAAGCGAACGGTGTCGGTCTCACCCTCAGTGATTCCGCTCTGTGCAAGGTCGTCCATTGCCTTCTGAAGCCAAATCGATTCGCCCGCACCCGCCGCGACCAACAAAGCTCTGTCGGCCGGATCGATGTAAGGATTGCTCAGAGGGATTTCCAGTGACGTAGAGTCACCGCCAAATAACGCTGATTGGTAAAACGGCTGCGCGTTTGGATCGGCAGACTTGCCGCGGTATATGTTGGCTTCCCAAAAGGCAGAGATATTGTCGGTAATATCATAATGACCGAATATATTTATGAGATGACGTTCGATCGGTGCACGAATGGCGCCATAATCCTGCAGCAGCAAGCCTTCGCCGCCCTCAAACGTAATGGCGTTGCCGGTTGCGTTCCCGAGGTTAAAGTCTCTAAGACGCCCGCTATCGTCAAATGTCAGCGGTTTACCGGTATCTGGGTTGTTCAGATAACCGATCCCAAACGCGAACAGCACAGGGCCGGGGCCTGAGCCGGGAACACCCGCCCGGGTAACGATGGGAATAGATCGGCCCGGTGCATAATACTTTGCGGTCCCCGTTGACGGGTCGTTGGGGTCGTAGTTCGGATTGTCGAAATCGTAGTAGTAGGTCCGCGTGTAATCTCGGTCGTTATAAACCACTGAATCAGTCTTGTTGTACTCATACCCGATAGCCATGTTGCCGCGGCCATCACCAAAATTGAAACCCGCCGTGACACCTATGCGGTGCTCCCAAGCATCACCACCATCGGCGGCTGCACCGGAGCCAATATCTACCTCGAAGCCCTCAAAATCGCGCTTCATCTGCACGTTGACGACACCGGCGATGGCATCTGAACCATAAATTGGCGCACCACCGATCGAGACGACCTCGACTCGCTCAACTAATGAGGTGGGGATAGTGTTCAGATCTACCTGAGAACCACCTGTGGCACCGAATGCCGTTGGTGCGTTCCCGGACACTGTCCTGCGGCCGTTAATCAAGGTCAGCGTTCGCTGTGAACCGAGGTTGTAGAGGTTAGCGAACGTCTGGCCCACGTTTCGGCTAGCATTGCCGCTTGCGTCAGCCAGACTCGTGCCCGAAAGCGCCATCTGAGGCAAAGCCAAAATCGCCTCGGCCGTGTTGTTAAAGCCATTGTTCAAAATGAAATCTGAATCAAAGCTTGTCGAGGGCTGCGTGGTATCGAAACTGCTACGCTCCAGGCGGGTACCCGTGACAATCACTGTTTCAAGGACTTCTTCTTCGGCTGCGTCCTCGTCTGTCTCATCTTGAGCAAAACTGATGCCTGCAACAGACAAAGAGGCCGCAAGAACCCCCACGCTGAGCAAACGGCGATTAAAAATCTCTGCTTTCATTGTTGACTCCAATGGTAAGTGGTGAGAGCTCCGCTCTAACGACAGAGTCTCTGTGCTCTGAGTTGTTTCACCAAATCGAGAAATTCGGCGGATACTGAATTATCGAAAAAAACTTTCGACTCTAAGTGTAGCGCGTCTCCTATAAAAAGGCACCACGGTGGGGTAGTGGTATTTTTCCACATTTCCCGGTGGCCAATGGCTGTTGGGTGCAGTGTCAGGGCGCACGTTAGGCGACCTCGTGTTAGCTCGGCTTGTTCGTTCGCTCTAGCCGTCTGACCTCGTCTCCGACCGCCAACAGTGCAAGGCTGGCCGCGTTATGAGCAAAGATGCCACAGCAAACGACGCCAGGGATTGTCTCAATCCGCTTTTCAAGGATCTCGGGGAAATCTAATGACAATCCGTGAACATCGAGTATCCAGTTACCGTTGTCCGTCGTGACTCCCTCTCGCCACACAGGCTGAGCATTTAAGTCCGCTAGCGCCCGAGCCACCAGACTGCGGGCCATGGGGATCACCTCTACTGGAACGGGATAGGCGCCGAGCGTGCGCACCAGCTTGGTTTCATCAGCGATACAAACAAACTTCTCTGAAGCTGCAGCCACGATCTTTTCTCTGGTCAAGGCCGCACCCCCACCCTTGATCATTTGGAGGTTATCGTTTATCTGGTCAGCGCCATCTACGTAAACATCCAGTGACTCCACATGATTTAGGTCAACAACAGGTATCCCCAGCTCTTTGAGAAGCGCCTCTGAGCGGGCCGAACTGGCTACCGTCACTTCAATCCTGCTTTTCAGCCTCGCCAACCCTCTGATAAAACATTCAGCGGTACTGCCAGTTCCTATACCGAGCTTCAGACGGTCAGGGTAAAGGCGTTCGACATAATCCACCGCCGCCGCGCCAACCTGCTCTTTTTGCTTATGCACATCCACCGCGCTTCTCCCGGTTATTGGTGTTGAGGCATGGGTATTAACGATGCCCGGCCGCTGAGTATGCCATGCCTTTTTATCGGCAACCGGCTTCGGATATACGGCGGCTCTGATGTTGCGGCATGAGGTCGGCGTCGCAAGGAAAAAGCGCATAAATCATGGTCCAATGCCTTTCATCAAATTATTTTGATAAATGGCCAGGTGCTGTTATTCTCCGCGCCCATGAAGACTGCTGCCCCTGTTATTAACTTCCCTATTTCAGCGGAAAAAGTCTCTCTGGCTGGTCTGTTAAGCGCGTCCGGGGATGCTTTACGCCTACAAATCATTCGGGCCTTGGCGCAGGACTCTTTCAGCGTGTCGGAACTCTGCACCATATTCGGAATGCGGCAAAGCGCCCTCAGTCATCATTTGAAAGTGTTAATCGATGCGGGACTGTTAAGCCGAAAAAAAGAGATGACGACGACTTTCTATCGCCGCGCACTGCCCAAAGGGCCACTGGCCGCTTTGCATCAAGAAATATTACTCCGGGTGGACGAGGAAACACTCCCCTCAGAACCGCAGGCAGGGATAGCGCGCATACAGCAGCGGCGCGAACGTAATTCCCTTGCATTTTTTAAAGGAAACCTGGAGCGCTTTCGCCAACAGCAAGAGCTGATCGCGCCCTGGCAAGACTACAGCGAGGCCACGCTTCAGCTGCTCGACAGAAACCGAGACCGGCGCCTCACCCGGATTGTCGAGATAGGCGTGGGAGAGGGCTGGTTGTTGCCCGCTTTGCATGAACGCGCAGCGTCGGTAGTGGCGCTTGATTTGTCAGAAGCCATGCTGGCTCAAGCGCAGGCGTTTGCAGGACATCTGCCCCATGTGGAGTTTGTTCAGGGCAGCACCTCGCAGATCATTGAAAACGGCGATAAAGCAGGGGCCGTGATCGCCAACATGGTGCTTCATCACACGCCTGATCCACGACAAATGCTGGTTGAAGCCTCACAACTCCTCGAAGCGAATGGGCACTTCATTGTGAGCGAGTTGTGTGCCCACGATCAGGCATGGGCCAGAGAGCACTGTGGAGACCTGTGGCTGGGGTTTGCCCCAGAGCAGTTACAAGCCTGGGCCGANGAGGCCGGTCTCCATGCCAGCGCAAGCGTTTTCATCGCGCAACGTAACGGCTTTCAGATACAAATCCATCAATTCGAAAAGACCACGACATCCGCTTCAGAGGAAAGCATATGAGCGACTATTCCCTTTTTACTTCCGAATCTGTCTCCGAAGGACACCCCGATAAAATGTCGGATCAAATCTCGGATGCCATTCTCGATACCTATCTTGCTAAGGACCCAGATGCGCGCGTCGCAGTGGAGACGCTGGTGAANACCGGCATGGTCGTTGTCGCCGGAGAAGTGACGACGGCCTCAGATGTCACGCCTGGCGAACTGGAGCAGGCAATACGCCAAACCGTCGTCGAAATAGGGTTCGACTCGTCGTCAGTCTGCTTCGACGGCAATACATGCGCAGTCATCAATGCCATTGGTCAGCAATCGGCTGACATTGCACTGGGCACCCACGAAGCCGATGAAGCCTCCCAGGGGGCAGGCGACCAGGGACTCATGTTCGGGTACGCCTCGGACGAAACCGACGTCTTAATGCCCGCGCCGATTTATTACTCCCACCGCCTCGTCGAAAAGCAAGCGGAGCTCAGAAAATCGGGAGCACTCCCTTGGTTGCGCCCTGATGCAAAGAGTCAGATAACACTGCGTTACAGCGCTGACGGCAAGCCAGAGCGTATTGAAGCGGTCGTACTATCAACTCAACACGCACCCGACATATCGCAAGCTGAGCTTCGCGCCGCCGTGCGCAAGGACATTATTGAGGCCACCTTGCCGGCTGAGTGGCTTCACGCTGACACACTGTTTCACATTAACCCAACGGGAAATTTCGTGATCGGCGGACCCCAAGGCGATTGCGGCTTAACCGGGCGCAAAATTATTGTCGACACCTATGGGGGCATGGCGCGACATGGCGGAGGGGCTTTCTCAGGCAAGGATCCGTCCAAAGTCGATCGCTCTGCGGCGTATGCTGGGCGTTATGTCGCAAAAAATATCGTCGCTGGTGGGCTGGCACGACGCTGTGAGGTTCAGATTTCCTATGCCATCGGCGTTGCCGAACCGACCTCCATTTCCGTCAATACTTTCGGCACAGGCGCGCTTGCTGACGATGCCATTGCAACGCTGATCCGAGAACACTTTGATCTGCGGCCAAAAGGGCTTATCAATATGTTAGATCTGAAACGGCCCATTTATCGTAACACCGCGGCTTATGGGCATTTTGGCCGCATTGGCGACAGCTTTACCTGGGAACGCACGGACAAAGCAGACGCGCTCCACTCAGCCGCCGGNCTNTAANTCACCGAATCAATCANCCAAGACAAGAGAGCACATTATGAATACTGCTGTTGAGCAAACCGTATTCGCAGATTACAAAGTTGCGGATATTCACCTCGCTGACTGGGGCANACGCGAATTAGAAATCGCGGAAAGCGAAATGCCAGCGCTGATGGCGTTGCGAGAGCAATACCACAATACNCAACCNCTGGCAGGCGCCAAAATNCTTGGCTGCATTCACATGACCATTCAAACCGGCGTGCTGATCGAGACACTNGTTGAGTTGGGCGCNGANGTCCGCTGGTCNTCCTGCAATATATTCTCAACGCAGGATCATGCCGCCGCCGCGATCGCNGCAGCGGGNGTNCCGGTTTTTGCTTGGAAAGGTGAAACCGAAGANGAGTACGAGTGGTGNATCGAGCANACCATNCTCGCAGACGGNAAGCCTTGGGACGCCAANATGATTNTGGATGATGGTGGAGATCTGACCGCAATGCTCCATGAGCAGTATCCGGAAATGCTTGACCGNATTCATGGCATCACCGAGGAAACCACTACCGGNGTGCACCGNCTTTACGACATGCTGGCCAGTGGAGAGCTCAAGGTCCCCGCCATCAATGTTAACGATGCGGTAACGAAGTCAAAAAATGACAACAAATACGGATGCCGCCACAGCCTCAANGACGCCATNAAAAGNGGCCTAGATCATTTGCTTGCTGGCAAGCGCGCNCTNGTCATCGGCTATGGTGATGTGGGCAAGGGCTCNGCGCAGTCCTTGCGCCAAGAAGGCATGATCGTGAGAGTCACAGAGTGTGACCCAATTTGTGCGATGCAAGCCTGCATGGACGGTTATGAAGTGGTATCTCCGTTTATTAACGGCCACGACGACGGTACCGATAGCTGCATTGATACTGCACTCCTGTCTACCACCGACTTGCTGGTTACCGCCACAGGCAACTTCAACGTGTGCACGGCACCCATGTTACGGGCGCTCAAATCAAGTGCCGTGGTCTGTAACATTGGGCACTTTGATAATGAAATTGATACCGCTTACATGCGCGAGCAGTGGCAGTGGGAAGAAATCAAACCCCAGGTCCACAAAGTGGTTCGCGATGCAGCAAGCAATGACCANCTTCTGCTGCTCTCGGAAGGNCGNCTGGTCAANCTNGGTAACGCGACAGGACACCCCTCGCGCATTATGGATGGNTCTTTCGCTAATCAGGTGCTNGCCCANATACACCTTTTTGAGAAGCGTTTNGCTGATCTCAGCGGCGAAGACCGCGCAGCTGCCATCACGGTCGAAGTNCTNCCAAAACANCTCGATGAGCAGGTTGCTACGTATATGGTGNAGGGTTTCGGCGGTGTCATGACCAAGCTCACNCCGAAGCAGGCNGACTATATCGGCGTTGGCGNCGANGGCCCCTTTAAAAACGACGCTTACAAGTACTGATCTACACCTTGGCACGCAGTGGATCTTCATNGAGCCACTGTGGTGCCAGCCTNNCNGGTNANNCCNTACACTGCGCTCGNAGAGAGGCCTNACTATGCGCGTCCCACGACTGTTTGTNGACCNACGTCTCGNCCCCCANAGCCAANTCNANATTGACNNGGNCGGCGCGCAGTANNTGGGTCGCGTTCTGCGTNTGCGGGNGGGGCATCANATTGTGCTGTTTGACGGCAGTGGACGCGAATTNCCCGCGCAAATCGCTGAAGTNNGTAAACNTTCGATAAAAGCGCTANTGGGNGAGGCCACCGATCCCGCGACCGAGTCNCCCGTNAATACTNTTCTGGGGCTTTGCCTGAGCAAAGGCGATCGCTTCGACTGGGCCGTACAAAANGCCACCGAGCTGGGNGTCAGCGTCATTCAGCCTCTGGANAGCGAACGCGTGGACTTTGNNATTCCAGAAGATCGAATCNANAAAAGAGTCGCCCACTGGCAGCAGATTGCTNTCAGCGCCTGCGAACAAAGCGGTCGGGTGANGGTGCCNAAATTATCNCCNCCGAGCACATTACTGCACTGGGTGNGGNCAGTATCGGCGGACGAAAAATGGGCCCTTGATGGNGCNNCCGGCCAGCAAANACTGCCNGANACNGCACCCAAAACANTCGCCTTACTGGTGGGCCCCGAAGGNGGATTGACTGACAGCGAAATNNGCGCTGCGCAACAATCAGGATTNCGGTCGCTGCGCCTGGGNCCCAGAGTACTGAGAACTGAGACTGCCCCCGTCGTGGCACTAACGCTAGTCAATTCTCGGTGGGGTGATATCAAACACTCCTAGCCATATTTCAACTGCTGCGCTCGTGTTCGGCCCGAACCCACTCTAGCCAGATCGCAGCCGCGTTTAGGTAATGGCTCGTTCGTGGGGAATGGAAAATCTCAAANGCGTGCTGCGCTCGAGGCAACTCNGCATATACAAGNGGATGNGACGNTCGGGNACTGAATTCCGCGACAAAACGTCTTACTTCTTCCACCCAAACCAGAGAATCGTGAGTACCCTGAACAACACAGATGGGCGGTGCGGTTTCCACGACACCGGGGCGATCCACCCAGGAGATCGGCGATCCGTCTTCAAACACTTCGGGCGCCTCTTCGCGTGTTCTCTGAATAATCTTACGGGCAATAAAAGCATCCATGCGATCTTGCTGGCGGATGCCATAACGGTTGGTGAAATCGACGGCCGGATACAGTGCCAAAACACCCTGCAAAGTTGTATCGGCGNCNTCGAAACCCTGTTGCCAGTCTGGATGACCNGGCGACAACCCGGCAAGTAAAGACAGATGACCGCCAGCAGAACCTCCAGTAATCACNATGAAATCNGGATCCCCACCATATTCAGCGATGTGGGATTTCACCCAGGTAATCGCTTTTTTGACATCGATAATCTGCGCGGGAAAAGCCGCTCGTGGCGCCAACCGATAGTTGATAGAAACGCCGATCCAACCAGACTCCACCATACGGTGCAAAAGAGGTTGAGCCTGCTCAGACTTATGTCCAACCATCCAGGCACCACCGTGCACTTGTAGCAAAACGGGGCGGCGCTCTCCTGCCTTCACCGGTAAATAGAGATCCAAAAGCCCACGCTTTCCTGCGTCCGTATAGGCGAGGTTTCTGACGTACTTGACACCAGCACGTCGAAATCGAAACGGCCATAACCACTCGTTACTGAGAATCTGCTGCCTCACCGTATTGCGGCGAGAAGCAGGAATCTGCTCAAAATAATTGGGGCCCAGCGCGAGGCTGAGTGCCCGCTGGAATACGGCACCTGCATCAAATGCATCCCGCAATGCCCATGCCAATAANACCCAGCTGGCCATGAAANCCGATAACCCCAACCCAAATCCGGTCGAATCGGTACCGACAAACAATATCCATAGCGCCACAAATGCTAACTGCAAACCCGCCACCCAGATGGCCAGCTCGCCGGTCATCCACCCGGAAAAAAACCAGACCCAGACGCCCCAACCAATGGTCCGCACCTGCAGCACAACCGTCAGGGCACAAACCAAACCCATGACGCCACCAACAACAAACAAACTGTCCATAACCTAGCCTAAAAATAATCTGCATTCCGGGAACGGGGATCTTGCGGCGGCCGGCCGCGGATCGCAAGATAGCTGACCGTATTCGACAAGGACGCTGACATGAGCCGCAAGCTCGGCGTAGTAATGGATCCCATCGAGGCGATCCAATATAAAAAGGACACTACCTTAGCGGTTCTGTGGGCAGCACAGGACCGCGGTTGGTCTTTATTTTATATGACACCTGACGCACTTTTTCTCGATGGCGAGCGCCCGATGGCGGTGGCGCAATCACTGACTGTGCATCGAGACCCCGATCACTGGTTTGATGTGTGTCACCCGCAGGATATCTCCCTCGCCGAGCTTGATATTTGCCTGATGCGCAAAGACCCTCCCTTTGACATGGAGTACATTTACGCCACTTATTTGCTCGAGCGTGCTGAGCGACAAGGCACATTGATCGTTAACCGTTGTCATAGNCTCCGTGATTGCAACGAAAANCTGTTCGCAACTGAGTTCCCCGAATGCTGCCCTACCTTGCTGGTCAGTAGAGATATGTCAAAGCTCAAGGCCTTCCATCGACAGCATCAAGATGTGATTTTCAAGCCACTGGACGGCATGGGTGGCAGCGCCATATTCAGAGCTCGCNAAGACGATCCCAATGTNAGCGTCATTNTGGAGACGCTGACCCAGTCCGGACAACAAACGATTATGGCCCAATGCTACTTGCCTGCTATCAGTGAGGGAGATAAGCGAATCCTTATGGTTAACGGTGANCCCATTCCCTATTGTCTCGCCCGAGTCCCACTGGCGGGAGAGAGCCGCGGCAATTTGGCCGCAGGTGGATCGGGCCGTGTTCAACCGCTCTCAGAAAGCGATTTGTGGATCGCTTCACAAGTAGGCCCCACCCTGAAACAGCGTGGCCTTTATTTTGTGGGTTTAGATGTTATTGGGGACTACCTCACGGAGATCAACGTCACCAGCCCAACCTGCCTTCGCGAGATTGAAGCGGGGTCGGGTCTCGATATCGCGGGGCAACTGCTGGATACCCTGGAGGAACATCTGACTGGCGAGGTCAAACCCTGAGTCGGCCCCTCACCTTATCGGCCCGCTATCAACAGCACCAGTTTCGGTCAGCACTCATATTCTCACTGNNTGTGCACCTGGTTTTTATTTTTGGTTTTCTGGTCTCGCCGGCTGGCAAAGAGGTGATCGCCGCAGCCAACCGCAGCGTGGCGGTGCTACTGACACCCGCCGTCCAAGCGCCCAAAGANGCGCTCGCGCATGCCCCAGCACATCAACATGGGCGCTCAGAAACCCTCAATAGCGATTCCCAAGCGCCNGAAACCTTGGCGCCCAAAAGGCGAACTCTGGCACTAAACAGGGACGCGCAGAGCGCGGCATCTGGGGCCGTTTTCTCTCAGCAACCCCCGCCGCTTGTCGCCGCACGTGAAGCGCTAGAAGCAGAGTATTTACGACTGTGGCAAATCGAGATTGAGCAATTCGGTAATGCGGCTTATCCGGATACTGCCAAGCGCTTTGGCAATGGCGATGTGCGACTGCGGGTCAGAGTGGATTTAAATGGTAAGGTACGAAACATACAAGTGCTCTCGACGTCGGGCATAGCGGCACTGGACCGCGCTGCGATCGAGACCGTGGAGCGCCTCGCCCCATTCGATGCATTTCCAACCGCACTCGCCAATTCAGTTGCCGAGTTGGATATTATTCGAACTTGGCAGTTCAGGTACTGAGAAACAGGCAATGCCCTATGAGTCTTGAGGAACAACACCCGCCCGAGACGGCTCCCGCTCCCGGGCCGTTTCAAGGGCAGTTGCTCATCGCCACACCGGTAATTGGTAGTGGCTTCTTCAATCGCTCTCTCACCTACCTCTGTCACCACGATGCCAACGGCGCAATGGGCATTGTCATTAACCAGCATCTCGATCTCGCGCTCTCTGACATGCTGGAACATCTGGATATCGAGAGTATCTCTGACCTGTCGGATAGCCCCGTGCTGGCCGGCGGGCCTGTGGGAACGGAACAAGGATTTGTCCTGCACCGTGGAGGTCCAGAGTGGGAAGGCAGTCAGTCCGTGGGCGAAGATCTCAGCCTGACTACGTCTCGCGATATTCTCTGTGCGTTGGCGCTTGGCGATGGACCAGAAGATTATCTGGTCGCACTGGGCTATGCCGGCTGGGGGCCCGGGCAATTGGAACAAGAAGTTTCCGGAAACAGCTGGCTGACTGTTCCCGCTGACCAAGGCATACTGTTTCATGTTGCTACCAACGACAAACTTACCGCAGCAGGACAGCAACTGGGCATCGACATCGATCTGTTGACTGCCCAAGCGGGCCATGCCTGAACATGGCGCGGCCAGAGTCACTCATTGCGCTGGATTTCGGCCTTCGCAACATCGGTGTGGCGGTGGGAAACTCGCTGTCGCGAACCGCTCAGCCTTTGACAATCATATCGGCAAGAGACGGGGTCCCCGATTGGTCGGTTTTAATGGCGCTGACGAATGAGTGGAAACCCGATCGGATTATTGTGGGTCATCCGTTGAATATGGATGGCTCTTCCAGCGATCTGAGTCAGCGAGCATCAAAATTCGCGCGGCAGGTAGAAGGCCGACTCGGTCGCCCTGTTACGCTGGTGGATGAGCGGCTATCGAGTCGCGAAGCGAAAGCGTTGGCGTTGTCACAAGGCCATCACGGTGACTTCGCAGCAGACCCCGTCGACGACCATGCCGCTGCAATCATCTTGACTACCTGGCTAAACGACCTATAAGTATCAAGCAGTAATACTATCTGGCTGTCGTGCCTTCTCTCTGGCCACCTCAACCGAAACAGCCCTCTTGTCGACCAGACTCTGCAAACATTGATCCATTGTTTGCATGCCGATCGTCTGTCCTGTTTGGATAGCAGCATACATTCTTGCAACTTTGCCCTCTCGGATGAGGTTTCTGAAAGCCGAGGTTCCGCGCATGATCTCGTGCGCCGCCACACGACCGCCACTCTTGCGCTTGAGCAGTGTTTAGGAAATCACCGCCTGAAGTGATTCAGAAAGCATTGATCGGACCATCGCTTTCTCATCAGCAGGGAATACATCAATGACCCGGTCAATTGTTTTCGTAGCAGAAGCAGGGTGCCGGGTGCCGGGTGCCGGGTGCCGAATACAAGATGGCCTGTCTCGGCAGCGGTCAACGCCAATCGGATTGTCTCAAGATCAGGCATTTCGCAAACCAAAATAATGTCGGGATCCTCTCGCAGTGCAGATGGAAGTGCCTCGGAAAACCCCATAGTGTCACGATGCACCTCTCTCTGATTAACGAGACAACTCTTACTCTTGTGGACAAACTCGATAGGGTCCTCGATAGTCAAAATATGGTCGTATCGGTTGTCGTTGACGCAATCAACCATCGCTGCAAGCGCAGTAGACTTACCCGAACCTGTGGGGCCAGAAACCAGCGCCAGACCCCGGGGTAACAGCGAGATATCGCGAAAAACCTGACCCATACCTAGGTCTTCCATCGTCAGAACCTCGGAAGGGATAGCGCGAAATACCGCACCCGCACCCCTGTTCNGATTAAAGGCATTGACTATGAAGCGCGCAATGTTTGGCACATCAAAAAAAATCGGCCTCAAGGAATGCCTCGAAATCCTTGCGTTGCCGATCGTTCATGATGTCGTAAATCAGCGCCTGTACTTCTGGGTGGTCCTGGGGAAGGACATTGACGCGTCGCATATCACCATCAACCCTTAATTCATCGGGGGCAAACCCGCTGAAAGGTGCAGGTCCGACGNGCCTTGCTGGACGCTAAAAGCGAGTAATTCCGTGATATCCATTTCACATGCTCCGCTATTGCCGGGCTACCACATGGCACATCAACTTCCTTATGATGCTGTCCATGATACCGACCAATCTCGTCCGTAATATTTCAGAAGTCACCCGCCGAATAAGAGCTGCGGAGATCGCCGCCGGCCGAGAGCAAAACAGCGTTTCGCTGCTCGCTGTCAGCAAAACTAAACCTCCCGAGNTAATCCGGCTAGCCCACGCACACGGTCAAACTGCCTTCGGTGAGAATTATGCGCAAGAAATGGTGGAAAAAGCCCNGTTACTCGCGGATCTGCCTCTCGAATGGCATTTTATCGGCCCCATTCAAAGCAATAAAACCGCAGGCCTCGCAACGTATTGTGACTGGGTACACAGCGTGGATCGGCTCAAAATTGCGCGTCGCTTGAGCGAACAGCGGCCCGCAAACAAAAANCCGCTCAACGTATTGATACAGGTCAATGTCTCGAGGGAGCCCAGCAAGTCNGGCGTATTGCCAGAGGCATTGCCCGATCTTGCTCACAGTGTGTGCGCGTTACCGGGGATCTCGCTCCGCGGTCTCATGGCAATACCAGCTCCTGTGAGGCCAANTGAAAACCCACGGCAACCCTTCAAAGCACTCCGCGAACTGAAAGAAAGCCTGGCGCTCGCCACACCCGATTTTGATATCTTGTCGATGGGTATGTCGGCGGATTTAGAGGAGGCCATCGCAGAGGGCGCCAATCTTGTCCGTATAGGAACAGATATTTTCGGCGCACGGTATAATTAGTGCCTCGCGGCTTGGATACCAACCAACATATGCAGTCTCATATTGCCTTTCTTGGAGGGGGAAACATGGCCAGCGCCATGATAAATGGTCTGCTGACCACTGGTTTCTCCCCCCTACAACTTCGTGCCGCAGACCCCAGCGAGGAAGCGCTTGAGGGGCTACGCGCGCTCGGGATACAGCAACTCAGCACCTCACCCGAGCATCTGTGCGATGGCGCCGACCTAATTGTGGCTGCCGTAAANCCGCAAATCATGTCAGAGGCGCTTTCCCCGCTGAAAAACCGACTGAGCGAGGGCAGCGCNTTACTTTCTATCGCGGCTGGGATCCCCGTTCGATCGCTGCAGCGATATATCGGAGATTCAACNCCCGTCATTCGCTGCATGCCCAATACCCCNGCTATGNTTGGCAAAGGCGCCAGNGCCTTATATGCCTCCCCCCGCGTCACCAAAACCCAGCGCACGTTGGCCGAAGCCGTTACCGACTCGGTGGGCATGACCGTGTGGGTAGCCGAGGAAGCGCTCTTGGACGCTGTCACCGCCGTCTCGGGCAGCGGGCCGGCATATTTCTTCTCATTAATAGAGGCGGTCTCGCAAGCCGGTGTCGAGCTCGGGCTGGAGCCCGAAACCGCTCTGGCGCTGACGCTACAAACGGCTATCGGTGCGGCTGAACTCGCTCAGCGCTCCAACATACCGGTGGCAAAACTCAGGGAAAATGTCACCAGCCCGGGNGGCACCACAGAACAGGCGCTTCTNGCGCTCAANNACGGACAATTTGACGTCGTTGTATCTGGGGCAGTCCGCCGCTGTGCGGAACGTGCNAAAACACTCGGCGAGGAGTTTGGTTGAAATGGGTGCTGGCACAGAAATTTCACTTTATCTCATACGTAATCTTGGTGCGTTTCTCCTNCTGTTAGTGGTTGTGCGAGGCGTTATGCATGCCTCGAGAGTGAATTTCTTTAACCCACTATCTCAGTTGGTGGTGCGATTAACTAATCCCCTCCTGTCCCCGCTCCGCACTCTGTTACCCGCGACCGGCAGAGTTGATTGGGCAACCTGGGTGCTGGCCATNGCNATTCAAGTAATGATCCTGGTGGCAATCGCTTTGATTGCCGGAGAGCGATGGGCGTTACCAGATCCTCTGGTACTGCTGCTNTGGGGTGTCGTAGGGGTTTTAGGTCTNCTGGTGAACTTCTATTTTTTTGCTTTGATTGCGATGATTGTCGTGAGCTGGATAGCGCCNGGCAGTCGTCACCCGGCCATCGAGCTGATCTGGCAAATTTCGGAGCCCGTTATGGCGCCNTTCCGAGCGCTATTGCCCAACATGGGCGGGATCGATTTTTCGCCCATTCTGGTTTTTGTCACACTTAACGTTCTGCAAATTGCGCTGCGACATCTCGCCATGTCAGTGGGTTTGCCCACGGGTCTGGTGTTCGGTATTTAGGTGATGAAGCGGGACTCTTCAGCACAAAGCGTGGGGTTGGTAACGCCGCAGGTGGCGCACTTCGACACGCCTTTCCAGNTATCCAATGGTGCCACGCTGGATCAGCATCAGCTCATTTATGAAACTTATGGAGAGCTCAATGCATCCGGCACAAACGCGGTTTTGATCTGTCACGCCCTGTCGGGCTCGCACCATGCTGCCGGGATTCATAATGCGACTGAACCACGCCCCGGTTGGTGGGATCTTGCCATTGGCCCGGGGAAACCCATCGACACCAACCGCTTGTTTGTCGTGTGCTCAAATAACCTTGGAGGTTGTGATGGCTCAACCGGTCCCAACACCCCGATGCCGGGAACCAGCACCCCATGGGGATCACAGTTCCCTCAGCCGCAAGTTCGCGATTGGGTCCGCAGTCAAAAACTGTTGGCCGAATACCTGNGCATATCTCGCTGGGCGGCAGTGGTCGGCGGCAGCCTTGGCGGCATGCAGGCGCTCCAGTGGGCCATCGATTTCCCGGACTGGGTTGAACACTGCATAGCGCTGGCGTCAGCTCCTGGGTTGACCGCACAAAATATTGCTTTTAACGAGATTGCGCGACATGCCATTCTGTCTGACCCGGATTTTCGCGGTGGCCATTACCTCGCCCAAGACGCGCTCCCTGTTCGTGGAGTAGCGCTAGCACGCATGGTCGGACATCTGACCTACATGTCTGCCGATGGTATGAGTGATCGGTTTGGCAGGGAGCTCAGGGAAGAGGGTTTCTCGCCAGACGGTGATCAAGAACGCGTTTTTCAGGTTGAAAGCTACCTGCGCCATCAAGGCGCCCGATTTTCAACCCGTTTTGATGCCAATACCTATGTGCTAATGACTCGAGCTCTGGACCTCTTTGATCTGTCAGAGGGCTACACCAACCTCACCACAGCCCTGTCCCGCGCAGAAGCCAACTTCCTACTGCTATCCTTCAGCTCCGACTGGCGCTTCGCACCACAGCGGTCGATCGAGATCCGTGATGCGCTGATGGCAGCCGGTAAAGCGGTGACCTGTGCCAACATCCAGACTGACAATGGCCACGACGGCTTTCTCCTTCCGCACCAAACCTACGAGGGATTACTCGCCGAGTGGATGCAGAGAGTCGGGCGCTCATGATAAATCGTTTAGATCTCAAAACCGTGCTCGAGTGGGTGCCCGAGGGCTGCAGCGTACTGGACCTGGGCTGTGGCGACGGTGCTTTTCTACAGCGACTCTGCAATGAGCGGCAGGTTATCGGTTTGGGTGTTGAAATTGATGCCGATAATTTGATCAGCGCTGTGCAGAAGGGCCTGGATGTCATTCAGGAAGATATTAATGACGGCCTTAATTGTTTTCCTGATCATCGCTTCGACGTGGTCATGTTGACGCACGCCCTGCAAGAGCTGACGCATCCGCATATAGCTTTGACGCGTATGGTCCAGATTGGTAAACAAGCTATCGTATCGTTTCCTAATTTTGGGCATTGGTTTTGTCGCATGCACCTTGGGTTCACGGGTCGCATGCCCATGTCCCGCGCAATGCCGCGTAATTGGTACGACACCCCCAACATTCATTTTTGCACCNTAAGGGATTTTGAAGCGCTGTGTTTGGAGCTAGAGATCGACATTATCGAGCGGGCCACCATTGCAGGTTCNNGCCAGCATTTGTTGGCGAAAATATGGCCCAACCTTTTCGCCACCAGTGCGGTCTATCGCATCTGCCGCTCTGGGCAGTAGCGCTTTGGGCTTTCCTCTGTGTGGGGGCCAACAATACCCACGCCCAGCAATCCACGCAATACGATGAATTTGAGCTTCATCACAGTATTGTCTACACCACATTTGTCGCGCCAGCGNTTGCGGCGGAATACGGTATNACCCGAGGTGCTGACAAGGCCATGCTGACCCTATCGGTGCGTGATGCGACATCGGGCGATGTGGCGGGTCGACCGATGCAGATCAATGGCCGGACATGGGACCTGATCACAGGGGGCGAGATGGATGTGCGAGAAATTCGTGAAGGTCGTGCAACGTATTACATCGTACCTTTCGAGTTTCTGGATCGAGAGTACCGCTTCTTCGAGTTCTCATTTCAACCCGAAGGTGCCGAGAAACTGTACGAACATAAAATGAAAGTGCAGTTGTGGCGACAGGACTAACGGCCGATGACAGAAAAGCTGCCGACTCTGGTTGTTGCTAGCCACAACACGGGAAAAATCACCGAATTTGAGCGTATTTTGTCCGCCTGGTGGCGCATTCAGCCCCAAGCCACACTGGGTGTCACCGCCATCNCAGAGACCGGTCTTTCTTTTATCGAAAACGCAATACTGAAAGCCAGACACGCCTGCCGTGAAACGGGCAAGGCTGCTTTGGCAGACGATTCCGGCTTGGTGGTGCCCGCCTTGGGCGGTGCGCCGGGTCTATACTCAGCGCGCTATTCAGGCGCAGGTGATGCGGCCAATAATACCCTGCTACTCCAGAATATGCGTGCCTTACGCGGCGCGCATCGTGAAGCATTTTACATCGCCGTTCTGGTGCTNATGCACGGGCCCGAGGACCCTGCCCCAATCGTCACTGAGGGGCGTTGGTACGGACATATCGCCNACGCCCCGCGCGGCCATCACGGCTTTGGCTACGACCCCCTGTTTATCCCCCAAGGTGAAACACGTCACGCCGCAGAACTCACTCATGAAGAGAAAGACCGAATGAGCCATCGCGGCATGGCGGTAACGCAACTGCTAAAGCGCTGCNGCGAATGATCGATGCAAAAAAAATACCCCTTTCGCTATACATTCATCTCCCNTGGTGCACCCAGAAGTGCCCCTACTGTGACTTCAACAGTCATGAGGGGTTCTCTGACAGTTATCAGGAGCCCTATGTCACAGCCTTGCTGTCAGACCTGNAAAGCCAGNTGCACGGGGCAGCAGGACGGCCGCTCAAAACGATATTTATCGGCGGCGGCACACCCAGTCTGTTTACTGGACAATCGATAGACCGCCTCCTGTCAGGCATAGCGAAACTAGTCCCGATTTCGCAAACCGCGGAAATTACCATGGAGAGTAACCCGGGTAGTGCCGCGGCGGGNCGCTTTAGAGACTACCGAGGGGCGGGCGTTACACGCCTCAGCATAGGCGTGCAAAGCTTTGACGATGCAGCACTGAGGCAGCTTGGAAGAATTCATACCGGGGAGGAAGCGAGGAGAGCGCTGGAGTGGGCAGATAAAGCNGGGTTCAGTCGCTGGAATATTGATCTGATGCACGGTNTACCGGGTCAAAACAGNGCNCGCGCCAATGCTGATATCTGTGAAGCGATCGAATTCAGTGCGGGCCACATTTCGCGTTACCAGCTCACTATTGAGCGAAATACCCAGTTCTGGTCTGCGCCGCCGCCATTGCCCGACGAAAGCACGCTGGCGCACATCGAGAAAGCTGGAGAGGAGAGGTTGTTTGAGGCCGGATTTTCACAATATGAAGTGTCTGCATTTTGCCGGCCGGGCAACGAAAGTCGCCATAACCTGAACTACTGGACGTTCGGTGACTATGTGGGCATTGGCGCGGGCGCGCATGGCAAACTAACGTACCCAGATGGCAGCATCATGCGAACCCAGCGAACTCGATCGCCAATGGATTACCTTAATCACGCGCGCTCAAACCCCTTTGACGCGCCGGCGACCAAAGCGATAGCAGTAAGCGACCTCCCCGGAGAATTTGCCATGAATGCGCTTCGACTGCGAAGCGGAGTCGCCATCGATTGCTTTGCGGAGCGCACCGGGCTGCCTGAGCAGGTTCTCAAGCAACGCGCAGAAAAAGCCCTTGAAAGCGGCTGGTTGGCCGATTGGGAGAGCGGCCGGTTCGTTACAACGCCACTCGGTTACCCCTTTTTGGACAGTGTTTTAGCCACACTGGTGTAACCCTAGGCGCGATAGTAGATCCAGTCCCAAACCCCGTGTCCAAGCCGCTCACCGCGGGCCTCGAATTTGGTGAGCGGTCGGTAAGCGGGCTTCGGAAGGGGCTTCATCAAGTTGCCTCCAGCGCTATTCATCTCCGGTGCACCATCCAGCACTTCAAGCATATGCTCGGCATAAGGCTCCCAATCGGTAGCGAGATGAAGATATCCCCCTGGACGTAATACCCTTGTCACAAGCTGAATAAACTCTGGCTGAATAAGGCGCCGTTTATGGTGCCTCTTTTTATGCCAGGGATCCGGGAAAAAGATGTGGACCGCATCGATGGAGCTCGGCTCAACACATCGCTCCAGCACCTCGACAGCGTCGTCAGCGTAAACGCGCAAATTGTCACAATCCAAAGCGAGCAATTGACTCAGAAGACGGCCAACGCCAGGCCGATGTACCTCTATCCCAACAAACTGTGCTTCGGACTCAGCCAGCGCCATGTGCAAGAGACTGTCGCCCATTCCAAAACCGACTTCGATCACGCGCCGTCCGGCAAACCCAAAGCGGGCATCCCAATCAAGGGGGCCATCTTCGAGATGCAGGCCAAAACAGGGTAAACCGTCACGCCAGCCACGTTCCTGCCCGGGCGTCATGCGCCCAGCACGCATTACAAAACTTCTGATTCGGCGCGAGATAGGAATTTGCGGAGAAGGCATGCAAAAACCGCCCTCTTGATAAAATAGGCTAAGCGATTAGGGCCGTACGCAGTTTTTTCATCGCGTTGGCCTCCAGCTGCCTAATTCGCTCGGCCGAGACATCATAAAGCGCCGCCAACTCGTGCAGCGTGGATTTATCGTCGGTCAACCAGCGCCGCTCCAAAATGTCGCGACTACGATCATCGAGACCAGCCAGTGCCAATTGCAAACGCGCAGTGCTGTCCTTCGCAAAATCAGCCGCTTCAACCAGCTGCTCAGGATCAACTTGCGTATCGGCAAGGAAGTACTGAGGCGCCTGCCAACCCTCTTCATCATCACACTCGGGAGGTGCGTCGTAAGCCACGTCCCGACTGGCAAGTCGACCCTCCATTCGAGTCACTTCCGCTTGATCGACACCGAGGTCTGCCGCGATGGCCCGGGTTTCCTCCGCTGATAGCCAACCCAATGATTTTTTTTGACTGCGCAAATTGAAGAATAATTTCCGTTGCGCTTTGGTCGTCGCCACCTTAACAATTCGCCAATTACGCAAAATGTATTCGTGCATCTCCGCCTTGATCCAATGAACAGCAAAAGAGACCAGTCGCACGCCTTTGGCCGGATCAAAGCGCTTAACGGCCTTCATCAGTCCGACGTTTCCCTCTTGAATCAAGTCCGCCTCTGCCAGTCCGTAACCCGAATAGCTCCGCGCAATATGGACAACAAACCGTAGGTGCGCCAAAACCAACTCTCGGGCTGAGTCGACGCAATCATCATAAAAGAGCCGCGCCGCCAATTCACGTTCACGCTCAACCGATAGCACAGCGATGCCGCTAACGGCCTGGACATAGGCTCCAAGGTTGGCGCCCGGCGCCATATTCAGCACCGCGCTATTTGGCAGCGCCAGTGCCTGCTTGGTTTCTGTCATGTTCTCTCCTCCAACGAGGTAATGCCCCCATTTTAGCACTCTAATGGCCAGAGTGCTAAAGGCAAAAGCCAATGTATTTCAGGTACTTACTGCTTATCTAGCTGCCTAAAGTGCCTTTCACAAGCCACCCAAGAAGCAATCCAGCCCAGCACCACCGCTACCGCTAACAGAGCCAGCGGGTAATAAATGCCAGGCCACTGTAGCCGCTGCTGACTCTCGTAAAGGATAAATAGCGCGTTCACTGGTCCCGCCAACCAGGCACAGAACAGCGACAAAATCACTGCACCCAGTGCACCTCCGCCCAGCCCGTACCACAACCCAGTATACAAAAACGGCCTGCGCGCAAATGCTGAGGAGCCACCGATCAGCCGGACGACTAAAATCTCGTCTCCTCGGGCGACAACCGTAAGTCTGAGGGTATTTCCCAGCGCGAGCACTGTCGTCAGCATCATCATTGCGCCCACTGCCAGTACCCATCTTGATGCCGTGCGGAGCCCCTCCTCCAGCCGGATCATCCAAAGCGTATCCAGCACGACTTGGGCCACGCCGTCGTTGCTCTCGAGTCGCTGGGCGAGCAGCGTACTGTCTTTTTCTGGGGCTGTTTTGTGAAGCGATACCAGCAATGTGTGTGGAAGAGGGTTGCGTGGGAGTGACTCGAGTAAAGGATTCAGTCCAGTCAGCGCAATGAATTGTGATAGCGCTTCATCTCTGGGGATAAGCTTAACCCGCGCGACCTCAGGCCAATTCGTTATCGTTTGCTGCAAGTGCATTGCATCATCCAAATCCATTTGTTCCGTCAGCAGCAACGAAAACTGCGGGGGCCGCTCAAAATGAGAGGTCACCGAATTCAGATTATGTAAAGTGAGTAAAAGACTGGCGGGCAATGCGAGTGAGAGCGCCACCAGAAGCCATGTCATGAAGGTCGAGAACGGTCGTTCCTGCAGCTTCTTCCAACTGCTTACGGCCGCAGACTGATGCTGAAGAAGCCACACCGGCCACCAACGCCACAGGAGTCGCTCGCGAAGCAGGGATATTTTCATGATGCATCACCCGCGACCAAAGTGCCCGAACTGAGGGTGACAATTCGATGGCGAAGTCGGCAAATCAAAGGCATATCGTGTGTGGCAATCAGGACCGTCACGCCCACCTGATTGAACGCCTCGAACAAAGACATAATCTCAGACGATAGCTGAGGGTCAAGATTTCCAGTGGGTTCATCAGCAANCAGAAATTCAGGCCTCGCTACCACCGCCCTGGCAATCCCAACACGCTGTTGTTCTCCGCCTGACAGGCTGGCTGGGTCCGCTCGCTCACACGCGAGTAAACCCACTTTATCCAGAGCCGCTCTCACCCTGCGGGTTATGTCGCGAGGAGAAAAGCCAGCTATCTCCAGTGGCAGTGCCACATTGTCGTGCACACTGCGGTCAAACAGTAGACGGTGATCCTGAAATACCACGCCAAATCGCCTGCGATATCGGGCGACCGCACCACCAGTTAAATGCGTTATCCGATCGCCATTGACCCTGATCTCTCCACCTGTAGGGCGGTCCAGTAATAATAATAGCTTTAGCACCGTGCTCTTGCCGGCACCAGAGTGGCCAGTCAGAAAAGTCATTTCGCCCTGGTCAACAGCCAAATTCAGATTACGCAGCGCGTGCTGATCTCCGTGTCGCCGGCTGACACGATCAAACTCAATCAATGGTGTAATCCACCTTACGCTTCACAACTTGCCCCAAGCTCAATCATCCAACAAGGCATTAACAAAGTCTGTTGCCGAAAATTCACGCAGATCCTCAGGTCTCTCACCCACGCCCACATAACGAATGGGCTGATTGAGGCGATTGGCGATCGCAAACAGGACACCTCCCCGAGCCGTGCCGTCTAACTTGGTGACCGCCACACCCGTCACGCCAACAGTTTGGTCAAATTCGATTGCCTGAGACACCGCGTTTTGCCCTGTTCCCGCATCCAGCACCAACANNGTTTCGTGAGGCACACTTGGGTCACGCTTGCGCATCACCCGCACCACTTTCGCAAGCTCATCCATCAGNTGCGNTTTGTTTTGTAGACGCCCGGCAGTATCGGCAATGAGTACGNCTGCACCCCTCGCATTGGCCGCCTCCAATGCGTCGTACAGTACCGAAGCACTATCAGCGCCAGTATGCTGGGCTATGACCGGCACATCATTTGCAACCCCCCATGCCTCCAGTTGCTCCACCGCAGCAGCNCNGAAGGTGTCCCCTGCAGCAAGCATCACGCTATGCCCCTGCGCCTTAAATCGATGCGCCAACTTGCCGATAGTCGTGGTTTTNCCTGCACCGTTAACGCCCACCACCAAAATCACAAAGGGGCTATGGCCCGATATAGCTAGCGGTATCTCCCGATCGGCCAGCAACTCTGTCAGAGTGGCCTTTAGTGCCGACATCACTGTTTCAGACGCAGCAAGATCCTTCCGATCAAGGCGCTTTCGGAGTGACTCCAGTACGTGGCGGGTAGCTTCCACACCCAAATCCGCCATAATCAATTGCTCTTCAAGCGCTTCCATTAANGCGGGATCAAGTTGTTTTTTGCCCAGCACCAGACTAGCGAGGCCCTCGGAGAGCTGACTGCGGCTCCGGCCTAGTCCGACTCGCAACCGCTGAAACACCCCTGATGGGCTGCGCGCCTCGGCCTCTTNCGGTAAGCCATTGTCGTGACCCGTTGCGTCGGCCATGTTGCTGGTCTCGGCATCATCGCCGGAACTGGCCATTTCATCGNGCGCCGAGTCGAGTTTTGCGCGGCGTTTGAATAGCTTCATGATTCAACATCTCANTGGATGGCAGGGCGCCCCATGCGTTGTAGTGAGGCCCTTACACGATTACAGTTTAGCACCCCGTCAACTAGGAACCAGCATGGCACGTGGTCGATCGCCAACAACCGCGGCGCTACGAATAATCGGTGGTGAATGGCGCGGTCGAAAAATTCCTTTCCCTCGACACCCAGGCTTAAGGCCCACTGGAGACCGGGTTCGCGAAACGCTTTTCAATTGGCTGGCACCTCACCTCGCAAACGCACGGTGCCTCGACTTATTTGCCGGATCTGGCATTCTGGGTATCGAGGCGCTCTCNCGTGGCGCCGCGCACTGTGATTTTGTCGATAACCGGCCNGAGAACACTCAGCGAATCGATCAGCAACTGGCAGCGCTACAAGGTCAAAGCAGAGCATCCGGGCATTGTAGTGATGCACTGGCATTGCTAAGCGCCGGTAATGCCCCCTGGGATATCGTATTTATCGATCCGCCCTTCGACGGCTCACTGGGCGAATCCGCATTGAAAGCGCTGGCGCGNCACAGGTGCTTGCNCCAAACAAGTTGGGTGTACTTCGAAACCAGNCGATCTCAACCAGAATGCGTCCCNGAAGAGGACTACTGTATTTTCCGGAAGAAAACGGCCGGCGANGTCCAGTATCAGCTCCTGCAGCNTCGGCCAGNCTGAATATACATGNTCCTGTGGCNAGCAAGACTTGTTTACAAGACTTGTGTAGGCTCCGAGCAATGAAGAGNGGAAGCATGCCGTGCTAACACACACNGTCGTGTATCCGGGGACATTCGACCCCATTACCAATGGTCATATTGACCTTATTGAAAGAGCTGCCAAGCTGTTTGAACACGTGGTGGTGGCGATAGCAACTAGCGAAAAAAAAGCGCCTCTCTTTACAATTACAGAGAGGGTGGCTCTGGCACAACACTGCCTTTCGCATGTGTCCGCAGCGAAGGTCGTGCCGTTTAATGGTCTGCTGATCGATTTCGTTGCGTCGCAGGACTCTCACTGTGTGCTACGAGGGCTGCGCGCTGTCGCCGACTTCGAGTATGAGTTCCAGTTGGCCAATATGAACCGCGCGATGCAGCCTGAGTTTGAGAGCGTCTTCTTAACGCCTAGCGTTGAGTTCTCTTATATCTCGTCCTCTCTGGTGCGGGAAATCGCTGCTCTGGGCGGTGATGTGAGTGGTTTTGTTCCACCCAAGGTCGGTGCGGCGCTCAACGAGCGATTTAACTAACGAGCCCGGTACCACACTGATGTCTGCAGGGCCCATAGTCTAGCGCTGACAAACCGAACAAAAAACGGTGCTGCGGCCGCCTTGTCGAATTTCCCTGAGTTTGGTGTCGCAGACTCTACATGGCTTGCCTTGTCGCCCATACACCCGCAGCTTTTGGGCAAAATATCCGGGTTGGCCATCGCCACCAACAAAATCCCTTAACGTCGTGCCACCTTGTTCTATCGCGTTTGCCAGTACCTCCTTGATTGCCCCGACAAGGCTCTCATACCGGACCGCCGCCACCCTACCAGAGGCTCGCTTGGGATGAATTCCAGACATAAATAATGCTTCATTGGCGTAGATATTGCCGACACCCACCACCACTTTGCCGTCCATAATGAACTGCTTTACCGGAATGCGCCGCTTACGCGAGTGATGATAAAGATAGTCGCCAGAAAACGACGGGGAGAGCGGCTCGGGGCCCAAGCTGTCCAAAAGTGGATGTGACACACCTTCCAACCAATGCATACTGCCAAAACGTCTTGGATCGTGATAGCGCAGGCAGAGATGATCATCGAGCACAATATCAACATGATCATGAAAAAGTGCCGGCGCTGTTGCGGGCATGATCCTGAGGCTCCCCGACATACCCAGATGAATCATTAGAGTCCCCCGGTCGGTGTCGATAAGGATGTATTTAGCACGGCGACGCACTCCCAGAAAACGCGCGCCAGTGAGGCTTCGCTCGAGGTGCCCCGAAATAGGCCATCTCAGGCGAGCCTCTCGGATAATTACCGCTACCACCTGTCGATCGATGATATGAGGGGCGATGCCACGGCAAGTGGTTTCGACTTCTGGAAGTTCTGGCATGGCGGACTCCGCCTGACTCTTGATTTGTCGCCAATAGATAGCGCAAATCAGATGTTACTTGAGCTGGGGCGTGCAGACTTGAGTCTTCGCATCAAAAATGAAGCCCCAAAAAAACGAAACCCCGGTACAAGGCCGGGGTTTACGCAATGACAGCATCGCTACTTGATCTTTCCTTCTTTATAGACGACATGCTTGCGGGCGACAGGGTCGTACTTCTTCATTTCAAGCTTGTCAGGCATGGTCCGCTTATTTTTATCAGTGGTATAAAAATGACCCGTACCGGCCGTTGAATTCATTCGGATTTTTTCTCGCATCAGTCACCCCCTCACACTTTTTCGCCACGTGCGCGCAACTCTTCCAATACAGAGTCGATGCCGCGTTTATCGATAATACGCATACCCTTGGAGGACAGTCGCAAAGAAACAAAGCGCTTCTCGGATTCTACCCAAAAGCGATGATTGTGCAGGTTGGGCAGGAACCGCCGCTTGGTTCGATTCTTAGCGTGCGAAACATTGTTACCGGTTGCGGGCCGCTTACCCGTAACCTGACAAACTCGTGACATGGGAATCCCCGTCGAGATCCAGAAAGGGCGCGATTTATACCAGAGGCGCTCCGGGGGTGCAAGCGAGGCCGAATGATCACTCATCGAAGTGTGCAAAAACCCCTGCAAATGCTACGGTGCGGGCCTACTGAACGTCGAGCTTGAGGGCCTATGGGCCATTTACGACAACGCCGGATACTTGTGGCAATAGCGGGTGGGATCGCCGCTTATAAAGGCGCGGAGCTGGTTCGTCTATTAAAGAAGCAGGGGGCCGACGTCCGCGTAATCCTCTCTCGAGGGGCCCGTGAGTTCATTACACCCCTGACCATGCAAGCCCTCTCTGGCGAGCCCGTGCACACAGAACTCCTCGATGAGTCCGCTGAGGCGGGCATGGGCCACATCGAACTGGCACGATGGGCAGATCTATTGGTCATTGCGCCCGCTACCGCCGATGTCATCGCGCGTCTGGCACATGGGCGAGCAGACGATTTAATGACAACGGCCGCACTTGCCACCGCCGCGCCTGTCGCTGTCGCACCGGCCATGAATCAGCAGATGTGGGCAAATGCGGCCACGCAAGAGAACCTGATCCTACTGACACAAAGGGGCATTCAGATTATTGGCCCGGACCAAGGCGAGCAGGCCTGTGGTGATGTAGGTCCCGGGCGGCTACTCGAACCGGGTCAAATACTGCAGGCACTCCAGAGCCGCTTTTCCAGTCGGCAACTGGACAACAAAAAAGTCGTGATTACGGCGGGCCCAACGGTTGAAGCAATTGATCCGGTACGCTTTCTCAGTAATCACAGCTCTGGAAAAATGGGATACGCCCTGGCTCGGGCTTGTGCGGAAGCAGGGGCCGAGGTCACCTTGATTTCCGGCCCCGTGCATTTAAATCCACCAGATCGTGTCAGACTGCTCTCAGTCACTTCGGCTATCGAAATGCATGATGCCTCTATTCAGGAGGCTGACGGCGCAGATCTCTTTATCGGAGCGGCAGCTGTCGCCGATTTCCGCGTATCAAACCCTGCTAGAGATAAAATAAAAAAAAATGCACAGCCTGATCTCACGCTCACGCTGGTTGAGAACCCGGACATCATCGCAGCCGTCTGTCAGCTAGCCCGCCGCCCGACGCTCGTGGTTGGTTTTGCGGCGGAAACTTCAGACTTGTTGTCTCATGCCCGAGAAAAACGGGAGAAAAAGGGTCTCGATTTGGTCATAGCCAATGACGTCAGCGATCCTCACACCAGCTTTGGATCTGACCAAAACGCGGTGTACCTCATTGGAGCTTTGTCGGAACAACACCTTGCACTCGCCAGTAAGCAAGTCATTGCAGAAAAAATTATCCACACGTTGGCCGAAAGACTGTCTGAACCATCGGCCGCGTCCAGCTAGCATCTTTCAGCACCACTCAGCTTGTTGGGCCGCATCAGTGCGGCATCTTCACATTGCCTTTGCCAGCGCACGCGCTCATGCTCGGTGCTGTTTTACTGTCTAGGAAGCCGGCCCATGTCTCTGAATCAAGGTGAGGCAGGCACTTTTGCCAAAATCCTTACCGAGTCACTGCCCTATATACAACGTTTCACAGGCAAAACGTTCGTAATCAAGTTTGGTGGTAACGCCATGACCAACCCGGAGCTTCATGAGAGCTTTGCGCGGGACGTCGTCCTGATGAAGCTGGTGGGAATGAACCCTGTGGTGGTGCATGGTGGTGGACCACAAATCGGAGAGCTACTGGACAGACTCAACATCGAGACGCGTTTCATTGACGGCATGCGTGTGACAGACGAGCACACCATGGATGTTGTGGAGATGGTGCTGGGCGCCTCGGTAAATAAGGAAATTGTCGACAGCATTCACCGCAACGGTGGAAAAGCAATTGGGATCACCGGCAAGGATGGTCAACTCATTCAGGCTCGCAAACTGAGTGGGCCATGGGGAAACGAAGGTCGACCAGATATTGGACAAGTTGGGGAGGTGGAGAGCATCGACACCGACATCCTTTCCACGCTCAGCGACAGCGACTATATTCCTGTAATCGCGCCTGTGGCCGGTAGCGAGGACGGTAGCACCTATAACATCAATGCAGACCTCGTAGCAGGAAAGCTGGCGGAAGTGCTCCGCGCTGAGAAACTCATACTGCTGACCAACGTGCCCGGTCTACTTGATGCCAACGGTACGACGCTTACGGGGCTTTCATCCGGGCAAGTAGAGACGTTGATTCAATCTGACGTCATACAGGGTGGGATGCTGCCTAAAGTGCGATGTGCGCTGGACGCGGTAAAGAACGGGGTCAATAGCGCGCACATCATNGANGGCCGCGTCCCTCATGCCGCACTGCTGGAAATCTTCTCAGATGAGGGCATCGGAACCTTGATCTGCAATCGTCACTGAGCAGCGAGGACCGTCATTGCGCCCAAGCGCAGGACTGATTAGCATCTGCCCACACGCGTTCGGTCGGTCACACANTGAGCAGTGCTGATGTCAGGTAATCACACAGGCAGTCCCGTCAGCCGGCAAGAGCAGATCCTTCAGGCACTCGCGACGATGCTGGAAGAGGCGCCACTTGAGAAAATCACGACTGCAAAACTGGCAGCCTGTGTTGGCGTTTCCGAAGCAGCTCTGTACCGACACTTTCCTTCCAAAGCGAAGATGTTTGAATCGCTGATTGCCTTCGCCGAAGAGACATTATTCGTGCGCATCAATCGAATATCAGAGCAACAAACCGATGCGTTAAGCCAATGTCATCACCTACTNCGGTTATTTTTGGAGTTTTGCGAAAAAAACCCTGGTATCACCCAACTGCTCACCGGACGCGGATTAATGGGCGAAGCCAGTAAGCTCCATGATCGAGTATCGCAACTATATGATCGGCTGGAGACACAGTTGCGACAATATCTCAGAGAGGCTGAGTTACGAGAGGGGTTGCGGCCTCGCCTGCCAATAGCCAGCGCCGCCAACCTCATGCTGATCTCCGCCGAGGGTAAAATCAGTCAATTTTGCCGAAGCAGCTTTAAACGACAACCGACGGAGGACTGGGAGGAGCAATGGCTGATTCTGAGTGAACATCTGATGCGGCATGCAAGCTCTGTCGGNGCAAGCAGATCCGAGTAACTCGGAAACCACNCCACCAACGCCATCCCATACTGCNTTGGCGCGCTGCTCGATAGAAGAGAGACTTTTGTTTACGACGAAACGCGGCGTGACTCANTTGGCTCAGGTCTCAACGGGATAGCCCAACGTGCTTTTAGGCACAACTCTACATAACCCCGTAACGCTCTCTATATCGCTCTAGTGCATCACGACAAGCCATCATCTCAGGGTTGCCGTCCACCCACTCAATAATATCGTGCAAAGAGATCACACTTGTTACGGAGATACCACTGTGTTGTTCTACCTGCTGGACTGCAGACAGCGAAGTATCTCCCCTTTCACAACGGTCGAGCCCGATCAGAACAGCCGCGCCTGTCGCGCCCGCTGCGTCCAAAATAGCCATTGACTCTTTAACAGCGGTACCAGCTGTNATCACATCATCGACGATCACGACATTTCCCTTTAANGAGCTGCCTACGAGGCTTCCGCCCTCGCCATGAGTTTTTGCTTCCTTGCGGTTGAAGGCAAAAGGCATGTCGACGCCAAACTGATCTGCCAACGCGATCGCCGTAGTGGCAACCAGCGGGATGCCCTTGTAGGCGGGACCAAAGAGCATATCCGCCGACACAGAAGCCTCCATCAGGGCCGCCGCATAGCAACGCCCCAGTCGGGCCAAGGCCGAGCCGGTTGAAAAACGCCCTGCGTTAAAAAAATAGGGGCTGCTTCGACCGGATTTGAGCTCGAACTCGCCAAACTGCAGAACNTCACACTCCAGGGCCAGCTCAATAAACTGCTGACGGTATGGCTTCTGATCTGTCTTCACAACTCACTCCATGATGACTATACGGGTCGCGACTACGACCAACGGTACGGAATAATCGATTAGCCGCGGTCTGCCTATTGGCTTTCCNCGTATGATAGGTGATCGTCACAAACAGGACTAGCAATGAGGGTCATCAGCCTCGTCACGGANGGCATTGAGAGAGCGGCTGAGGCGGGCTGTCTTGAATGGTTGTTTGCGCAAGACGCAGACATCATCTGCCTTCAGGATACGCACTGCGCAGAGCACACGTTAAAGGGCGACGCTTTTTTTCCAGAAGGTTATCACCCCTACTTTCTTGACCATTACGACGACCCTCAGCGCAACGGTGTCGCAATTTACTGTCGCACACTACCAAAAGCCATTATTTGGGGATTGGGCTTCGCGGACTTTGACTCTCAAGGACTGTATATTCAAGCTGACTACGATCAATTCAGTGTCGGCTCCGTGCTGGTGCCCAGTGGCAGGGCGAACACGCAAGGAATGGAGACCAAGCTAAGCTTCCTCTCACAATTGAGCACTCACCTAGCAAAAGTGCGCCATAAGCGAAGGGGCTATATTTTATGTGGNGGCTGGGAACTAATNGCTCATCATGCTGATGCTGAGGACGCAGGCAACAGCGCCNCACTNCCGGGTTTATCCGCGNCGGAACGAGGATGGCTACTGGATCTCTACGATTCCGGATANGCAGACGCNTTTAAGGCGATTGACAGAGAACNCGACGCCTACTCGTGGTGGCCTGATGGTGANGAGGCGGGCGGNCTCAGAACTGATACACACATCATTTCTGAACTACTCNTCGATCGNGTCAGTGCAGCCAAAATCTATGACGAAGAGGTNTTCTCCCACCACGCACCCGTGGTCATTGATTACGACCTGACGATCTAACCCTCACTGAGAGCGTCGCGCTGAGCTGCCGTAATGACAACCCCCGCCGCCGCCGCCAAATCCACCAAACGCGCCAGCTCTTCTTGTGTAAAAGTGGCGCCCTCTGCGGTTCCCTGCACCTCAACCAAACCGCCCGCCTCGGTGAGCACCACATTCATATCGCTGTCAGCGCGAGAATCTTCGGCATAATCCAGGTCAACAACGGGTGACCCATTCCATACACCCACCGATACCGCACAAATCAAATGCCGCAGCGGGTCAGCCTCTAACTCTCCCGAGCGCTGCAAAGCATTCAACGCGTCTACCACGGCCACACAGGCACCCGATATGGCGGCCGTCCGCGTACCACCATCGGCCTGAATCACATCACAATCTACGGTCAACGTGCGCTCACCGAGCAGCCGCAGATCCAGTGCCGCACGCAATGATCGGCCGATGAGCCGCTGAATCTCCACCGTCCGCCCACTTTGCTTTCCACGGGCGGCTTCACGGTCCATCCTCGAACCGGTCGAGCGCGGCAACATGCCGTACTCGGCAGTCAACCAACCCTCTCCCTTACCTCGTAAAAACCCTGGAACGCCCCCGCTAACACTCGCCGTACAGATCACCTTGGTCTGACCAAAAGAGACCAGCACAGAGCCCTCTGCATGGCAAGTAAAGCCCCGCTCAAATTGAATCGCTCGCATTTCGTGATGTGCGCGACCACTAGGCCGAACAAGTGTCTGGCTCATGTTGTTTCTCCTGACGGGACACAGCATCCCCTGTCTCGTGCTGCTGGTACACTAAACGGGGTTAGATTGCAGGAAGATGCCGTGACTCAAAGTATGACGGGCTTTGCCCGCGGGAGTGTAACAACGGAGACGCAAATGGTCACCGTCGAATGCCGTTCGGTCAATAACCGCTTCCTCGACGTCCAGTTTCGTATGCCCGACACACTGAGAGAATTTGAAGCAACTTTTCGGCAGCAGGTTGGTAAGGCGTTTTCAAGAGGCAAACTGGAGCTTTCCATCCGGACACATGAAAAAATCAGCAGCGTACCCGCAACTATTGATCATGAACGTCTCGATACGCTTAAGTCAGCCTTGGCGGAGATTTCTGCCAGATTTCCAGAATCCAATGCTCCCGACCAACTATCGATCATGCTCACCCCGGGCGTGCTGATCGAGCAAGCGTCTAACCTTGACGCCCTTCAGGCAGCAGCCACCAAGGCGCTTGGTGCATGCCTCTTGGAGCTCAGAGAGCAGCGCTTGTCAGAAGGGCGAAAATTAGCGTTCATGGTCGAGGAGCGTTGCGCTGCTATCCGCACCCAGCTTGAGCTGTTAAGAGCGGAGCTCCCGACATTACAGACGGCACACCGACAAAAACTTTTGAGCCGACTGGCCGCTCTGGATCTAGAGGCAGACCCGAAAAGGCTAGAGGAGGAAATCGTCTACGTGCTGCAACGTGCCGATGTCGAAGAAGAAATGGATCGGCTAGGCGCTCACCTTGATGCCATTGAGACGGCGCTGAGCGGAAACGCGCCTTGTGGCCGGCGACTGGACTTCCTGATGCAGGAACTTAATCGAGAAGCGAACACTCTCGGCTCCAAATCTACCGCACTCAACACAACCAATACCTCGGTAGAGTTCAAAGTGCTGATCGAGCAGATGCGGGAACAAATTCAAAATATTGAGTGACTAACCAAAGTGAATATCAAGCCCTCCAAAGGACAACTACTCATCATCTCAGCGCCCAGTGGCGCTGGCAAAACATCCCTTATTAAAGCGCTTGTCGACTCCGACGATCGAATTGAAGTATCGGTATCTCACACCACCCGACCCCAGCGCCCGGGTGAGGAAGATGGGAAGAACTATTTTTTTGTATCCGAGACTGCATTTCTATCACTACGAGAAAACGGCGCGTTCTTTGAGTGGGCCGAGGTGTTTGGCCATCACTATGGCACGGGCATCGCTCAGCTGGAGGCGCGTCTTGAACAAGGCGCCGATGTGGTGCTTGAGATTGACTGGCAGGGTGCACAGCAGGTTCGCAAGTTAGTGCCCGACAGCGCGTGGGCATTCATATTGCCCCCTTCCATTGATTCACTCAAAGCCCGACTCGAGTCCCGGGGGCAAGATAATGACGACACGATCGGGGTGCGAATGGCGGCAGCACAGGCCGAAATGTCTCACTGGGAAGAAGCCGATTACGTGATTATCAACGAAAACTTTGATCTCGCATTAACGGACCTTCGTGCGGTGGTACATGCATTACGACTCCGCACCAGCCAACAACGCACGACGCTGAACGAATTGATCGCACATCTGTTGTCTCCATAGCCCGAAATAGAGCATCGGAGCTATCAAATTTACGCAGAGAAGGCATTGATAACCCTATTCCTGCGCTATACTGCGCGGCCGCGAAATACAAGCATCAGATATCAGGAGAATACATCGTTATGGCTAGAGTTACCGTTGAAGATTGCTTGGACAACGTAGACAACCGCTTTGAATTGGTCATGTTGGCATCCAAGCGGGCCCGCCAGATCGCCACTGGTGGTCGCGACCCGCTGGTGGAAGATGCCTCTGACAAGGCCACCGTTATCGCTTTGCGAGAGATTGCCGAGGGATTAATCACTCCTGAGGTGCTAGCCCGAGAAAGCGAAATCGAAGCAGAAGAGGAATTGGCCGCCAGCTTCGAAACACCCGTTCTCTAAGCGCGAGGATCGCTGGCGGTGGTGGCATCAACACTACAGACGCTCAGCAACTCCATCCCGGGTTTTACGCCTCGCTTAGGCCCACACCCCGGGAATCATAAAGGGCATGCTGCACCATTTGCCAACAGTTCCGTTGCGGCGTTCGAGCAGCTAATCGCGGATTACCTGCCGCTGGAACAGTCCCAGCGGGTGAGGCGTGCCTACTATTATTCAGAGCAGGCGCATTACGGCCAAACCCGGCGTAGCGGCGAACCCTACGTCACTCATCCACTTGCGGTGGCTAGCATTCTGGCACGCATGCACATGGATGCCCAAAGTTTAATGGCCGCGCTGTTACACGATGTCATTGAAGACACGGGTGTTAGCAAAGATGATATCGGCGCGCAATTTGGCAAAGAAGTGGCCGAGTTGGTAGACGGCGTCAGCAAGCTTACCCACGTCGAGTTTGACTCCGTCGAGCTACGACAAGCAGAAAATTTCCAGAAGATGACGCTGGCCATGGCAAAAGACATCCGTGTCATTCTGGTCAAGCTGGCTGATCGCCTCCACAACATGCGCACGCTAGGTGTGCTGAATCGCGAAAAAATAAAGCGCATTGCCAGCGAAACACTGGATATTTACGCACCCATTGCAATGCGCCTTGGTATGAATGAAGTGCGTATGGAGTTTGAGGATCTTGGACTCAAAGCGCTCTACCCAATGCGCGCACGCCGCCTTGAAGCGGCCCGACGGGCGGCGCGCGGCAACCGCACGCATTTGATTGATCAGATCAGGAGCCAACTTAGCCAAACTCTGGTCCGGGAAGGGCTCCATGCCACCGTTGCAGGGCGCGAAAAGCACCTTTTCAGTATCTACAAAAAAATGAAAGCAAAGCGGAAAGGTTTTTCAGAGGTCATGGATATTTTCGCTTTTAGGCTATTGGTCGACTCCGTAGACGACTGTTACCGCGCGCTGGGTATGGTGCACAGTCTTTACAAACCCGTACCCGGAGAATTTAAAGACTACATCGCAATCCCGAAGGCCAATGGTTATCAATCTTTACACACCGTTTTAAAAGGGATGCATGGTGTCCCCATCGAAATTCAAATTCGGACCCATGAAATGGAAGACATGGCAAATAATGGTATTGCCGCCCATTGGCTATATAAGAGTGAAGAAACCGGTGCCAGCATGTCGCACACCCGCGCCCGCGAGTGGGTACAAGGGCTACTCGAAATGCAGCAACGGGCGGGGGATTCCCTCGAATTTATCGAAAACGTCAAAATCGATCTGTTCCCAGATGAAGTGTATGTCTTCTCGCCGCGCGGAGATATTCTTGAATTGCCTAAAGGGGCTTGTGCTATCGATTTTGCCTACGCCGTGCACAGTGATATCGGAAATCACTGTGTTGCAGCGCGGGTCGCAAAGCAGCTGGTGCCCCTCTCCGAGCCCCTCGAGAGCGGCGTTACCGTAGAAATTGTGACTTCCCCGTCGGGAAGACCCAGTCCGTCCTGGCTAAACTGGGTAGTCACTGCCAGAGCACGCACACATATACGTCACTTCCTCAAGGATCAGCGTCGCGAGGATTCTTTAGGTCTGGGCAGAAACCTACTGGATAGGGCACTGATGGCGAAGCAGTCGCGTCTCAGCGCGATTGATGATGACACCCTGAAAGCCGCCCTTGCGGCGATGGGCAAAGTAGACATGGATTCGCTGTTGATCGATGTGGCACTAGGCAATACATTGCCACACATTGCGGTAGCTCACCTGACCAGCAAACAGGAAGATTCTGCCGTCTCGGGAGAGATCGCCACGCTCGGTATTCGGGGCACCGAAGGGATGGGCGTCACTTACGCCAAATGTTGTTGCCCGCTGCCTGGGGATGCTATTCAGGGATACCTCGGGCAAGAGAAGGGCCTGATGGTACATCGAGACAGTTGCCGCAATCTCGCCGAACTGCGAGAACAGCCAGATCGCCTCATCTCACTGCATTGGGACGAGAGTATCGAGCGTTCATATCCCGCTGCCGTCAGAGTACAGGCAGAAAACCGGCGCGGCATGATCGCGTTACTGGCCACACGCCTAAGCGCCATTGGCCTTAACATTGACCGTATCGCAACTCAAAACAAAGACGTGGAGTTCACCTTTGTCGATCTGGAGCTTCAAGTGACCAGTCGGACTCACCTTGCTCGTGTGATGAAGCGGCTTAGAACAGTGGACGGCGTGCTCAAGGTAGTGCGCAGCACGCGTCGCTAAAAACCGATGCTATTACATCGTGTACCGAAAAGAACGCGGCGACTATGTTGCGAGTTCCGCTAGACACGTATTCAATAAACACCTCATTACATCACTAAGGAAGCACATTGTGTCCAACCGTGCCGTGATCGCCACCCAAGCCGCTCCCCAAGCTATCGGTCCCTATTCTCAAGGTATCAAGGTCGGAAATACCGTCTGGATTTCCGGACAGATACCGCTTGTTGCCGAGACGATGGAAATGGTCAAAGGGGATATCACTGAAGAAGCGACACAAGTATTCAAAAATCTCCGTGCCGTCGCAGAAGCGGCGGGGGGTGAGCTGGACGATGCCGTAAAAATCAACATCTCCCTGACCGACCTTGGTGATTTCGACGCCGTCAACGCCGTCATGGCTGCACATTTGTCGGAACCCTTCCCAGCGCGCGCGTGCGTTCAGGTTGCCGCACTACCCAAAGGAGCCCGAATCGAGCTCGAGGCTATTCTTGTTTTGTAAAGCTCAAACGCATTGGTCTCTCAATTAAGTGACTGATGCGCCGACACCACTTGGGCATAACCCTCGCGCCACGTGGGATAGGTCAGCTCGAACCCCAGTTTTTTAAATAGGCGACTACGACAACGCCGATTTGCCCTAATGCGCCCACTGGAAGCGTGCTCAACGAGGGAAACTCCCCATTGCTTGGCAAGCCAGCGTTCAATGTCGTAAGTCGGTGTTGCGTCGCCATCGCTAGCTACAATAGTTGGGGGAACCCAATCACCCTCACTATCACGTAGCAAGCAGTGGACAATGAGTTTCGATAGATCATCGCGATGAATCCGGTTGCCGAACGGCGACCCGGGCGCGCTTCCCCGCCCCGACAGTACGTTTCTCACCAGCATGCCCTCGGGGTTTCCATAAACACCCGCCGGCCGAATAATGCTCGCTGTCGCCGANCGCCGCACNCATGCCTCGGCACTGACCATTGAAANAGCCTGAGNNTCCTGCGTATGCAGCGCAGAATGCTCGTCNACCCAGCCCCCCGCCGCCTCTCGGTAAACCCGCGTNGAAGAAACCCANACCACCCTTCGACACCGTTTCAGCCATCGCTGAGCACCCAAATGCTGAGCNGNCTGAAAAAATCCGCTTNGATAACCNNTCNCATCAAACGATTGCGGCGTNGGCGTCACCAGAACNTAGTCCGGCTGGNATTCACCCAGAGCGCNATATGTTTCTGCCTGNGTCATGTCAATTTCAAGGCGNGTGAACAGTTCCGGAAGCTTTTCNGGCGCTCGCCGTGCTCCCGCCACGNTCCANCCCACGTCGGTGAGCGCGCGNCCTACCCGTGTTCCGATATCNCCNCATCCAAGAATNAGTAGCCTCATGGCTTCGCNCTCANCCTGAAGAATCGCTAAGATNCGAGCCTANCACGNCATTGAGTGGCGNCGGGAACCCCTTGAGCGAGACCATCTTACAAAACCCCGTTACGGTACTCCGCGGTGTGGGNGANAAATTNANGCTACGGCTGTCAGAGATTGGTATCCANTCTCTGGAAGACCTGCTNTTTCATTTTCCGCTTCGCTANCAGGATCGTACNCACACTACCCCGATCGGAGGAGCNCTTGATCAACACGATGCCGTGATCAANGGCGAGGTNCTCGCNGCCGCNGTCACGATGGGGCGCCGCCGCACNTTGGTCGTCAAGGTAGAAGATACTACCGGNGTGTTAACAGTGCGTTTCTTTCACTTTCGNCAATCGCAGGTTGCNCAATTTCGACAAGGGGTGCCAATACAGGTTTACGGAACCGTNAGACGGCTCNCTGGCTCGCTAGAAATGATTCACCCCGAGTATCGNTTGGGTCACNGCGCGAACCTGCTGGAAGACGCACTGACGCCCGTCTANCCCACAATCAGTGGCNTAGGCCAGACGACATGGCGAAACCTCTGTCAACAAGCCCTGAANATGCTNCAGAAAGCACCCCCAGAGGATCTACTGGCAGGAATCACCGACGATGACATCACACTGCATGAAGCCATTGCGTTTCTTCACAATCCCCCGCGAACTGCTGCGCTGAGCGACATTCAGCAAGGACTTCATCCGGCTCAGTCAAGGCTGGCACGAGAGGAGTTGATTGCTCATCAGCTCACCATTCAGGGTGTTCATGACCGAGAGCGACGTCACTCGGCGCCTCGAATCACGGGCTTTTCTTCATTATCCCGTCAATTTCTAAAGAACCTGCCATTTTCGCCGACGAACGCACAAGAGCGCGTCGCTGAAGAGCTGGTTCATGATATGGCACAGGGGTCACCGATGCTTCGACTGGTGCAGGGAGATGTCGGGTCGGGTAAAACGCTGGTCGCAGCAAGGGCCATTCTCGATACCGTTGCCGCCGGCTATCAAGTTGCGTTTATGGCACCAACAGAGCTACTTGCCGAACAGCATTTTCAGAGCCTTGAAGCCTGGTTAGCACCACTTGCGCTTTCCGTGAGCTGGTTGAGCGGTCGTATCAAGGGAAACGCACGCAAAACAATTTTGGGCGAGCTAGCCGCGGGGACAGTCAGCATTCTGGTGGGAACCCATGCCCTATTTCAGGATGAAGTCGTATTTCGTCGACTGGGTTTGATTGTAGTGGATGAACAACACCGATTTGGTGTGCATCAGCGGCTCCACCTCGCGGCCAAGGGTGTAGATGGCGGTCACCCACATCAACTGGCCCTCACTGCCACACCCATTCCACGGTCACTCGCAATGGTCACCTATGGCGATTTGGATTGTTCGGTAATCGACGAGCTGCCGCCGGGCCGAACACCCATTACCACCACCCTGATCGATAATAGTCGCAGAGAAGCGGTGATTCGCAGAGTCGGTGCGGCCTGCCGAAATGGCAGGCAGGCCTATTGGGTGTGCACCGCCATCGAAGAGAACGACTCTCTGGATGTGGAAGCGGCAGAGGCGACCAGAGATTACCTCGGCGAAGCACTCCTCGACGTCCGTATTGGTATGGTCCACGGCCGCATGAAAGCGTCTGAAAAGGCCGAGATGATGGCGAGCTTTAAATCAGGCGCTATTCAGCTATTGGTCGCAACAACCGTCATCGAGGTGGGCGTCGATGTGCCCAATGCCAGCCTCATGATTATTGATAACGCCGAACGGCTCGGGCTGGCACAGCTACACCAATTGCGCGGTCGTGTCGGCCGCGGCGTCGTAGAGAGTCACTGCTTGCTACTATATCGACAACCACTGTCTGAAACAGCGCGGGAACGGCTACAAGTCATGCAGCAAACTCATGATGGCTTTGTCATTGCCGAGGCGGATCTGCGCATCCGGGGCCCGGGAGAGCTATTGGGGACCAGGCAAACCGGCATGGCACAGTTCAGAATAGCGCGCTTGCCGGAACATGAGTCTCTGTTGATCGAGGCACAAGCCATCGCCAACAATCTCTATAATGAGGACTCCGCGCGCACCAAAGCGCTCATCGCCCGATGGGCGGGTCCGAGAGCGGACTTTGCCCGTGTTTAACGCGCCACTGTCGCATCACTCCGCCCCGCCCGCTAGACTGTGCGCCTCTTAGAGACGGCTCTACCAGAATGATGGAATCGACACCCCCGGTAACTGGAAGCGACAAAATAACGAGTAAATGGCGCGGCGCTGTTGAACTCACACGCTTCGATAAGCCCATCGGCACGCTTTTGCTTCTCGCTCCCACACTGTGGGGTGTTGTGCTGGCGAGTCAGGGCCGCCCCTCTCTGGCCATGCTGTGCATCTTCGTGGCCGGCGCCATCGTTATGCGAGCTGCAGGCTGTATCGCTAATGATCTCGCGGACCGCAACCTTGATGGCCACGTGGAAAGAACGCGCCGCCGACCATTGGTAACCGGCGCTCTGTCAGTGGAGGAGGCTTTCGGATTGCTCGGCGCACTCCTGGTTTTAGCCCTCATCTTGGTTTCGCTAACTAATGCGCTCACGATGAAGCTATCGTTAGTCGGTGCTGCACTAGCACTGATCTATCCATTTATGAAACGAATTACTCACTGGCCACAAATCGTTTTGGGTCTCGCTTTTTCATGGAGCATCCCGATGGCGTTTGCCGCCAGTCAGTCGGCGCTGCCGCGGGAGCTCTGGTGGTTGTTTTGTGCCAATGTGTTGTGGACCCTTATTTACGATACCCAATATGCAATGGTGGATCGCGAGGATGACCTCGCCATCGGCAT
>NYTE01000032.1 GCA_002683335.1 Halieaceae bacterium
TTTTTTAATGAGACAGGGATCTCACCGCCCTGCTCGCTTAGATTAGTTAGCATGGATGCTCTAAGAAATTTTTTCATAGTTGCTTTCATTCTGAGGCTCTCTTTTTCTGAAAATCAGGGAACGCTTACTGCACTAAACGTTTTATACCTAAAATATTTCATTATCTCAATGCCTCACGACTCAGGGAGAACTGCTGGACAACGCTTTATCCACGGGCTGATTTCTAAAATCATGCGCCAGACAGGGTCTGCGGGCGCTATCTGAAGGATCCCGCAAGAGAAATTGACCTCACTGCCAACGCAGCCAGGATAAGAGGCGCCGCAAATGCACAATAGATGTAACCCACAGCTATCTGCGCTTCCAGCATCAACCCCCCAACAAACGGCGCAGCAATAGCCCCTAGTCGCCCCACTCCAATTGCGAGCCCAACGCCCGTGACCCGCGACGCGGGATCGTATAACGCCGGAGCTATCGTATAGAGACCTATCATCGCGCCGATCAAGAAAAACCCCATGGCTGCAGACAAGACCATTAGCAAAAGAAGGTTCGCGTCACTCCACCCATAAATCAAAATACAAAGGACGCTTAACAGAAAAAACCATGCTGACAACTTATTAGTCGCGAACTTACTTGTCAGGACTCCCATCACCAGTGCGCCCAACAACCCGCCCGCCTGAAGGATAGCGCCTGCTGAGATCCCTTGTGACATTGACAGACCGGCATCGACAAGGAGCTTTGGGGTCCAACTCACCACGAAATAAAACGAGAACATCAAAGTTAAGTAACACAGCCATATTAGAAATGTATTGCGCCTGACTTCTGCAGGGGCAAAGCAATTTCTCCAACCTGAGGCACCAGCGCGACCCTGCGCAAATTCGAAGGCTGAAGGCACTGACAGATTAAGTCTTCGGAAGATCTTGTCCCTCGCCTTCGCCGCTTTGGGTTCAGCAGATTGCGAAAGAAAGTCCAGTGACTCTGGAAGCCTGAAAATAACTACTGGTAATAATATGGCCGAGAGCGAACCCCCAACTAAGAACAGCGACTGCCATCCCGTTGACTGTATGAGCCATGCGGCGATCACTCCACCGACTAAGGCGCCGAACGGGTATCCTGACTGAAGCAGACCCATACAAATGCCCCGTTGGTTGTCACTCGCGAATTCGGATACCAGCGTTGTCAGCGTGGCAAGCATCCCGCCAATTCCAAGGCCCGTAAAAAATCTCAAGATNAGCAGTTGCTGCTGGGTCTCCGAATATGCCGAGGCCAGCATTCCGATAGTCACTATGACCAAGCATATGTGAACCAGGTGTTTTCGGCCCATCTTGTCCGCTAATGATCCGAGGGCGACTGAACCGACCGCCATACCGACCAAGCCCGCGCTGAGAAGGAGCCCCAGTCGGGCGGGGTCCAAACGCCACTCTGCTGCGACTGACGCTGCGGCAAAGGACATCACCAACACATCGTACCCATCGAGCATGTTAATCGCGGTACAGAGCGCTACCACCTCCCACTGGAAAAACGACATTTTGCGCGAATTAATTTGTCCGCGAACAGAGGGNTCACGATTACTCTCGGCAACATCTATCATGCAATGGATATCCTCTGGCTCAGTTGAAAATCATTCACAATGAAGCCATATGTCCCGACTCACAATAGCTTCAGCGACAATTGTTGCATCGGCTGCTTCGCCATCGAATATCGGCCTCAAACACAAGATTTATCAGTGTAGCCGCACAAGATACCCTCTGACAGTTTGAGATTTTGAGCGGAAGCATCCATTGTTAACGACTGAGCAACTGCTGCACCCCGGTGTGGCCCACAAAAATCGACAATAAGGTGGTGTGGATAACATGAATACCAGCAAATTATGGATAGGCGGACAAGAGCAAGAACCGTCTACCGGAGAATATTTCGACGATTTGAACCCCTCTAACTCCGATCTCATCGCCCGCGTCGCAAAAGGCAGCGCAGAAGACGTTGATGCGGCCATAAAAAACGCCAAAGACACCTTCGAAAAATTCAAAGACTCCGAAGTCCGACAGAGAGAAAAAATACTCTGTGATGCGGCNTCTATCGTTGAGAGNGACCGCGACATCTACATGGACCTGCTCATTAATGAGGTAGGGTCGCCGCAAATGAAGGCTGCCTTCGAAGTCGATTACTGCATTAACGCTTTCCGTGCGGCGGCGGGCGTACCGCGCCGACTAGTGGGCCAGACAATGCCCTTGGATAGGCCAGGTGCTTTTGGTATGTCGATACGCGAGCCTGTTGGTGTCATAGGATGTATTACGCCGTTCAACGTACCCCTCCTAAAAAATGTGAAGCAGATTGCAATGGCGGTTGCGACAGGAAATACCGCTGTCTTGATGCCCTCGGAATTCGCGCCACAGGTCACTGTGCAATTCGCGAAAACGCTCGACGAAGCAGGCTTACCTGGAGGGGTATTTAATTACGTGACCGGTGATCCCGCAGAGATCGGAGATTGCCTGACATCGCATCAGGATATTGCTGCGATCAATTTTTGCGGCTCACCGAGAATAGGGCAGCATGTCGCCAACATCGCAGCAAAAAATCTTAAGCCCATCACGCTCGAGTTGGGTGGCAAAAACCCTTTGATTATTCTCAACGATGCCAATCTCGACAAAGCGCTAGAAGCGGCAATGCTAGGCATATTTTTCTTTCAAGGTCAGGCCTGTATGGCGTCGAGCAAAATCATCGTTGAAGCAGATATCGCCAAGCGATTTATTCCCGCTTTCATCGAGATCGCCAAGAGCATCAAGATCGGCGACCTTTCCGATCCCGAAACAGCAATTGGACCGATTATCAGTGCGAGACAGGCTGACAGGATTAGATCCCATATCGCGGATGCCATCGAAAAAGGAGCAAGCGTGCTCCACGGTGGTGACTGGCAGGGGAATTGCTGCCCTCCGACTATCCTCTCCGGCGTCAGCAACGACATGTCAGTGTACAGCGAAGAAACATTTGGTCCTGTCACATCAATCTATACCGTAGATAGTCTGGAGGCGGGCATGCAAATAGCCAACGACACAAGCTATGGCTTGAGCTGCGCGATTTTCACCGAAAATATATCCAGCGCCATGCAGGCGGCAAAGAAATCCGGTGCTGGCATGGTGCATATCAATGCTATGTCTATTCAGGACGAGCCTCATATTCCCTTTGGAGGCAACGGGTTAAGCGGGTTCGGAAGAGAAGGCACTGATGCTGATCTTGACATCATGACCAAGTGGAAATGGATCACTATGCAGATCGATTGACTGCCTCAATGCCCCCAAAAAAAGCAGGCTGTTTGAGGTCTGTCTTAGCCCTTACCCCGTGCGACGCTGAGTCCAACTGGATAAAGGTGAAAAAACGGGGCATGGACGGTGCGACTTCGATTACCTTGCGCAGTAAGCAATTGAGTCAGAGAGCGGCCATACACGGCCTGAGCGGCAGGGGCGTCGTCCAACTCACGCGCGTAGTCAGTGATTTCGGGTCTTACAACACCCTCAATTTAGCGCTCGATACAGACTACGATTATCGAAATTCCTGGAGGGAACTCGCAGGATTTAGCGCCGCGACCTGATCCTTTCTAGTACCAAACGTGACCTAGTTCTCGCCTTGCTGGTATGGTGTCGCCCCTCACGCACTAGTGGTAATCGCGATCACAATGACTGCCCCAACCGAAACCCCCCAAGTCGACATGGTCATTGTCGGCGCAGGATTCGCGGGTCTTTACATGATTCACCGGGCACGACAGTGCGGCTTGTCAGTTCAGTGTTANGANGTGGGCGAGCAGGTTGGGGGCACCTGGTACTGGAATCGTTACCCGGGCGCCCGGGTCGACATTGAATGCGTTGAATACTCTTACTCCTTCTCAAAAGAACTGGAGCAAGAATGGGACTGGAGCGAGCGCTATGCCGGACAGCCAGAAATCGAGCGCTATGCCAATCACGTGGCGGATCGCTTTGATCTGAGACGGGATATCACGTTTAACACCCGGGTGACTGCAGCCCACTTCGATGAAGCCACCCGTCGCTGGCGGATCGGTACTAGCGCCGGAGACGAAATCTCGGCACGGTTTTGCATCATGGCGACGGGGCTCATATCAGCCCCTATTGAACCTCGGTTCGACGGTCTTGAGACGTTTCAGGGCGAGCAGTATCTCACCAGCCGCTGGCCATCTGAGGAGCCTTCTTTTCACAACAAGCGAGTTGCCGTTATTGGTACCGGATCATCCGGCATTCAGGTGATTTCAGAGGTGGCGCAGAAAGCGGGTGAACTCTTCGTTCTGCAGCGCACCCCCTCTTACACGATCCCACTACAGAACCGACCCGTCGAGCCTGACCACGCGGCCAAAATGAAGCGCCAGTACGAAGAATTGCGCCAGCGCCAATTTAATTCCTTCTCTGGCTTTACGCTGGTGCACTCGGATCTTTCACCACCGCCGTCACAAGCAGCACTGGCAGTGAGTGAAGCCGAGCGGCGAGCCGAATATGAAAACCGCTGGGCATCGGGCGGGCTTTCGCCTTACTACGCCTTCACTGACAGCCTGCTGGATATGGAATCTAATCGCACCCTGGCAGATTTTGCTCGGGAAAAAATCCGGGAACGCATTCACGATCCCGTTATTGCTGAAAAAATGTGTCCTGACTACCCGATCCTGACCCGGCGGCTGTCACCCGAAACCGATTATCTCGAGGCGTTCAATCAGCCGAATGTTGAGCTGGTTGATCTTAACGAACGTCCTATCAGCCGATTCACCTCCACCGGCATCGTGGTGGGCGACACAGAAATTGAATTGGATGCCGTGATTTTTGCGACGGGCTTCGATGTCATGACCGGCGCCATGGACCGAATTGATATCCGCGGGCGCGATGCCGAAGCGCTAAAGAACCGCTGGGCGGAAAGGCTAACCAGCCATCTGGGCATGATGACCCACGGCTTCCCCAACCTTTTTTGGATCAATGGTCCTCACAGCCCATTTTACAACCCGATCCTTTTGGCAGAGTTTCAGTGTGACTTCATCACTGATCTGATCACGGATATGAGTTCGCAGGAACTTGATGTCCTTGAAGCCGATGCAACGGCGGAGGATCAATACGTGCAGCTCACCAATAACATTGGCAACAGCACCCTGTACCCCGAATCTGAAAACTACTACATGGGCGACAACATTCCGGGCAAAGCCAGAGCCACCCTGTTTTGGTTTGGCGGTTTTCCTTTCTACCGGAAACAATGTCGTCTGGCGCGAGAAGAATGGGCGGGCTTTCAGGTAGGATCGCTCAGTGAGGGCAACGAGAGAGCAAGCTAAAGACAATCCTCAGACGCCGTCTAGAAACGTATTTCTGAACGCCTTGGCGGCCAAGTAAACAACGGGAAACAGGTATGAATAGAGTTAAAAATAAGGTGATTGTCGTCACCGGCGCGGCCTCAGGCTTGGGTCTTGCAGATACCCGGATACTCGCTCGTGAAGGTGCTCGGGTGGTGATGACAGACATTGATCCCGAAGCGGGACAGGCTCACGCTGATGACATCGGCGCCACCTTCATTACTCAAGACGTTA
>NYTE01000033.1 GCA_002683335.1 Halieaceae bacterium
GCCTAAACGGGTGAGCGGGCGGCCATCGTCTTGCACCAAATTGGTGCAAGACGGCGCAAGGTGGGCCACAGGGACGAAAGCCCGCAAAAAGCGGGCTTTCGTTGCGTTAGCCACGGTTTTCAGACCGATGGCGTTAAACGGAGTAGTAAAGATCAAACTCCACGGGATGAGTCGTCATGTTCAGGCGCTCTATATCCTCCCGCTTCAATTCGATATAAGCGTCGATCATGTCATCGGAGAAAACGCCACCTGTGGTGAGAAACCCCCGGTCCTCATCCAATGCATCCAACGCCATCTCCAGACTGGAAGCTACTGTTGGGATATCCGCAGCCTCTTCCGCAGGCAGATCGTAAAGGTCTTTATCTGCAGCATCACCGGGATGGATTTTATTCTGGATGCCATCAATGCCAGCCATCAGCATGGCGGCAAACGCAAGATAGGGGTTGGCGGTGGGATCTGGAAACCGCACTTCAACCCGCTTGCCCTTAGGCGATGGCTCATAGGGAATACGAATTGATGCAGACCGGTTACGCGCAGAGTAAGCCAGCATAACTGGCGCTTCAAAGCCGGGTACCAGGCGTTTGTAGCTGTTGGTAGAAGCATTTGTAAAAGCATTCAGTGCACGTGCATGCTTGATGATACCGCCGATATAGTACAAGGCAGTATCCGACAAGCCAGCATAACCGTCTCCGGCAAATGTGTTGTCGCCTGACTTGGCAATCGATTGGTGAACATGCATGCCCGACCCATTGTCGCCAACCAAAGGCTTAGGCATGAACGTTGCGGTCTTGCCATAGGCATGAGCCACATTTAACACACAGTACTTGAGGATTTGTACCTCATCGGCCTTCGCGACAAGTGTGTTGAACTTGATGCCAATTTCGCACTGACCCGCCGTCCCGACTTCGTGGTGGTGCACTTCGACATCAAGGCCCATTTGCTCCATTGCCGAGCACATGGCTGCGCGAATGTCGTGCAAAGAGTCGACAGGCGGCACGGGGAAGTAGCCACCTTTTACTCGGGGGCGATGGCCGGTGTTGCCGTCTTCAAAGTCCGAGTTAGATGACCAAGCCGCTTCCTCGGCGTTGATCGCGTAACTCGCACCGCTCATTTCGACGTTCCACTTCACATCGTCAAATACAAAAAATTCGGGTTCCGGTCCAAAGTAAGCGGTATCTCCTAGCCCAGAAGAGTTCAGATACGCTTCGGCTTTTTTCGCAATGCTCCGAGGGTCGCGGTCGTACCCTTGCATGGTTGTGGGCTCAACGATGTCGCAACGAACGATGACGGTCGGGTCATCAGTGAAAGGATCCAGAATCGCGGTGCTGTCATCCGGCATCAAAATCATGTCCGATTCATTGATACCTTTCCAACCGGAAATCGACGACCCGTCAAACATTTTGCCGCCTTCAAAAAAGTCTTCATCCACTGCAGTCGCGGGGATAGAGACATGTTGCTCCTTCCCTTTAGTATCGGTGAATCTCAGATCCACCCAGCGGACATCATTCTTGCTAATCAAATCGAGCGTGCGCTCTGACATGGTGTCTTCCTCCGGTATTAACGCCACCCAGTGCTGACTGGGAAATTATTTCAATCAATGCGACCTGCACTGGTTGAGCTCCACGAGCGGTGCAAAGGGCGTGCCAATTTTTGGGGCGGCGCTAATTTTTATAACCCATTGATTTAAAGCATTATATTAAACTGCTGTGAGCCAGCAACTGCTCCCTTAGCACCATAATAGTGCATATTGAGCCCTTACACGCACTATTTAAGTGCGTTTTTTGTGGAATTATCAGCAGACTCGGTTAGCGTGGTGAGGGCCGACCAGTATTTGTCGGCATTTGTTGCATGAACCAATAGGGCTGTGCTGGTGTACACTCCGCGCGCGCAAACGCCCTCCCCTCACGTTGATCTGGAATGCCCATGCAAGCCCTTCGCAATATCGCCATCATTGCTCACGTTGATCATGGCAAAACCACTTTGGTGGATTGTCTTTTGCAACAGTCAGGCACACTGGACCGAAAGCTGGCCGGTGCCGAGCGCGTTATGGACTCCAATGACCAGGAGCGGGAGCGGGGCATAACGATTCTTGCGAAAAATACTGCAATTACTTGGCGGGATTACCGCATCAATATCGTCGACACGCCTGGGCACGCAGATTTTGGGGGCGAGGTGGAGCGTGTTTTATCTATGGTGGACTCAGTCCTCCTGCTAGTGGACGCGGTCGACGGCCCAATGCCCCAAACGCGTTTTGTGACCGCCAAAGCGTTTGAACGCGGACTCAACCCCATAGTGGTTGTTAACAAGATTGATCGAGATGGCGCTCGACCTGATTGGGTGGTGGATCAGGTCTTTGACCTCTTTGATGCACTGGGTGCTAACGAAGCGCAGCTGGACTTTCCCGTGGTCTATACGTCTGCGGTGCTGGGTATCGCCGGGGGTGATCCGGAGCAGATGTCCAATGATATGACGCCCCTCTTTGAGGCGATCGAAACGTATGTGCCCGCACCTGAGGTCGATGCAACCGGGCCACTTCAGATGCAAATTTCTGCTTTGGATTACTCGAGTTATGTCGGCGTCATTGGGGTGGGCAGGGTAACCCGAGGTAAGCTCTCGACCAATACTAACGTCACTATTGTCGGTCCTGAGGGGGTTACTCGGTCGGGTCGGATATTACAAGTTATGGGATATGAAGGGCTCGAGCGAATTGAAGTGCCTTCCGCGCAGGCGGGCGACATTGTTTGCGTCACCGGGATCGATGGTCTGCTGATATCCGATACGCTTTGTGATCCGGGCACCCCCGATGCGCTGCCAGCGCTGACTGTCGACGAACCTACAGTCAGTATGACTTTTCAGGTTAATGATTCGCCTTTTGCCGGACGCGAGGGCAAATTTGTCACTTCACGTAACATTAAGGAACGACTTGAGCGAGAGCTCATCCATAACGTTGCATTGCGCGTCGAGGCGGGTGACACCGCCGACAAGTTTAAAGTATCGGGGCGCGGCGAGCTCCACCTGTCGGTGCTGATAGAAAGTATGCGACGAGAGGGTTTCGAGCTTGGGGTATCTCGACCAGAGGTCATCCAGAAGACCATAGACGGCGTGCTGAACGAACCCTATGAGCAGTTGGTGCTGGACATCGACGAGCAGCATCAGGGTGCCGTGATGGAAGAGCTGGGTTTACGACGCGCAGAGTTAGCGCAGCTGGCACTCGATGGCAAAGGCAGGGTGCGCCTTGAATTTATTGTTCCTGCCCGCGGATTAATTGGATTTCGATCACAGTTTCTGACCTTGACGTCGGGCTCTGGAATCATGACGCATGTTTTTGATCATTATGGCCCGGTTACCGCGGCAGCCCTTGCCGAGCGACAAAATGGTGTGCTGGTTTCAATGGTGCACGGCAAGACGCTTGCCTATGCCCTGCATGCGCTTCAGGACAGAGGACGCTTGTTTATTGGCCCCAATATTCAGGTCTACGAGGGGCAAATTGTTGGTTTGCATAGCCGTGGCAACGATCTGGTCGTAAATCCGACCAAGGCAAAGCAACTGACGAATGTGCGTGCGTCAGGTACTGATGACGCATTGACCCTGAGCCCTCCGGTTCGGCACTCGCTGGAGCAGGCACTTGAATTTATCGAGGACGATGAGTTGGTGGAGGTCACCCCGGACAGTATTCGCTTGCGTAAAAAGTTTTTATTGGAACATGAGCGCAGGCGCGCTGCGCGCTCGGCTGCATGACTATCCGAAGCGCTTGAGCATTTCAATATGGGGGATATCATCCTCCAAGTACGGCCCCTGCACGGTTTGAAATCCCAGCGACTCGTAAAAAGCTTGTAAATACGCCTGCGCACTGAGTCGGACGCCACGAGGCCATCGGGGCTCACAAAACTCCAGCGCAGCGTCCATCAGCTCTCGCCCCAATCCCAATCCTCGGTAATTGGAATCGATCGCCACCCTTCCAACAGAGCATTCTGCATAAGCGACGCCGGGAGGGACAACTCTTAAAGTGCCGATGAGTTGCTGATTGTGGAGCAGCTCCAGATGCCAACACAGGGGATCTTTTTCATCGACTTCCTGATAGGGGCACTGTTGCTCTACGACGAAAATTGTCGTCCTCAGGGCAAGCAGCCGATGCCACTCCAAGACACTGAACACACTAAAATGTCGCCAACGGAGAGTCAGTGTCTGCCTGTCCTTGTCAGTCAGTATCATCATGGCGCGCCCTTGACGGCTTTTTTTGTGTCGGTGCTCATGGGACCACTTACTCCGTGGTATTTCCACTTCCGGGTGCGTTAGGATAACGCGCTTGCAGGAGTCCGTAGTGGCGCCAGCGCCACTTGCCTGAAGAGAGCCCCGAAATCATGACAGAGTTGATGCAGCCGGCGACAGATGTCGAGCAGCTTTCGCTTAAGGACTATGCGGAGAAAGCTTACCTCGACTATTCGATGTATGTGATTCTGGATCGTGCCTTGCCGCACATCGGTGACGGGCTCAAGCCCGTGCAGNGACGCATTGTTTATGCCATGAGTGAGTTGGGCCTCAAAGCGAGCGCCAAGTATAAGAAGTCGGCGCGAACAGTGGGTGACGTCATTGGTAAGTTCCACCCTCATGGCGATAGCGCCGCCTATGAGGCAATGGTGCTCATGGCGCAGGATTTTTCTTATCGCTATCCATTAGTGGATGGGCAGGGCAACTGGGGCTCCCCGGATGATCCCAAATCCTTTGCCGCGATGCGGTACACCGAGTCACGCCTTACCGCCTATGCAAATGTTCTCCTCTCTGAGCTCGGTCAGGGTACGGTTGATTGGCAGCCCAATTTTGACGGAACGCTGGATGAGCCCATGGTGCTGCCAGCACAGGCACCCAATCTGCTGCTTAATGGCACCACTGGGATCGCTGTAGGCATGGCCACTGACATCCCGCCTCACAATCTCGCAGAGGTGGTTGCCGCTACTATTTATNTGCTTGAATCACCCAAAGCGAGCGTTGCTGATCTTTGCCAGTTTATTAAGGGTCCGGATTTTCCAACTGAAGCTGAAATCGTGACCCCGGCCAATGAAATGTTGGCGCTGTACGAAACGGGTCGCGGTGCGTTGAGGGTGCGGGCTGCCTATGTTGTGGAAGACGGTGCGGTTGTGATTCATTCCCTACCTCACCAAGTGTCAGGCGCCAAGGTGCTGGAGCAGATCGCCGCACAAATGCAGGCTCGCAAATTACCAATGGTTGCCGATTTGCGCGATGAATCTGACCACGAGCACCCCACTCGGCTGGTATTGGTGCCTAGATCCAACCGAATCGAAGTCGATGCCGTCATGAGTCATCTTTTTGCGACCACAGACCTTGAGCGTACCTATCGGGTCAATCTCAACGTCATCGGTATTGATGGTAGGCCTGCGGTGAAGTCTCTCCTCACTATCCTCAAGGAGTGGCTGGTCTTCCGAAAGGCAACTGTCAAACGCAGGTTGGCCTATCGGCTCGATCGTGTCGAGAGACGTCTTCATATCCTCGATGGCTACCTCATCACGTTCCTTAATATCGATGAAGTGATTCGTATTATCCGAGAGGAGGATGAGCCAAAGNCCGTNCTCATTAAGGTCTTCAAGATTACGGAGATCCAGGCCGAGGCGGTCCTTGATCTAAAGCTGAGGAATTTAGCCAAGCTTGAAGAAATGAAGATCCGGGGCGAGCAGGATGAGTTGGCTGACGAGCGCGACGCACTGAAGAAAACCCTTGGGAGTGAGGCGCGANTGAAAACACTCATCAAACGCGAACTCAATGNCGTGGTTGCAGCGCATGGTGATGCCCGACGGTCGCCATTGATGATCCGCGAAGAGGCGAGAGCCTTCAGNGAGCTGGAGCTGACGACAGCCGACCCCCTTACGATTGTACTGTCAGAAAAGGGCTGGATTCGGGCTGCAAAAGGGCACGATATTGACCCGACAGCGCTTAGTTACAAATCCGGAGACGGGTTCCGGTTTGCGGCGAGAGGCAAGTCAAATTTACCGACCGTGGTTTTGGATTCCACTGGCCGCGCCTACACGATCCCTAACCACCAGCTGCCTTCGGCACGGGGGCAAGGTGAACCGTTGACAGGCCGGATCAACCCGCCGTCAGGTGCGACTTTTGAAGGGCTGCTGACGGGACAAGAGAGCGATCGGTTTTTACTGGCCAGTGATGCCGGTTACGGTTTTGTCGTGCAATTTGNGCAACTGCAGGCCAAGAATAAAGCCGGCAAGGCATTGTTGTCATTGCCCAAGAATGCCCAAGTGCTTCCGCCGGCGGCGATCTCCGGAGTGTCGGAGTTATGGGTTGTCGTGGCGACCAATGAAGGGCGAATGCTGGTTTTCCCACTCAGCGAGGTGCCTGAGCTGGCTCGTGGTAAAGGAAACAAGTTAATTGGTATTCCCTCTGCAAGGGCGGCTGCCCGAGAGGAGTTCGTTGTGGGATTATGCGTCGTTTCCGAAGGTGACACCCTGCAAGTCACATCCGGCGGACACTACCGAAACTTCAAGTGGACAGATCTCGAGCACTTTAAAGGTGAGAGAGGGCGACGCGGCAGCAAGTTGCCCAAGGGATACCAACGGGTGACTCAGTTGTCGGTGGTCGGTGATTGATCCCTTTAAAAAGGNAGAAAGCCTTGAGGGCCATCCTGTTCTGCTGGCGTAATCAACCGCCGTATAAGGGTTATCTGACGCGTCAGTAAATCCATGTGGCGACTGCTGATGTCACCTAACGCCATCCACTGCTCATCGATAACATCGATGCCCATGCGCGATGTGAGTCCATCATCCTCTGCCGCCCGCGATGACAGTAAAATGGCGTCAACATCTTGATGGGCCAACTCCAGCAAATCGTCCAAAGTAGACTGAGTGTAGAGACCGGGATAAATATCTTGAGCGTCCCCTCGACCCAGTTCACTGACACCGATCGCTAATCCGGGCACAAATGACAGGCGCTCGGTTTTTTCTGCTAACGCGCAAGCACGGGCCAACAGCCAGGCGCAGCTTGCGGCGCGCAGAACCGGGGAGCCGATGGAGTGGGTGCCAGANAAGTAGATGGCCAGGCCAAACTGTCTGATTACCGACAGCTCGCCTCCATAAAAACCGGCACTACCAAAAGCGATACGATGCAGTAAACCAACATATTCTTGCAATCGCGTGTCATTAAGGGTGTCGAGGTACCCCGGCAGGTGTTTCAGCGCGATGCATAAAATAGCGGTATCACGATAGTGATCATCATTCTGGTGAGAGAGGCTCTGCGATTTGAGCAGGTCCAGCGGGAGCGAGTTNACGCTGTCACGCAGCTTGTGTACCTCATTGACCGAGATAGAGGACTCTTCAGAAATTGCATCCAGTTGCGCTACGGCATCGGTAATATCGCTTGCCAGCCTTTGGCCCATGGGCCGAGTGATGGCAAATACGGCCGTGCTGAGGAGGGCTGCTAACGCGATTAAGCCCCATACCAATGTCTCTCTGGCTGCTAGCTGGGGCGTCAGGTCCAGGTACAGTTCTACTGACCCCGCGCTATTACCATCAATCAGGATGCTGTGACTGTAGAGTGAGCCGCCTGTTCCAACGGTACCTGCGACGGCGATCTCTTTGCCCTCGATGTCGATTGCCCTGGCACCTGAAAAGAGGTTTTGGTCAGTGTAAAACTGTAGCGCAGTGACAACCCCCAGCCGGTCACCCGCAGCCAATTCGGTACCCGCCCTCAGCCCGAGATTCGCCACGGCGGCTTGCGCGTGTTCGTTCAGGGTGGTGTTCAGTATGGACTGGGTGGATTGTGCGGCGACCGCAACCAGTATCAGCGTAGCGAGCAGACAACATCCTGCGGCAACCAACGCCAGTTGATGAGACAAAGGTTGGTGACGTAACCGGCGCAAGATGGTTTCCACAGAGAGTCTCCATTACCACTGAGTTCAGTATAGACTCCATGAGCGCGGCTTTTGTGAGAACGTCGCGATCCATTTGTCATTTAATTTGAATGAGCGACTCGTGAATAACGCAACACATGTCATTGTGTTAATGATACCGAGCGGCACCCACTTTGAGCTTCAGGCGGTTGAGCATGCTGTTGCGGCAACAGGAGGTGCTGTAATTGATCATCGCAATATGCCAGTACCCGTGACGCTTTCGGCATCGNGAACAGTGCACAATTTCCACATTNNTTGCCGAGACGAAGCGGCTCTCTCCAAACGATTGAGAGANATTTCGGATCTCCANCGCGTTGATCTGGCATTACAGCCTCGAGGTATGCGCACTCGTCGCTATCGACTGGCCGTATTCGATATGGATTCAACCCTTATCGATTGTGAGGTGATCGACGAATTGGCGGATGTCGCGGGTGTGGGTCACGAAGTGGCTGCTATCACGGCGAGGGCAATGCGTGGGGAGGTGGATTTTGATGAGAGCTTCCGGACCCGGCTCGCCTTGTTAAAAGGCCTCAATTCAGACGCCGTAGCTATTCTGGCTGATCGGCTTCCAATCAAGGAAGGCCTGCGAGAGATGACCACCACTTTGCGGGCCCGCGGCATGACGCTGGCGATTTTCTCTGGAGGATTCCTGCCCATCGCAAAACGGCTACAGCAGGATTTTGGTTTTGATGAGGTGGTGGCAAACGCGCTCGAAACGAAAGGTGGAATCGTTACGGGAGAGGTGATTCCTCCTATTGTGAATCGCGANTATAAGGCGATGGCGCTACAGGCATTATCTNATCGGCTGGGTATTGANGTAGANCAGTCTATTGCTGTGGGTGATGGGGCGAATGATCTTTCAATGATGGCGCTCGCAGGTATGGGTGTGGCATTTCATGCCAAGCCGGCAGTGCGGGCTGCCAGCCCAATTGAAGTCACTTTCGGCGGTTTGGATGGCATTTGTTATCTGCTCGGTAGTGAGGGCGACTTCGCTACGGATTAGCCGTCTGCAAGTGTTCCCCATGATAGGGCTGCGGTATCATCTCTGTTTTCACTTTTAGGTTTTCTGAAATGCCGAACTTTTCCACTAACGAATTTAAGCCCGGCTTGAAGGTCATGCTGGACAGCGAGCNCTGCTCCATTTTGGAGAACGAATTCGTCAAGCCGGGAAAGGGGCAGGCTTTCAATCGCGTCAAGTTACGAAATCTCAAGTCAGGTCGAGTCTGGGAGCGNACTTTCAAGTCCGGGGATAGTCTCGAGGGNGCCGATGTGATGGATGTAGACCTTGAGTACTCCTACACCGACGGGGAATTCTGGTATTTCATGGACCCCTCTACCTACGAGCAATTCAGCGCAGATCGAGATGCGGTGGGTGATACGGGAAAGTGGCTTAAGGAGCAGGAGCGTTACGAAATCACCTTGTATAACGGATCACCGCTAGCGGTCACACCGCCCAACTTTATCGAATTGGAAATTACCGAGACGGACCCAGGTTTGAAGGGTGATACGGCTCAGGGAGGCAGTAANCCTGCCACTCTGAGTACAGGAGCGGTGGTGCGGGTTCCGTTGTTTATTACTGAAGGTGAGTCCATCCGCGTTGATACACGAACAGGAGAATATGTGAGCCGCGCCAGCAAAAATTAAGCGATGAGTGATTGGCGACCTTCTGCGTCGCTTGACGCGCTCGCTGCACGCGCGGCGACTCTCCAGCACCTGAGGGCTTTTTTTGCTGCTCGTGGTGTAATGGAAGTCGAGACGCCTCTGATTAGCCTTGGGACCGTTACCGACCCCGCGATTGATGCGCTGATCCTTGACGGTGCCACGTTGGATGATCCCCCGCGATTTCTGCAGACCTCTCCCGAATATGCCATGAAGCGACTGATTGCAGCCGGAGCCGGGGATATTTTCCAAGTGGCGAGGGCGTTTCGGCAAGGCGAATATGGGCGGCGACATAATCCGGAGTTCACATTGTTGGAGTGGTATCGACTCGGCTGGGATCATGCCACCCTGATTCGCGAGGTTGCCGAGCTGGTGGGTGAGTTGCTTGGNCGAAGTGGCTGGCAGATATGGCCCTATGGTTCGTTATTCCAACATGTCCTCGACGTCGATCCTCTGAGTGATGATGTTGATGACGCACACCTGTGGGCGTTGGCGGANTCTCACTTGGAGCATGTGCCNATCGGTTTGGATCGCGACGGATTGTTGGATCTGCTGATGACCCACTGTGTTGAGCCGACGTTGAGCGACGCTGGAGTNGTTTTTGTTACCGACTTCCCCGTCTCCCAGTCTGCTCTGGCGCGACTCATAACGGTTCAAGGCAGGCGGGTTGCTGCGCGGTTTGAGTGCTATGTCGATGGTGTTGAGTTGGCCAACGGCTATTGGGAGCAGAGCGATGCGTCCGCTTTACGAACGCGATTCGCGTCAGATAACGCTGTGCGAAGAAGACGGGGGCTGGATGAACGCTTACCTGACCAAAGACTGCTGGCCGCACAGGATTCAGGCCTCCCGGAGTGTGCCGGTGTGGCATTGGGGATAGATCGCCTCCTCGCATTGCGCTTAGGGGTGGATAACATATCGGAAGTGATGAGTTTTGATTGGTTGCGCGCCTGAAGAGACCTTCCGTGACCTTGCCTGAAGGATTCAGGGTTTGTTGACTAATGCCGGCGTATAAATGTCTATAAATTCGCTCGGTGGCTTTTTGGGTTGACCTGTTGAAATCTCGATGCAGACGAATTCAAGCGTGCCACGAAACACACTGGCCTCCGTCTGCTGACAAATGATTTGTAATTTTCGCGTCATTTTGAGCTTGCTGCGCCAATCGGTGATCCAGGTCCCTACCAAAAGCGTGTCGCCGGCATGTGTTGCCTTGAGGTAATCGTACTCGGCATGGGTCAATGCCATTGCACGATTTAGTTGCTGGTACTCGGCGGCTCCGAGGCCAAGTGCGGTCGTGTGAGCCCAGGCGGTTTCCATAGACCATTCAACATAATGGGTGTTTCGAGTGTGGGCTAATGCGTCAATATGGGCATTGCTGACGTTAAATGTCATGATAAAAGGCGTGTCGTAATCCCATTTCATGCAGTGGCCCGTGCGGTCGGTGGTAGCTGCGCGATATTTCCATAGCCGAACACAATTGCCAGGAAGGGGCAGGTCAGGTTGAACAAGGCATAGGGGGCGTAGTCCAAAGTGGCCACACCGAGTGTGGCAGCCATGAAGGCGCCGCACGTGTTCCAGGGTACCAGTACTGAGGTGAGTGTCGCAGAGTCTTCCAAGGTCCGTGACAGATTCAGTCGGTTTAGTCTGCGCTCGTCATAAGCGGGTGTGAAAAGGCGACCCGGCAAGGTAATGGCCAGAAATTGATCCGCGGCGAGAATATTAGTGATGATGCCGCCGCTCACTGTGGCCAGAATCAGATCACCTGTTCGTTTAACGCCGCGTAGCACGCTATTGAGTAGCTGGCGTAAAATCCCCGTGCTCTCCAGCATGCCGCCGAAGGTCATAGCGGTAAGAATAAGAAAAATGGTGTTGAGCATGCTTGCCAGACCGCCCTTGTCAAGAAGTTGGCTCAATGCGCCCAACTCAGGGGGGGACTGATATCCCGAAAAAAGAGCCATCCACAGCCCCTGTATAAGCGGTGCCGGTGTGTTGGGGTGCGCCGCTATGGCCATTGTTCGCACGACTTCTGGCTGAAAGCATGCCGCATAAAGGGTGCCCGAAAAAGTGCAGATGAGAATGGCAGGATACGCCGGCACCTTGAGATAGATCAGCAGCAGCATCAACGCCAGTGGCGAGAGTACCCACGGTGAAAGGGAGAACCGCGACGCGAGTGCCGAGCGAATCTCGGCGATATTCTCGGGTGTTGCGGCGCCGTCACTGCCAATGAGTGAGAACACCAAAAGCGTCAGTACGAAAGCGGGCAAAGTGGTCCAGAGCATGTTTTTAATGTGCTCAAATAAATCGACACCCACTGCCGCTGCAGCAAGATTCGTGGTGTCAGAGAGGGGAGACAGTTTGTCACCAAAGTAGGCGCCCGAAATGACGGCTCCCGCAGTGATGGCGGGGGAGAGGGAGTAGGTCGTGGCAATGCCCATCATCCCGATACCCAACGTGCCGGCAACGGTCCAAGAGCTGCCTAGGCTAAGTGAAGCCAGCGCACAGATGAGTGCCGAGGCGGCATAAAACCAATGAGGGTTCAGCAGCTGTATGCCGTAATAGATCATTCCTGGCACGGTGCCGCTGATCATCCAGCTACCGATCAGCGCGCCGACCGAGAGCAGGATCATCATAGGCATAATCGAGACCGTGATTGCTCCCACCATCCCTTCCTGAATCGCCAGCCAACTCATGCCACGGTGCCAACCCACAAGCATGGTTGCTGCGGCGCTGATAATTAGTGCTACCTGATTGGGGCCGTAAGAAGCATCCGACCCAAACAGGGTAACCGAGGCCGACAACAACGCAACGAGAAGGCCGATCGGCGCGAGTGATAGAAGCATAGGTTGGCAATCAGTCGGGGCGGTACCCCGGCTTGGTCATGGTGATTTGGTGAGTTCCAATAATGCGCTCTCTAAAGCCCCCTTCGCAATAGCTAAGGTAGTAGCGCCACATGCGAATAAATCGATCATCGAAGCCCATTGCCCTGACCTCATCGAGTTTGTTCAGAAAACTGGAATGCCACACTTTAAGTGTGTCTGCGTAGTCTCGGCCGATATCCCGCAAATTACTCATTTGCATGTCAGTCACTCGGGAAAGTGCATCACTAACGACGGTCAGCGAGGGCAGGCAGCCGCCCGGAAAAATATAGCGCTTGATAAAGTCGACCGAATCTCTGGCCTGCTCATATCGCTGTTCGGTGATCGTAATCGCTTGAATCACCGCCTTACCGTGGGGTTTGAGCAAATGGCTGATCTTTTGAAAATAGGTGTCATAAAACTGGTGTCCCACTGCTTCAATCATTTCGATCGAAACAAGCTTGTCGAACTGTCCCTGCAGATCCCGATAATCGTCGAAAAGCACCGTAACTTGGTTCTCCAGCCCTTTTTGCGCCACGGCTTCTACAGTGTAGTCGTATTGCTCGCGTGAAATCGTTGTTGTTGTCACACGACAGCCATACTGCTCTGCCGCAAAGATGGCCATGCCGCCCCAGCCCGTGCCGATCTCGACGAGATGGTCTTCTGCCTTGAGTTCAAGATCTTCACAGATCAGCTTCAGTTTGTGCTGGGAGGCCGCAGCAAGATCGGCGGAGGCCGATGGAAACACGGCTGAGGAATACATCATGCTGGGGTCAAGGAACAGGGAAAAGAAATCATTGCCCAAGTCGTAGTGAGCCGAGATGTTTTCCCGCGACCGAGTAGACGTATTCCTCCGCGCCCAGTGGCTAAGTTTCAGAGCGAGTCTAGCGAGCCAGTTCTGTTTGTCAGACATCGCTTCCAGCATTGCCATGTTGGCGCTAAAGGCACGCGTTACCTCAGTGAGATTCGGACTGCTCCACATGCCTTCAATAAAGGTTTCGCCAGCTGCGATACTGCCTCCAGTCAGGATGCGCCGATACAGGTCAGTGTCATGAACATGCACTTCCGCATGGGGTGCAGAGCTGTCTGAGATCGAGCCAAAAACCTTTGTTTCGTCCCCTTCTCTGAGCGTGAGTGACCCTACCTGTAACTTTCCCAACACTTTCCACATAAAAGAGCGTGCCAGGCCACCGTGTTTTTCGGGAAAAAGCAGCGGGAGCTTGCCAATTTTTTTTACGCTGTATTCACTCATGAAGCGCCCCTGTATGGTCTTCGTTGTAGGTGACTCGTTGAATCCTCGAGTACGTTAATGCGATCGCTTCGGATGAGAATGCAGGCTGACGCCCTTCAAAAATAGGCGTAATGCCTCCCAATAAATCCCTAACACGACTTTTATGGTCATAAGCGGATAAGAGAGTATGGCGCGGACTGCTGATCGCGCGTTGAGGGGTTCTGCAGATAGAGACAATACCGCATCAAAGATCCTCTCATTTTTCTGAAAAAGCGCGATTTGAATCGCCAGAGACGCTCCGGGACTGTCGCTGTGCCAGCGGTAGGTCATCTCCATCGGATTGAATGGCGAGACATGCAGTGCTTTAGCGAACTCCGTTACCAATGGCCCTTCTCCAGCCGGCGCTTTGAGCACGTAACTGTGTCTCTCTCCCCAGGGGGTGTTGGTCACCTCGGCGACAACATATTGCAAACACCCTCCCGGGTTGTCGTAGCAGTAGTAAACCGCGATGGGATTATTCTGGTAACCGAAATAGCGCCAGTTTGCCAATAGATAAATGGGTCCATCGTGATGTCTGCCTGTTTGCGCGTGGATTCTTGAGCGCACGGCATCGGCAAGTGGCACCGTCTCTGGGCCCAAAAAATCGCTGCGGAGAAAGCGCGCCGGTGCCCACCGCTTTGCAGACCACAACGGCAGTTGCTCGGTCAGTTGAGAAAGCGTCTCAATCTCCACAAAGGGCATGAATACTTTATAGGTGAAGCTATGTTTTTTCGGCGTGTAGCGTACATGCCTCAGTGTTCCTGAATACAGCTTCGCACTCATGCAGCCATCTGGCGGGCTGCACATAGGCTCTCGGCGACTCTCAGCCCGCTGCTCAGTCCGTCTTCGTGGAATCCATTGCGCCAGTAAGCGCCGCAGAACCATGTCCCATTGTATCCGTTGATATCCTCCCAGCGCTGCTGTGCCTGCATTCCCGCCACTGTGAACTGAGGGTGTGCGTAATTAAACCGGCCCAAGATCCGGTGTGGATTGATAGAGGCCGTATCATTGAGCGTGACGCAAAAGGTCTCCGGCGCGTCGAGGCCCTGCAACATATTCATATTGTAAGTGACGGTGGCACGACCACTTTCTGGCTTCAGTCGATAGTTCCAGCTAGACCATGCCCGTTGGACTTTTGGTAGCAGTCGCGTATCGGTATGGAGTATCACTTCGTTGTCTCGGTAGGGTAGCGCGCCGAGCACGGATCGCTCTATCTGAGTTGCGTCTCCAAGCATAGCGAGAGCATCGTTCGAATGAGTGGCGACAACCACCTCGTCAAACTCTCGCACAACCCCATTTGTGAAGTGGACCGCTACCGGCTTTCCGGGGGGTCTCAATATTTTTCCTACGGGCATCCGTGTCCGAATATTGTCAGCGAATCGCTGTGTCAGTGGTGTTAAATATTCCCGGCTCCCCCCTTCCACTACCCGCCACTGGGGCCGATTCTTTAGCGAGAGCAATCCGTGGTTGCTGAAAAAGCGAATGAAAAACTCCACCGGAAAGTCCTGTGCATCCTCAAAGTCTGCCGACCAAATTGCTGAGGTCATGGCAAGGAGATAACTGCGGCTAAAATGAGCACTGAAGCCGTGACGGCTGAGATACTCCCCCAGCGTTTGATCCTGCGGGAGTCGGCCGCTGTCGAGGTCGGCGATCGCCAACTTATTGAACCGGAGAATCTCGCGGACCATTCCCAGAAAACTGGGAGACAGTAGATTACCGCGTTGAACAAACAGGGTATTAATATTGTTGCCTGCGTATTCAAGGCCAGAAGTTTCGTCGCAGACCGAGAACCCCATGGAGGTCTCTCTGGTTGCGACACCAAGCTCTTTGAACAATTGAATGAGGTTTGGATAGTTTCGGTTGTTGTAGACGATAAAGCCGGTATCCACAGAAAAACGTCGTGTGCCGATCTGAGCATCGAGGGTAGCTGTATGGCCCCCGATCCGGTCCCGAGCTTCAAAAACTTCGACGCGATGGCCCCTCTGGACGAGCCGATAGGCGCACCCGAGCCCAGAGATACCCGCCCCTATAATTGCAATATTCATTGTCGGCCGACCTCCGGTCACCAGACAAACTGAGAGTATTGCTGTTACGGGAGGTGTTAGAGCGTGGATCAGCGCCTTTTTTTGGCGCGAATTCACCTGCCAAATCTCTGAGATTGCATGGTTTTAAGGCAGCCCCGCAGTGTGTATGCTGTCGTCTTGAAAAGAAGGTTTTTTCCATGACAGAAAAAACAAACTCTGGTGACACATCCCCCGCCAACGTCAGTGCGAAATGGAATGTACCCACCGGTCGCAGGACGGATGAATGGAGTGAAGCGCTGGTCCTGGTTGGTGACAGTCAGGACAGGGCGGCTTTTACCCGGTTTTTTCGCCATTTTGCGCCGCTGATCAAAGCATTTGCGTTGTCTGGTTCTAGCCTTTCTGCCGCGCATGCTGACGAATTGGTGCAAGAAGTCATGTTGAAGGTATGGCAGAAGGCTGGCGGCTTCAATCCGGAGAAAGCAGCGGCATCAACTTGGGTCTACACGATTGCCCGAAATTGTCGCACCGATATGTTCCGGCGGTTACAGAAGTTCGATACTCCGCTTGCTTCTGACGACTTCGAGCTTGAAAGTGAAGAGGAGGAGTCTTTTGTTGTCCTGCATACCCGCCGTGGTTCCGAGCGCGTGAGGGAGCTAATGGGTGATCTTCCTCCGGATCAGGCTCAGATCCTGGGCAAAGTCTATATGGAGGGTAAATCTCACTCCGAGGCAGCGGCCGAGCTCGACCTGCCGCTGGGCACCGTTAAATCCCGGGTACGGTTGGCCATTCAAAAGCTGCAGGCGCTCATGGAGGCGTGACGATGGAGCTGATCGGTCAGATGTCACAGTTTTCAGGGTGTGGTGGAGTAAACCGTTTGCTTGCTTGGCCCGTAACACAGGTGTATAGCTAGTGGTTCGGATAAAAAAAGACATGGTACACCATCATCCCCCTATCGATATTTTGATAGAACACGCCTCGGGCGTACTGTCGGTTGCGCAATCGGCCTGCGTTGCAGCACATCTCAGCTACTGCCAGCGTTGTCGCCACATCACTGAGAGGCTTGAGGATATTGGCGGTTCGCAGTTTGAACGGCTAGACCCAGTGGCTGTGGGGGAGTCTGTCCTTGATAGAGTGCTGGCACGATTGGAAGATCCCGAGCCATTACGCTATGCCCGCAGCGAAGCGTCTGATACGCGCTTGCCAGGGTTATTGGACCGCTTGATCAACGGCGACTATGCCGATCTGGTCTGGAAGCGCGTAACCCAGTCCCTCAGCATCAGCTATTTGAAAACCGGTGACGCCCTGCATGAGTTTGCGTTGTATCGCATCGCCCAGGGGGGTCGTATTCCCGAGCATACCCACGGTGGTAGCGAGATGACGCTGGTGCTGCAGGGTGGTTTTGCCGATGAGAGCGGCGAATATCACCCCGGGGATTTTGTGATTCGTGAGGGGTGGGATAAGCACACCCCCGTCGCGTTGGAAGGTGAAGAATGTATTTGCCTGGCGGTACTCGACGCGCCGTTGCGCTTCACGCGCTTGCGACACCGTTGGCTTAACCCGCTTCTGAAACTCCGCGCGGGCTAATTGTTTCACTGATTCGTCCCCAGTGGTGCTGAGGGATTCCGCTTCTGCCAAGCGTAAGTCCTACTTCATCAGCCGGCTGGATCTCTAACAAAAACCGGGATCACGGTGATCCCAAAAAGCAGGCGAACTTCACTATGCAACTAGTCATACCCCGTGAAACCCAGCCGGGAGAGAATCGCGTCTCTGCGACGCCAGAGACAGTAAAAAAGTTGGTGCGGCTTGGCGCGGAGGTGGTCATCGAAGCGGGTGCAGGCATGGGTGCCGGCATCAGCGACGCGGACTACGAGGCGGCCGGAGCCAGTATTCGTTCGGATCGCGGTGCCTCTATGGCCGGAGCTGACATGGTCCTTAGGCTGCGTAAGCCAGACATCGAGGAAATCGGCCAGCTGAAGTCGGGCTGCATTCATGTGTCCTATCTCGATCCCTTTAACGAGCAGGATCTCATTAAGGCCTTTGCCAGCCAAAACGTGACCGCTGTCAGTATGGAGATGATTCCGCGCTCGACCCGAAGCCAAAAGATGGATGCGCTGAGCTCGCAGGCGAACCTTGCGGGCTACGTGGCAGTGATGCTGGCGGCCAATCATATGCCACGGATCATGCCGATGATGATGACCCCCGCGGGAACACTGAAGCCTGCAAAGGTTTTTATTATTGGTGCGGGCGTTGCAGGACTTCAGGCGATCGCTACTGCCAAACGATTAGGTGCACGAGTCACGGCTTTTGATACTCGCCCGGTTGTGGCAGAGCAGGTTCACTCCCTCGGCGCCAAGTTTTTGGAGATTGATTTGGGCGATACCGGTCAGACGCAGGACGGTTACGCCAAGGAGCTTACCCCCGAGCAGGTTGAACTCCAGCGTCAGGCACAAAAAGCCGTTATCGCTGACTCCGACGTAGTGATCACCACAGCCCAGGTGTTTGGCCGAAAGCCCCCGGTCCTGGTCACGGCCGACATGGTTGCAGGTATGGCGCCGGGTTCCGTGGTTGTTGACATGGCGGCCGAGACGGGGGGTAACGTAGAGGGATCAGTGCCGGACCAGGTAGTCGACGTTAACGGAGTCACTATTGTTGGCACCGCTAATCTCGCTAACCTCGCGCCCGGCGATGCGACGCAAATGTATGCGAGCAACATGTTTAATTTGGTGGAAGATACGTGGGATGAAGACAGCAAACAGTTCGTGCTCGATCTCGAGAACGATATTCTCCCCGGTTGCGTGATTACCCACGGTGGGGCAGTTGTTCACCCGACCATCAAAGATATTATCGAGGGGGCGAACTGATATGTCTGGCGCAGAGTATTTGCTGTTTATTTTAATGTTGTCGATATTCCTCGGCTTCGAACTCATTAATAAAGTGCCTGCCACACTGCACACCCCACTCATGTCTGGCGCGAATGCTATTTCTGGCATCACGGTAGTTGGCGCAGTTGCGCTGGCCGGTACGGGTAGCGAAACCATGGGTATGTGGCTGGGTGTTGGTGCTGTGACGCTTGCCAGTGTGAATGTGGTGGGGGGTTACATGGTGACCGACCGCATGCTCGGCTTCTTCAAGAAGAAGGAGGACTGATCGTGACGACTGCATTAGTGACACAACTGGGTTACGTCGTTGCGGCGGGGCTCTTTATCTTTGGCCTGAAAATGTTGGGCTCTCCCGCTACGGCTCGCCGCGGTAATATGGTGTCGGCCATCGGCATGTTGGTGGCAATCGTCGCCGCCTTGCTCGATCAAGGCATTGTCGATTTCACTTGGATAGTAGCAGGCATGTTGGTCGGTGGTGCCATTGGCGCAATCGCCGCGCGCGCTGTGGCAATGACCTCGATGCCCGAGATGGTGGCGTTGTTCAACGGTCTCGGCGGCGCCGCTTCACTGCTTGTGGGTTGGTCAGCGCTGTCACCGGATGCCGGCGTCTTCACGCTGGTCACCATTGTGCTCTCAATTTTGATTGGTGGTGTGACGCTCACCGGTTCTTTGGTCGCTTATGGCAAGTTATCTGAGACGATTGGTAGCGGCGCGATAACTTTTTCGGGCCAGCAGGTCGTCAATTCTTTGGTGGTATTCGGAATCGTGGGTGGCGCAGTGATGTTCTGTATGAACCCCACCGACCCGAACTGGCTTTATATGGTAATCGGTCTGGCGCTTCTGTTTGGTATTATGGCGGTCATACCGATCGGCGGTGCCGACATGCCGGTTGTCATCTCGCTGCTGAACTCCTACTCGGGTTTGGCTGCGTGTGCCGCCGGTTTCGCCATTAACAATAATGCGCTGATTGTGGCTGGTTCTTTGGTCGGTGCCTCGGGCATCATCCTGACCCAGATTATGTGCAAGGCGATGAATCGCTCTCTGTCGAACGTATTGTTCTCGGGCTTCGCGAGTGTTTCTAGCGAAGAAACCGTGGTTGAGGGCGAGATCAAACCGATCTCAGTGGACGATGCCTACTACGTGCTTGAAGCGGCAACCAATGTGGCGATCATCCCCGGATACGGTATGGCGGTGGCGCAAGCACAGCACGTCGTGAAGGAGCTGACGGAACTATTGCAGAATAACGGCTGCGAAGTGAACTTCGGTATCCATCCGGTAGCAGGTCGGATGCCGGGCCACATGAACGTATTGCTTGCAGAGGCCGATGTGCCTTATGACCAGTTGTTGGAGATGGATGAGATCAATCCGCGGATGGAAATGGTCGACGTGGCGATTGTTATTGGCGCCAACGATGTTGTGAATCCCGCGGCACGTGAAGTGGAATCCTCACCCATTTACGGCATGCCTGTGATTAACGTGGCTGATGCGCGCACGGTATTTGTGCTGAAGCGCTCTATGGCATCTGGCTTTGCCGGTATCGAGAATCCACTGTTCTATAAAGATAATACGCGAATGCTTTTCGGTGATGCCAAGGAGAGCATTGGCGGTCTAGTCCGTGAATTCAGCTGATAGCTCTCGTTCTTAAAAAAACCCCGCCCGACGCGGGGTTTTTATTTCCGCGCCCAATGTCTAGTAAGCATCGTGGTTGTCGTGGAGCGGTTTACGCGCCGCTCCTCGGTCCATCTGTCGCTTGGAACTGCATCTGAGCCAGACGTTGGTAAAGGCCACAGCGTGCGATTAACGCGTCATGGCGCCCACTATCAATGACCTTGCCTTGATCCATCACTACGATACGGTCGGCATTGATCACTGTGGAGAGCCGGTGAGCGATAATGATAGTAGTGCGTTCGCGCATGATCTCGGCTAATGCCTGCTGCACGTGCCACTCGCTCTCAGTATCCAGTGCACTGGTCGCTTCATCTAGGAGTAGCAGCTCGGGGTCTGCCAGTATTGCGCGTGCCAATGCAATCCGTTGACGTTGTCCACCCGACAGCCGCGCTCCCTGCGCTCCCAGATCGCTATTGTAGCCATCAGGCAGCGCAGCAATAAACTCATGTGCATGAGCCATGTTTGCAGCGCGTTCTACCGCCTCTTTGGTAGCCTCACTCACCCCATAAGCAATATTGCTAAAAATGGTCCCGGAGAACAGCGTAGGTTGCTGGGGAACCAGCGCGATTTTGGCTCTCCAGTCCAGTAACGGCACGTCGCGCAAGTCGATATCGCCGTAGTAAAGCACCCCTCCGCTTGGATCATAAAACCGCAGCATTAGCTCAAAAATAGTCGATTTGCCCGCACCAGAGGGGCCTACTAGCGCCACCGACTCTCCTTGGTTGATTGTGAGGTCAAAACCATTCAACGCAGGGCTCTCAGGGCGAGTCGGGTAGGCAAAGGTGATATCGGCAAAGCGCAGCGTTTCACCCAGCGCTGGCTTCGTTTTTCCGGTGTCAGGTAGATTACTCGTTTCTTGCAGGAGCTCCATGAGCCGTTCTGCTGCACCGGCAGCACGCTGCAGGTCACCCCAAACTTCAGACAGCGTGGCGAACGCAGTCCCGACCATTACGGCATAAAAAATAAAGGCGCCTAGCTCGCCACCCGTCATTCTCCCTTCGATGACATCGACACCGCCAGACCACATCATGCCGACCATGCCCCCCATCAGCAGGAAAATCGCAAAGCCGGTGAGGAGTGCCCGCTGAAACACCCGCGCACGTGCCACTAAAAATGCCTGCTCTACATCGTGTCCAAATGCCGCTTTCTCTGCCCCTTCGCGGTTAAAACTTTGTACTACCTTGATCGACTGAAAAATTTCACCTGCATGACTGCCCACTTCGGCAATACTCTGCTGGCTTTTATTAGAAAGCTTTCGCACACGACGGCCAAAAATCAGGATAGGCAGGAGCGTCACGGGCACAGCAATAAGAATGACCAGGCTAAGTTTTAGATTGGTGATGACCATCAGTGTCAATGCGCCGGTGAGTGTCAGCGCATTGCGAATCGCCAAACTAACGGAGGACCCGATTAGCGTTTGTAGGAGCGTGGTATCGGTGGTCAGGCGAGACATGATCTCGCCAGCATGGTTGGTTTCAAAGTAACTCGGCTGGAGATGCACGAGATTGTTAAATACGGCGCTCCGGAGGTCAGCACTTACGCGCTCGCCCAACCAAGAGACCAGATAGAAGCGGATCATGGCCCCACTCGCCAGCGCAAGTCCGATCGCCAGCATGAGAGAAACCGCTTTATAAAGCCCAGAGGGATCGGCGCTCGAGAATCCCTCGTCAATCAGCACTTTCACGCCGTAACCCAAACCCAACTGAGCGACGGCAGTAAAGACCAGCGCGATACTGGCGGCGATTAGGCGGGTTTTGTGCGGCCATAAAAAACCTAACAGTCGCCGTAGCGGAGCCAGAGACTTATTTTGCGCGGGTGGACGGCTATCTGGGGTGTCGGCAGTATGCGACTCGGCGGATGAGTTGGTCTGTGCAGCTCGCGTCACTTGGTAGTGTCCGGTTGGGTAAAAACAGATGGCCGAGAGTTAATGAAATGCCCTCGAGTTGCCTGAAACAGATTGCAGTTTACTCGGAGAGGAAAAAAAAAGATTGCCTCTATCCGCTGAAAAGCGCGATTCAGGCGCCAGGTCTTTAACCCGTTGTTTTAAGTTCGGGGGGGTTCCAGCAGTCGACCAAAAAATACGCCGATCTCAAATAAGAGCCACATCGGAATCGCCAAAAGCGACTGGGAAATGACATCGGGCGGCGTGAGTAGCATGCCGAATACAAAGCATCCCACAATGATATAGGGTCGCTTTCGCGATAGCGCTTCCGCGGTGGTGACCCCTGTCCAGATCAAGATGACCGCAGCAATAGGCATTTCGAAGGCAATGCCAAACGCCAAGAAAAGCTTCAAGACGAAGTCCAGATAGCTATTGATGTCAGTCATGACTTGTACGCTTTCTGGGCCCACGCTGGTAAAAAAAGCAAAGATTAACGGGAAGACAACGAAGTAAGCGAAGAGAGCGCCGGCGTAGAAGAGCAACACGCTAGAAGCCAGCAAAGGCATCGCGATTCGCTTCTCTTTTTGGTAGAGCCCCGGCGCTACAAAACCCCATATTTGATAGAGAATCACCGGTATCGCCATAAAGATTGCCAGCACAAGACTCAGTTTAAACGGCGTCAGAAAGGGCGACGCCACACCTGTGGCGATCATGGTGGAGCCTTCCGGCATCAGCTCTCGCAAGGGCGCCGAGACAACGCCATATATCTCGTTAGCAAAGGGGAACAGCACAATAAAACCAATCAGCACCGCCAATACCGCTCGCAGCAATCGATCACGGAGCTCAGTAAGATGTGCCACCAGTGACATGGGTGGGTCTTGATCAGGAGGATCACTCATACAGAAGCGGGGGGCTTTTCAGATTGATCCACAGCGGAGGGAGAGTGATCAGTTTCGTACTCCGGATTTCCAGCAGCCTCTGCGGATGCTTGTGGGGCATCCAATGATTCGATAGCGCGCAGTTCCTCATCAACGGCTCGTGTGGTGTCGCGCACCTGTTGCTCGAATTCCCGGGACTCCTCCTGCAGTTTCTGCATCACCTCGTCGTTGTGCAGTTCACGTCGGACCTCGGTGCGAATTTGATCAAAACTTCGTCGAAAGCGGTTAACCCAGGCCATAGAGGTCCTTACTGCACCGGGCAGTTGCTCTGGGCCAACAACGAGTAATCCCACTACGCCAATCAGCAGTATTTCGGCAAAGCCGATGTCGAACATGACAGACCGCCCCGATTAGCCGGCAGGTTTGTCGGAGTCCTGCTCCTTACGAGCCTCGGTGCTGCCGTCTGCATCACCTTGAGCGTTGTCTTTGCTCATGCTGTCGCGAAAGCCTTTGATGGCACTTCCGAGGTCTGGACCTATGTTGCGCAGTCGGGATGTACCGAAGAGCATCACTATAATCGCCAGAATAATGAGGAGTTGCCAGATACTGATTCCGCCAAGGCCCATTGTCATTCTCCCTGCATTTAAGCGTTTTCCGAGTCGGCATTATGGCGCTTTCGCGCGGCTTTTTCTGCCAGTCCAGACAGCCCCATCCGAGAATCGAGCACGTTGAGTACATCGTTGTGATTAAGATCGAGATGAGACAGCATGACCAGAGTGTGAAACCACAGGTCAGCCACCTCATTAACCAGTGCATCCGAGGCGCCAGTTTGCGTCATATCTTTGGCCGAGAGAATTACCTCAGTCGCCTCTTCACCAATTTTTTCAAGAATTTTATTCAATCCGTTGTGGTGCAGCGATGCGACATAAGATTGCTCTGGTGATGATTGCTTTCTTTCATCCAACACGTGATCAAGGGCAGTTAAAATGTCGCTCATCTATTCCTCCGCCACCAGCTTCCATTCACTTTCATGCGGCGCATAAAAAAAGCAGCTCCGTCGCCCGGTATGGCACGCGCCCCCTTTTTGATGCACCCGCAGGAGCAAGGTGTCGCCATCGCAATCGAGGCGCGCCTCTACGAGTTGTTGCGTGTTGCCCGAGGTCGCCCCCTTCCGCCACAGCTCGCGGCGTGAACGCGACCAGTACACGACATCGCCGCTCGTCAATGTCTTCTCCAACGCTTCCGCATTCATCCACGCCAGCATGAGTACTTCGCCGTTGTCGGCATCCTGCGTCACTGCGGGTATCAGGCCCTCGTCGTTCCAGTTGGGTATGATATTCAGTGGAATGTGTACGGAATCAGGTACCATGGCCCAGTATGCCAGAGGCGGAGCCAAGCCGTTACCGGTAGCGGACCGTTAGCGCTGCTAACAAACAGCCGCCACCGCATACTAGCCATACAGTCCCACCATTGGAAAGCGTAATACCGACGCCCAGTGCCAGTGCGCCGGCGATAGCGGTCGGCAGAAACCAGGTGGGCGTACCACTTTTGATGGGCACTGGAGTATTGCTCTGCCGCAGTCGGTTCAACAGGAGATCGGGCAGTAGGGGTAGTGTTTCCAAAATAGCCGGTGCCTCCTGTTGCAGCCGTCGACTGACAGTTTGGACTGAGTAACGATCTACCAGCCACTGCTCAAGGAAGGGTTTTGCGGTATCCCAAAGGTTGAGCTCTGGGTAAAGTTGGCGGCCTAGCCCCTCGATATTTAGGAGCGTTTTCTGCAGCAGAACCAGCTGCGGTTGTACTTGCATGTCGAACTGACCGGCAGTACGAAACAACATTACCAGCATGTGACCAAAGGATATTTCTGAAAGAGGCCGCTCGAACACAGGTTCGCATAATGTCCGCATGGCCGACTCAAACTCCGCCACAGGTGTATCGGGTGGAATCCAGCCACACTCGATGTGAAGCTTCGCACAGAGCCGGTAGTCCTGCTGGAATATGGCGAGCAAATTACGCGCTAGATAGTAGAGATCCTGCTCGTCGAGCTGGCCGACAATTGCGCAGTCGACTGCCATATATCGCGGATCATCGGGTTCGCTGCAATCAACAAAAATATTGCCTGGGTGCATGTCGGCATGAAAAAAACTGTCGCGAAAAACCTGAGTGAAAAAAATCTCTACGCCCCGTTCAGCCAGCAATTTTAGATCGACTTGCTTTCCCTTGAGGGTATCGATGTCACTAATGGGAACACCGTAGATCCGCTCGCTGACCATCACTTGTTGGCAAGTCAAAGGCCAATGCACCTCGGGCACATAAACCAGCTTTCCAGATTGAAAATGCCGTTTTAGCTGCGAGGCATTAGCTGCCTCACGTTGCAGATCGAGCTCGCCATGAATAATTCGATCATATTCTTCTACCACTTCAACCGGCCGCAGGCGTCGACCATTACGAGACCAGCGCGCCAACATTCTCGCAACATGTCGCAGTATTTTGATGTCCTGATCAATAATTTGCTCGATTCCCGGTCGCAGAACCTTTACGACAACATCGCTGCCATCCGGTAGGCGAGCACCATGCACCTGCGCTACCGAAGCGGCCGCCAGCGGATTGGCATCAAACTCGGCGAAGCAATCATTTAAGGGTCGCCCCAAGGCCTGTTCGATACGTTGAATCGCCTCCTTAGCAGGAAAGGGGGGAACTTGATCCTGCAGCAGTGCCAGTTCGTCGGCGATATCCAAGGGTAAGAGATCTCTGCGCGTTGATAGCAGTTGCCCAAACTTGACGAACACGGGACCCAGCTCTTCCATCGCACGACGCAGGCGCTCTCCCCGTGGCGTGTTGTCAGGAACAGATATCACCGGAAACAACCGCAGCAAGAACGACAGCATTCGCGGACGTTGCTGCGGTGGCAACAGATCATCGAGCTCATAACGAGCTGCGGTCCGGTAGAGCGCAATTAGTCTTTTCATTACTGAGTCCTGCGCGAGGCGGCTTTGGCCATCAGCCTTTCAACTTTTGCCTGAGCTCGCTCGACCTGCATGGATAGTGTTTGCACGCCTTCGAAGAAGTGTTCCAGCTCCAGTTTTGGCGGTGTCAGGCGGCCTTCCTCTAGCAGGTATTCAGACATTTGCCGTTTGAGACTTTTTCGAGCGCCCTCACCCCAACTGAACACGCTGCGAAGTGCTTCGGCTATTTGGTGGCCCATCACGTCTCCAAGGCGCTCTACCAATGGCGCTTCCCAATCAATGTCCATGCCGGAGATCACCTGTTGCAGATGAATAAGGCTGGCACTGCTTCCCTGAAGTTCAATACCACTGTTAATCAGAGTGGCGGCGGGGTCATCCGAGGCAATGAGCGCCGTAAAGTCCTCAATGGAACCGCGGACAAAGGCCGTAGGCTTCTCTTCGCAGTGGTGTAACAGCCTCACTTCAGCGCCCGGAACCAACTCTAAGTAAAGTGTCAGTTCCAGCGACGTGACCTCGATACCGAGTAAGGTACCACTTAGCGCTTCTAGTTCTCTGTGGGAAGTTGGTGCGAGCAAAATAGCCTGGTTGAGTGCCCGCTCGGCGCCCAACAGTGCGGCCGACAGCAGTGCCGGATCGTGCCGGGTCATGCCTTGAAACCTCGATGGACGGCAACGATTCCGCCAGTCATGTTGTGATAGCCCCCGTTTACGAAGCCCGCCTCCTCCATCAGCCCCAAAAGCGTGTCCTGATCGGGATGTTTCCGGATAGACTCTGCGAGATAGCGGTAACTGTCAGAATCTTGTGCAATTAAACTTCCCATGACAGGCAATACCTGAAAAGAGTATTGGTCATAAATTTTTGCCAGAAGCGGCGACGTCGGTTTAGAAAATTCGAGCACCAGTAGCCTGCCACCGGGCCGTAAAACGCGAAGCATGGAGCGCAGTGCCGTTGCTTTGTCGGTAACATTTCGGAGTCCGAAGGCAATGGTGATGCAGTCGATACTGTCGTCTTCAAACGGCAGCGCCTGGGCGTCGGCCTGAACGATATCGATGTTGCCTGTTGCCCCCTTGTCGATGAGGCGGTCGCGGCCCACCTCGAGCATGGCGGCGTTGATGTCGGCCAGTATGACTCTACCATCGGGGCCGACCAGCCGGGAAAATTTGGCAGCAAGATCACCCGTGCCGCCGGCGATATCGAGAATGGTTTGTCCCGCACGCGCGGCACTCAACTCAACAGTAAAGCGTTTCCACAGCCGATGGATTCCCCCCGACATCAAATCGTTCATCAGATCATAGCGGCTGGCCACTGAGTCAAATACTTCACGAACCATGCTTGCTTTGGCGGTGCGGTCGACCCGGGAAAAGCCAAAGTCCGTGCTGTCATCCGGATTGTTGCTGCCTACGGCGTCGTCATTCACCGGCAATGCTCCTATAGCGCTGGCGCAGCGCCAGCGGGCCGGCAAGTGTACCTGAGCATTGCGGTGCTGTTCAGAGGGGCACTGTGCCGACGTTACTCGATTTCAGGCGCGTTTAATGCCTGGCAGGGTGATTCAGGGTTCGAAATGGAGTACTTGCACTGCCGCGTCTCTGGATTGGCCTGCAGCGTCGAGTTGGTGCAGATAGCTGCGCCAATATTGATCCTGATTTTCAGCAAGGTCACGCAAGTAAGACCAGGTGTACAAGCCCGAGTCGTGACCGTCATCGAAAGCAATTTGCACGGCGTAATGTCCCACAGGTTCGATGCGATCGACAGCAACAGAAGCCTTACCGGTTTGCAAGGTTTCCTGCCCTGGGGCATGGCCGCGCACCTCCGCCGAGGGTGAGTAAACGCGCAAAAATTCTGCGCTTAGCTTGAATGCGGCGCCATCGTCAAAGTCAAGCTCAAGCATTCGTTGGCCCCTCGAATAATGGAGCCGGCTCACCCGTTGTTGCATAGCCATCGTTATCGCACCTCTCTCTCAGACCGTGGCTCGCGTTTGAGCAGGAGGGTATCCATATCGGCTTCGGCGGTGAGGGTCCGCGCGCGCGCCATCTCTGAATGACTTGCAAAAGGTCCGAGATACACGCGAAACCAGCGTCCATTGTTGCTTTCTCCCGCTTCGATCGAGGCGTTTAGGCCCAGGAGTGCCAGTTCGCCACGACGGCGATCTGCGTCAGCTTCTTTGCGGAAAGAGCCCACTTGTAACAAGTATTGTGCACTATCGCGAGATGGGGCCTGTAAATCCGCTGGTTCGATTTCGGGATTGAGGTCCAGCTCTTGATTGGGCAGTACCTCGTAAAAATCGAACCGCGGCCCGGTTTCTACCCGAAGATTAGGAGGTGACGCGGGCCTCGCTCGAGCCGGTTCCTCCGACTGCTGCGACCAGTGTGCTGTGCCTAGACTAGCGAGAACGCCAGTTACGCACCCCGCTACAAACCCCTGCAGGTGAGCGGCTGACAGCGTGGGCGGTGCGCTCGCGGCAGATGACCGGGTAGCTGCACCGCGGTTGGTTGTAGTTTGCCGCCGGGGTTTTGTCGGTTTTCTGGCCACTTACATACTCTCCGGTGCCGAAACCCCGAGGAGGTTCAATCCGTTGGCGATGACCTGCTGGGATGCCGCAACGAGTGCGAGCCGGGCTTTCATAACTGCCGGCTGGGCTTCCAGAATATGATGCGCGTTATAAAAGGTATGGAAATCTGATGCGGCCTGACGCAGATAGTTCGCCACGTCGTGAGGCTCAAGGCGCTCCGCAGCGGTAGCGACCACCTCGGGGAAGCGGCCCAAAGTAATCGCCAGTGTCAGGGCTTCTGGCTCGATGAGGCACTTCAGATGATCAAGTCCCGCTGTTTCCGCGTCGTCTCCCAATGCCGCACTGGCTTTACGGCGTATGCTCGCGGCGCGGGCGTGGGCATATTGAATATAGTAAACCGGGTTTTCGTTGCTTCTGGCTAGTGCCAGATCGATATCGAAGGTGAGCTGGGAGGTGGGGGAGCGCGCTACGAGAAAATACCGTGTCGCATCGCAGCCTACCCAGTCAATCAGGTCTTTCAGGGTGACATAGCTACCCGCGCGCTTGGACAGCTTCACCTCGGCGCCATCGCGCATTACGGTGACCATTTGATGCAGCACGTACTCTGGCCAACCCTCTGGAATCCCAGCGTCTAACCCTTGCAAGCCCGCGCGCACCCGCGTGATGGTGCTGTGGTGATCAGCACCTTGCTCATTGATGACGCGTTTAAAGCCACGCTGCCACTTGTTCAGGTGATACGCCACATCGGGTACGAAATAAGTGTAACCACCCTCACTTTTGCGCATCACACGGTCTTTGTCGTCGCCAAACGAGGAGGTTCTCAGCCACAGTGCATTCTCCTCCTCGAAGGTGTGGCCTGATTGCACAAGTTTTGACACCGTCTCATCAACGGCGCCACTGTCATAGAGCGAAGACTCTAAAAAATATTCATCAAAAGACACAGCGAAAGCGCGAAGATCTTGATCCTGCTCACGGCGGAGGCAAGCGACCGCAAAATCTTTGATCGCGTTGAGGTCAGTGATATCGCCCGAGGCTGTAATCTCGCGATCGGCTGCTTGCACCGTTTCTTGCGACGTGAATGCTTTCGCGACATCTTCGATATAACTGCCCTGATAGCCGTCATCGGGCCAATCTGCATCCTCAGGACACTTTCCCATGGCCCGTGCCTGAACCGACAGCGCCAGATTCTGGATTTGTTGACCGGCATCGTTGTAATAAAACTCTCTTTGTACTGCCCATCCGGTGGCTTCCAGTAGGCGCCCCAATGAGTCGCCGATGGCTGCCCCCCTTCCGTGACCAACATGAAGTGGTCCCGTCGGATTAGCAGAGACAAACTCCACCTGTACTTTTCGACCCTGTCCAATATCGACGTGACCGAAAGTTGATAGCGCTGAGAGTATGGTGCTGATGACTTCAGTGTGACGCTCTGAGTTGATAAAAAAGTTTATAAACCCGGGTCCCGCAATATCGCTGCGCGCGACGAGGTTATTGCTGGGGAGTGCAGCTATCACCTGTTGCGCCAGATCTCGTGGAGACAAACCTGCGCGCTTTGCTATCACCATGGCCACATTACAGGACAGATCGCCGTGAGCCGGATCCTTAGGGTGGTCGATCTGTAGCGGAGCGTCCGGCATGTCAGCCAGAGTGCCCTGTAATACCAGTTGTTCCAGCGCCGAGGAAATCAGCGCAGCCAGTTCAGGTTTCATGGTCATCCTGTCGAAGGTTCTCCGTGCCATTAGAGCCCGGAGTTGGTGTGGCTATTATCACTAACCTGCCGCAAAGGCTCTAGCCAAGGAAGTCACAAGCTTTCGTATGGATCGATATCCACCGACCAACTCAAGTTGCCACTGTGACGCGTAGCCTCTGCTTGTTCAATCAACGAGGCCATGAGCGCTGCCAACGGCGGGCGCGAGGGGCCTGCAACGATTAGTTGGCTGCGGTAGCGATCTTTACGTCTAGCCATCGCTGCGGGCAGAGGGCCAATGATACGACATATGTTCGGCGGCGTGACTTGCTCCTTGATTGTTTGCAAAAAAGCGAGCCCTGCTTGTCGATTTTTGCTATCGCACCGAATGACACCTAATGCTCCATAAGGTGGTAGTTCCGATTGCGCGCGATAACACAGTAGCGTTGCCAGCTGCTCGTGGTAGGGCGCATGCAGATCGCGAATTAGCGCGTGCTCGGGCTGTCGCGTTTGGACCAGTACTGATCCCGGTTTCTCAGCCCGCCCTGCTCGACCACCGACTTGTGTCAGTAATTGCAATAACCGCTCTTCACCGCGAAAGTCTGGGCTAAAAAGGAGTGCATCGGCGTCCACAATGCCTACCAGTGTCACGTGAGGAAAGTGGTGGCCTTTGCTTAACATCTGGGTGCCGATCAGCAGCACAGGTTCCGCGTTGTTAAGCTGCTCGATCAGTTTTGGCATGGCCTGCCTGTTGCTCATTGTATCGCTATCGACCCGGATCACAGGATAGTCAACGAAGCGCTCGCTGAGGTAGGTTTCCGCCTGTTGTGTACCCAGACCGGTCCCTAGCATGCGAGTGCTGTTGCACCCTGGGCAGCGCTTGGGAAGAGCTATGCGGTCCCCACAGTGATGGCAGTGCAGACCCGGCGGCGATTTATGAAGCGTCATGCGCGCATCGCAATGCCTGCATTCACTGCTCCAGCCACAGTCATGACATACCAGCGCATTAGCAAATCCACGACGGTTAAGAAAAAGCAGTACCTGGTTACCGCCGCGCAAAGTGTGCTCCGTTTCATTGAGTAGGTCCGGCGACAGGCCTGCCGTGAGTTCAAGGCCGCGAATATCGATCAGGCGCTGCGCTGGTGGCACGCTAGTGCCAGCGCGCTTTGACAAAATATGTCGTTGATAGCGATTGCGGTCTGCGTTGAGCCAGCTTTCCAAGCTGGGCGTTGCACTGCCCAATATGACCGGGCAGTTTTCTAGTTGAGCTCGCTTGATCGCCACGTCTCTAGCCGAATAACGGAGGCCATCTTGCTGAACAAAGGCGGCGTCATGTTCCTCGTCAACAATAATCAGACCTGGTTTATCGAGTGGGACGAACACGGCAGATCGCGTGCCCAAAATGATGGCTGTCTTACCGCTTCGCGCCGCTGCCCAAGCACGGTCACGCGCTGCGTCGCTGATTCCCGAGTGCAGCGCAACGACGGGCGCATCAAATCGTGCTTCAAAGCGCGCTAGGGTCTGGGGTGTCAAAGCGATTTCGGGCAATAGCACCAGTACTTGCCTGCCCTTCTCCAGGCAGGTAGCAATGCTCTGTAGATACACTTCGGTTTTGCCACTGCCGGTGATGCCGTAGAGAAGATGAATGGAGAAGCGCTCCAGGCCCGCAGCAATGGCGTCGATGGCGTCTTTTTGCTCTTGGTTTGCTTGCAAGGGTGGGGTTCGCAACTGCCAGCATGAATCTTCTGAAACCGTGCAGCTGACTGCCAAATCTTTGCTGAGGAGCGCATTGGCAAGAGCGCGGCTGAACCCCTCTGAGGCAAGTCGTTTAAGGCTGACCGGGCCTGCGCTAAGTCGTCTCACCAACGCAGCTTGTCTAGGAGCCTGATGGGGCGCACCCTCAGGGAGCCCCCGGCCCCGCTCATTGAGCATAAGGGCTGATTCATCCAGCTGTTGCTCGGGTTTGCCGCGACGCTCTCCTGGAGACAGTCCCAGTGGCAGTACTTCACCGAGCGGATGTTGATAATAAGACGCGGCCCATTTGAGCAGCTCAAATAATGGCTGCGGGAATAGCGGCTGGGCGTCGATCACTGAAGTCGCGCGACGCAATCGCTCGACATCAATATCGCTGTCTGTTGTTTGATCCAGCACAATAGCGATAATAGACCGGCTGCCAAAGGGGATTTGGACCCGAACCCCAGGCGCTAACGTCTCGTCACAATCCTCAGAGGGCCAATAGTCGAATAATCGGCGCAGCGGTGTGGGCACCGCGCAACGCCATANGACGGGAGTGGCATTATTGTCAGGTGCAGTTAGATTCACGCGGTTACAGCAAGTAAACGGATCGTGACAGTGTACTAGAGCGTGGTAGTGCCTGTATCGGATGTTGCTATCGGCGCTGGCTCTGGTATTATCCGCCCTCTTTTTTTGGCCCGCCGGCTTTTTTTGGCCNGCCGGCGCCGACGGAGGTTGGCATGAAAGCAGACATTCATCCACAATATGGCGACATTACCGCTAAGTGTAGCTGTGGCAACGAGATTAAAACCCGTTCTACCCTNGGGGCAGACATTTCTCTGGACGTGTGCAGTCAATGCCACCCGTTTTACACGGGCAAGCAAAAGATCGTTGATACCGGGGGTAGGGTAGATCGCTTTAACAAGCGTTTCGCAGGCCGAAGCCTCAAGCAATAAGGGTTGCCTATCCAAAAGACGCCGGCAATAAGCCGGCGTTTTTTTTAGAAGATCTGCTCCAGATCGTCAGTGCCGATAGCTCGCCCCGAATCGCTTGCCCAACCGGGCAGCGACTCCTCAAGAAAGTATTCCATAATGCTACCTTCCGGCTGGCCCTTGACTCGCAGTCCCGAGCTCGCATCGATGCGCAATCGCACGATTCCAGACGGCATGGGNTGATTGGGCTGCGGCGGTGGCAGAGCCTCGCGCATGTAGTCGATCCAGATGGGCAGCGCAGCGGTGCCACCAAACTCTCTTCTACCAAGCGGGCTGTAATCATCAAAGCCCACCCAAGCGGTCGTAATTAAATCGCGGTTGAATCCTGAAAACCAGGCATCACGGGGGCCATTTGTCGTTCCCGTTTTGCCGCCGATGTCAGCTCGCTCCAATACTTTAGCGCGTCGGCCGGTCCCACGTTGAATGGCGTCGCGCAAAAAGGACGAGACAATGTAAGCGACCCGAGGATCCATGACTCTCTCTGCTGTTCGCACTTCAGGTACCGCTGTCCCCAAGATATCCTCCATACGAACTTCCTCGGAGTCGCCGCCGTCACTGGCGATACATTCAGNACACGCAACCAGTGGGTCAGCCTCGTACACAATATNCCCCTGAGCATTTTCTATCCTCGCGATCAACCAAGGCTCCACTTTAAAACCCTCATTGGCAAGAATGGCGTACCCCGCTGCGACTTCAAGCGGCGTAAAGGCGTGTGTGCCCAGTGCTAATGTCAAATTCGCCTGCATGTCTTCAGTGTTAAAGCCCAGTTTCTCCACATACCGGATAAAGGGCCCGATACCGACGCGCTGTAGTACCCGGATTGACACAAGGTTTCGCGAGAACGCAAGTGCTTCTCGCAAACGTGTGGGGCCATAAAATTTACCGCTGTCGTTTTCAGGCCTCCAAATTTCTGCTGCGGCAATATTGTCGAGCACGACTGGGGCGTCGTTTATTACGGTTGCAGGGGTAACTCCTGCCGAAAGGGCGCTGGCATAAAGGAACGGTTTGAAATTAGACCCCGGTTGCCGGCGTGCTTGGGTAGCGCGGTTGAATTTTGATAGTGCGAAGCCCATGCCGCCCACCAGTGCGCGAATCGCGCCATGTTTTGGGTCCAGAGAAACTAAGGCTGATTGCGCCTGAGGCACCTGGCTCAATCGCCACCCATCGGCAGTTTTTAGCACTCTTATCAGGTCACCCTGCACAAGCAGGTCTGCCGGGGCTTCTTCTGGGGCAGCGGTCAGGTTAACGCTGCGATAGCGACGCACCTTTTCTAGGTCTCCTCGCCAATATAGCGAGATAAATTCGCCCGACTTACCCATTGCGGTAACCGCTTGTTCGCCTACTTGGGTGACAACGACGGGTTGCAATTCGGCAATCGTCGGCATTTCTTGGAGNGCTTTTTCCCAGCGGGCAGTTGTGTCTGATTCTGTCTCGCCGTCACGAGGCGCGAGTCTGCGTTCCGGTCCGCGCCATCCATGTCGCCAGTCGTATGTTCTCAGGCCAGCCAATAATGCGTTTCGTGCGGCTTGCTGTTGTTGTGAATCGACCGTTGTATAAACAACGTAGCCATCATTGTAGGCCGNGTTACCGAAACGCTTGATCATTTCACGTCTGACCATTTCGGCGACATAGTCAGCATTGACCTCTACCACTTGGCCAAAAAAGGCCGCTGTGACNGGCGTAAGTTGTGCAGCGTAACGCTCGGTATCGGAAATCATTCCCAGGTTTTCCATTCGACCGAGAATCCAGTCGCGGCGGGTTTTTCCCTTCTCGGGATTACTGAGGGGGTTGTTCCGTGATGGCGCCTTAGGTACGCCTGCCAGCATGGCATGTTGCGCTAGATTGAGCGCAGCGAGTGACTTCCCGTAATAAGTTTCTGCTGCCGCTTCAAAGCCGTAGGATCGGTGTCCAAGGAACACGCGGTTCACATACAACTCGAAAATTTCTTCTTTGCTAAGGCGCGCCTCGATCTTGAGGGCCAGCAGAATCTCTGTGAATTTTCTGATAAAAGTTTGATCCAGCGTCAAAAAGTAGTTCCGCGCTACCTGCATGGTGATGGTGGAACCGCCGCTTCCTTTTTTACCTGTCAATAGNAATTCTGAAACGGCTCTCGCAAGGCTGAGCGGCTCGATGCCACCGTGTTCGAAAAACCCGTCGTCTTCTGCTGCGAGTAGGGCATCGATGAAGCTTTGTGGGATTTGCTCAAACTTTAGCGGTTTTCGTTTTTGCTCGCCGAATTGTCCAATCAGTGCGCCGTCGCGGCTCAGCACCTGCATGGGCGTTTGCAAGGTGATATTACGCAGTGCACTTTCCTCAGGCAGCCTTGGGCTAAGGTAGAGGTATAGTCCCGCCAACCACCAAACTCCAGCGCAGCCAAGCAACATCAGATACCGGATCATTTTTTGGTTTTTCGCCAATTACACAGTCTCCGGCTGGGTATTCACTGTTGTCTCGCTGGGTTGAGCGGGCGTCGTGTGACGCCCGTGTGGCGCATCAGGCGCAAACATATCAGGGCTGTCGCGGGTATTTCATACAAATGGGCGTAATAAGTGACGTTTTACCGACTTTGTCAGGCCATAAAATTGGGGCGCCATCGTAATATGGTGACTTGAGACAAGTGAAGCCCTCTTGAGGGACGTCGACATACGCAAAGGAAAGTCCCTTTACTGGGTGACATTCCCTACCTCGGAAATCTCTTCAAAAGTAAGGCCAATACGCAGCAGAAAACGGAGACTCTGATTTTTATTACCCCCAGAATTCTCTCTGAGGCGTTGGTTAACTGACTGCTTTGATAATGTTGGATATGAGCCAGGACTTTCGATTATTCATGATCGGCCCCATGGGGTCGGGAAAGTCTACTGTGGGNAGNGTGCTNGCGAATCTGCTGGGCTGTAGCTTNGTTGACAGCGATTCGGAAATTGAGGCGCGTTGTGGTGCNGACATCCCGTGGATTTTTGATGTNGAAGGTGAGGTTGGCTTTCGCCGTCGGGAGGCGGCTGTACTGAGCGACCTTGCCGAGCGATCGCGAGTCGTCATTGCAACAGGCGGTGGCGCTGTCACTACAGCGGGGAATCGTGAGCTGATGTCAGAGACGGGCATTGTGGTTTATCTTGACGTGAGCATTGAGCAGCAGCTCAAGAGGACGGGTTCGGGCGAGGGCCGCCCTCTACTCGCTCAAGGCGCTCGAGAAGCGACNCTGCAAAAGCTGATGATGGAGCGTAAGCCGCTTTATGAAGAATTAGCGGATATGATCATTTCTGCGAGTAGCGGCAATGCACGTAAAGTTGCCCGACACATTCAGGAGCAATTGTCGGCCCGTTCGCTACTACCCTCGGCCACCGATTGACCGGAATCTCAGGAGTGTTTGTCTATGTCGGAGTCTGACCACACTGTTTATGTCGATCTTGNCTCGGCGGTCAGCGATCGGANCTACACCATAGAGATTGGGCGNGGTTTTCTCGAGGATGCCGAGCGTTGGCGAACGGTTGTAGGCAATCGGGGTGTCGTAATCGTGACCGATGATCAGGTGGGCCCCATTTACTTACATCAGCTTAAGGAAGGCCTGGCGCATGTCGTGCATGTAACAGAAGTCGTTTTGCCCTCAGGTGAGCGACATAAGCATTTACGATCTATTGAGCTGATTCTCGATGCCGCACTGCAAGACCGCCATGAAAGGCAGAGCCTTTTCATAGCTCTGGGTGGTGGCGTGGTCGGGGATATGACCGGTTTTGCCGCCGCTTGCTTTTTACGTGGCGNAGATTTTTTGCAGGTGCCTACNACACTGCTCGCGCAGGTTGATTCATCGGTCGGCGGTAAAACCGGTGTAAACCATGCAATGGGTAAAAACCTGATCGGCGCCTTCCATCAACCTCGACGGGTGATGATTGATCTCGACACGCTACTGACACTGCCGGAGCGAGAATATGCAGCCGGTCTCGCCGAAGTTGTGAAATACGGCCTGATTAGTGATGGTGCGTTTTTTGACTGGTTGGTACTGAATCGGGACTCGCTGAAGAATCGCGAGATGCAGAAAGTCGCCATNGCCGTTAAACGAAGCTGCGAGATTAAAGCGGCCATTGTCGCTGCAGATGAACGCGAAGCTGGCGTGCGTGCCCACTTGAACTTTGGCCACACCTTTGGGCATGCCATTGAGCGCACTCAGGGTTATGGCGACTGGTTGCATGGAGAGGCGGTGGCAGCCGGAATGGTAATGGCGGCCAAGATATCGGCTCAACGCGGTGACTTGGCGCCGGCGATCGTTCAGCAGCTGGTTGAATTTAACCAGGCAGTCGGTTTACCTAGTGATCCGCCGGTTGGTCAGACGGTCGCCGGTTTCATCGAAGCGATGTCCAGTGATAAAAAAGTGTCTGCCGGTAAAATTCGCTATATTTTACTGCGTGGGCTGGGTACTCCTTGGATTACAGATAGTGTAACGGTAGACGATATTGCGCGCGTGATCGCGGCTTGATCGCCGAATTTACCGCTAATTGAGTGCCCTCTGTTGGGTGTGTACACTACGTCCCCCTTGTATTTTAGGCCCGTNAAGGGCGGTGTCGCTGGTCTCGAGNGCCGGCGCAATAGCGAAACGTGTTATGAGTCATCATGCTNAAGCGGATGCCGCACCAGAGCAGGCGGCAGTCTCGCGCGGTCTTTACCGCCCCGAAGAGTTCCGGGATAACTGTGGATTCGGTCTGATTGCCCATGTGCAGGGCGAGGCCAGTCATCGCCTGTTACAAACCGCTATTGAATCTCTGACGTGTATGACCCATCGCGGCGGTATTGCAGCTGATGGCCGGACCGGAGACGGATGTGGTTTGCTGATGCAAATGCCCGATGCCTTCATGCGCAACGAGGCANTAGCGACTTTCGGTGCCGAACTCGGCGAGCACTATGCCGTGGGCATGGTCTTTCTTAGCCAGGATGGCGGGCGCCAGCAGATGGCCCGCAAGACGATGGAGACGGCGCTGGAATCAGAGGGCCTTGCCGTATATGGCTGGCGTGAAGTTCCGATTGATACCGGTGTCTGTGGTGAAATTGCGCTGGATCAATTGCCNCGCATAGAGCAGATTTTCGTCAATGCNGATGGCGTTGACCACGATCATTGCCTGGGTAAACTTTTTATCGCCCGCCGAAGAACTGAAATGGCGCTCCAAGCGGACCCCGATTTCTATATATGTAGCCTTTCCGACCGGGTGATCTCTTATAAGGGGCTGGTGATGCCGGCGGACTTGGCGCGCTTTTACCCGGATCTCCATAACCAGGCACTCACGACCGCAATCTGTGTCTTTCATCAGCGTTTTTCTACCAACACCCTACCTCGCTGGCCGCTCGCACAACCCTTTCGAATGTTGGCGCATAACGGTGAAATCAACACTATTGAGGGTAATCGGAGCTGGTCCCGGGCGAGGACCTCCAAGTTGGATTCGCCGCTTTTACCCGGTTTGCAAGATTTAGTGCCCCTGATCAATACAGAGGGCTCGGATTCCTCAAGTCTCGACAATATGTTGGAGCTTCTCACTACCGGTGGTGTCGAGTTGCCCCGTGCATTACGCATGCTTATNCCGCCNGCGTGGCAAAATATTGAAGGCATCGACCCTGATCTCAAGGCTTTCTACCAGTACAACGCGATGCACATGGAGCCTTGGGACGGGCCCGCAGGTATCGTGCTCACCGATGGTCGATATGCNTGTTGCCTACTGGATCGCAATGGCTTGAGGCCGGCGAGATGGGTCACCACTGATGATGGTTTTATCACGCTGGCTTCGGAAATTGGCACACACGGATATCAGCCAGAGGCAGTGATTGCTAAAGGCCGGGTCGGTCCCGGACAGATATTGGTGGTCGATACACTTGAGGGCAAAGTTTTGCATACTCGGGATATCGACGAATTACTCAAAAGTCGCCAGCCTTACAAACAGTGGCTCCGCCAGAATGCCCGCCTGATCGAGGGCAGTTTTGTCGGTGAGTCGGTAGCGGCTATCTCGGGTGCCGAACTCGATGTTTATCAGAAAATGTTTCAGGTCAGTTTTGAGGAGCGGGATCAGGTGCTTCGGCCCCTGGCTGAGTCAGGCAATGAGGCCGTGGGGTCGATGGGTGACGACACACCGATGGCGGTGCTCTCGCGCCAAGAGCGCTCACTCTATGATTACTTCCGCCAAAAATTTGCTCAGGTGACCAANCCCCCGATTGATCCGCTGCGCGAATCGATTGTGATGTCGCTAGAGGTGGACCTGGGCCCAGAGCGCAACGTTTTTATCGAGTCTGAGGAGCACGCGCGGCGTATTAGTCTGACCTCACCGGTGCTATCTCAAGCCAAGTTTCAAACGATTCTGGCGCTGGATGAAGAGGNTTTTCGNAGCGTCGTCATCGACGTGACCTATGACCCTTCTGAGCGCAATTTGCGTGAAGCATTGGAGGCGGTTTGTAGCAGCGTCGAAGCCGCAATTCGTGAGGGCGGAAAAACTATTATCCTCTCCGATCGAGGGATCGGCGCGGCCCGCGTGCCTCTGCACAGTCTTTTGGCGACAGGCGCAGTACATCATCATCTGATACGCAGTGGTTTGAGAGCCGAGNGCAACTTGATCGTCGAGTCAGGTAGCGCGAGAGACTCGCATCATGTTGCCTGTCTGCTGGGTTTCGGTGCGACGGCTGTCTACCCCTACCTCGCCTACAGCGTGATTGAGGACCTGTTTAATCGTGGCGAGTTGCTGGGCGACCCCCATCTTTGTCAGAAGAATTTCCGCAAAGGCATTAACAAGGGTCTTCTGAAGATTATGTCCAAAATGGGGATCTCTGCGGTGAACTCCTATCGAGGGGCGCAATTATTTGAGGCAGTGGGCCTAGATGCCGAACTTGTCAGCGTGGCCTTTACGGGCGTGACTTCGCGCGTCGGNGGATTATCTCTCGATCAGTTGGAGAAAGATCAGTGGCAAGTCGCGAGCCGGGCGCGATCGCGTCGCAAAACCATCGATCAGGGTGGGCTGTTGAAGTATGTGCACGGGGGCGAGTACCACGCGTATAACCCTGATGTGGTGATGAGTCTTCAGGCGGCTGTGACCAGCGGCGATTATGGCGACTACCTGCGCTACGCGTCGTATTGTAACGAGCGACCCGTTGCCGCACTGCGTGACCTGCTGGCATTGAAGTTTTCTGACGCANCATTACCGCTTGATCAGGTGGAACCGGTTGAAGACATTTTACGCCGCTTCGATTCTGCGGGGATGTCACTGGGAGCGCTGTCGCCTGAGGCCCATGAGGCGTTAGCTATGGGTATGAACCAGATTGGCGCTCGCTCCAACAGTGGTGAGGGCGGTGAGGATCCTGACCGGTATGGCACCAATCGTGTCTCCAAGATCAAGCAGATCGCGTCTGGTCGCTTTGGCGTCACACCACACTACTTGGTTAATGCTGAAGTCTTACAGATTAAAGTGGCGCAAGGTGCCAAACCCGGAGAGGGCGGGCAGTTGCCTGGCGGCAAGGTTAACGATCTGATCGCGCGACTTAGGTATTCGGTGCCAGGTGTCACGCTGATTTCTCCTCCGCCTCATCACGATATTTACTCTATCGAGGATTTGGCGCAGCTGATTTTCGACCTCAAGCAGGTAAACCCTGATGCCCTGGTATCGGTAAAGCTGGTTTCCGAGCCCGGCGTAGGCACGATAGCGGCAGGCGTGACCAAGGCTTACGCCGATCTTATTACCATTTCCGGGTATGACGGCGGTACGGCCGCTAGCCCACTGACATCGATTCGTCACGCAGGCTCCCCCTGGGAGCTGGGGATTGCCGAAGTTCAGCAAACCCTGCGAGGTAATCGTCTCAGAGGCAAAGTGAGACTCCAGGCAGATGGTGGAATGAAGACCGGCCTCGATGTGGTGAAGGCTGCTATTTTGGGTGCAGAAAGTTTTGGTTTTGGAACTGCGCCGATGGTGGCGATGGGCTGCAAGTATCTACGTATTTGTCATCTCAATAATTGTGCGACCGGTGTGGCGACACAAAACGCAACTCTGCGTCAGACACATTTTGTGGGTGACGTCGAACGTGTCGTTAATTTCTTTACTTTCGTGGCGAACGAGACGCGGGAGTGGCTTGCCAAACTAGGTGTCGCCAAGCTTGAGGATTTGATTGGACGGGTCGATTTACTGGAACGGCTACCTGGGGAAACCGCCAAGCAGCAAAGCCTCGATCTGGATCCCATCCTCTGGATTGATGAAGACGCTGCG
>NYTE01000005.1 GCA_002683335.1 Halieaceae bacterium
ACGAGAAGCCGAAAAACGATTTCAGATGACCGACGGATTGGAACGACTCGGCCCGCGACACGCAGATCAACTGCCTATTTTTTCGATGCGCTTTCGGTCCGATCTCGGTGAGCTCCATTACGGCTACGTGGTGCGATTACTTAACGATCTGTTTGGTATTCAGGCGCGAGGCGGTTGTTCCTGCGCGGGGCCTTATGGTCATGAGTTGCTCGGGCTTACGCGGCAACGATCCGAAGCGCTCGCCGCTGGTGTGCAGCGAGGTTTTGGCTGCTTACGACCCGGTTGGGTCCGCTTTAATCTCCATTGGCTCTGTGACGATCGAGAGGTGGATTACATTCTCAGTGCAATGGCGCTGGTCGCCCAGTGGGGCGTCAAACTGCTGGCCTCATACACGCTGGATCTTCAATCAGGCCTGTGGCAGCACAGAGATGCTCCGGCAACGCCGCCCCTCAGGCTGGATGTCTTCGCAGATAGTGTGTTAATACCGGAGCCAGTCACCATCGCAAAACCTCACCAAGTGCTGGAGGCTGCCGAGGACACTCTTCGGTCGGGCGCCCCGCAACGGCATCGTGAACAGTCAGTCGATCATTTTCATCGAGCGCCTTGGCCCGCTGAGATCGAATCATTATGTTGGTTTTTGCGACCCCATGAGGGTGACTAAAGAAGGCTAGTTTTAAGCTGTATGTTGGCGGTCGCTAAATCGCTTTATCAGGCCCCTCATTGATTCAGGTTTCTACCAACAATTGGCGCATTTTTTCCAAGTACTCGTCCCAGGCAGCACGGCCCTTATCGGTCAGCGCGTAAATCGTTTGGGGCTTTCGGTCGTTATAGCCTTTAGTTACCGCTAAATAACCGGCGTCCTCTAATTTTCGCAAATGCACAGACATGTTGCCATCGCTGGTGTTGACCGCTTTCTTTATCGCCGTAAAGTCGGCGTCACCCGCACCCGCGATGTAGGCCATGGCAGCTAGCCTCACCCTTCCGTGAATAAGGTCATTAATATCTTCGGCCGCCAAATTTGAAGTGCTATTCATAATCGATTTATGCCGCCACTGGGTGCTTGGATCGCGTTAGATATCCCGGAATCACAGCACTGCAGAACAGGCCCGCCGCCATGACCAGAAACATGTCATGGGTTCCCGTTGTAAAGATACTCGCCACTGACGCAGCTATCGCGGCACCTGAAAATAAGTACTGTTTAGGGTCACCTGAGACCTGTGCGGTTGTCGAATACGCAACGGCGTACAACGCAAAAACCGTAACCTGTAGAGATCCAAAGATATATGCGACATTTATTGTAGCGGCACCCAGGGCTTGCGCTGCAAGCACGGGTATATATAGAGCGCCTATAGTGATTCCGACCGCGCTCCAGGCTGCTGCAGAGGTTTTGTTGCCAAAGCTAAAGCCACCAGATGTGCCACCGTACTTTTTATTGAGGTATTGCCCCGCCAGCACGCCAATTGGCGCGGGGCCTATGAATGCCAGTGCAATGGCCCACGACGGCAGTGAAATGAGTTCGGCGACAACGGCGTAGGCAAATAACGCTGACAGGGTGAACATTCCGCCCCAGAGAACGCCATGCTCGCCCCCTTGTAACGGCGATTTGCGACCCTGCGCGGCCATCTGTTTCAAAAATTTGATGTCGGCTTCAATTTCAGATTTCATCCCAATTTCCTTTGTGAGAGTACTTTATAAAACAAAGTACATTATTAAGGTTTCGCGCGCAAGCCCGTCTTTGCCCACTTCTTATTTTTAACTTTGATTGGCGTTGGCCCTACGACAAGGCTCAGGTCTTGCGCATCGTTTACCGAGCGATCTCTTGCCGCCTGATCTACCAGGCCCGGTTGTCGCTTGGGGAGCAGGTGCTTCAATGGAGTGCGTCTCAGCGTTGACTCGGACCTTCTCGCTCCCTTGTGCCAAGCTCGCGCCGACACAGTGCCGACACAAAAAAAGCCGCGCACAATGAGGCGCGGCTCTCAAANNTNATTTATATATTNAAATCAACGGTTTAGTGGCGGTGGGCGTAGNATTCGAACCTACGGAGGGTCACCCCTCAACGGTTTTCAAGACCGCCGCTTTCGACCACTCAGCCAGCCCACCAAAAAAAGTGTATCGAGGGTTCCCTCGACAGAGAGCGCGCATTATATCGCCGCGCACTGCGCAATCAAGTTACTCCGCGGTTGCCATTGGAGCTCGAGGGCCGCGCGGATCGTTAACGGCCCTCGGGATATCTTGTCGAATGATGCTGACGGGAGGACCCTCGGGCAGCGCGAACAGCTGCGCCTGCTCAGTGACGATCTGCGTTTGAGTGATTGGCTTGGGTGAGATACGTGGGTCATTTACGGCGCGACCTGAGTCAGTCATCCCGCTCGTGTCGCGAACCAATGCGCCAATGACGTTACCGATCACTTCCGCACTTGTCTGGTCAGTAACGGTATCACTAGGCTCTACCGGCGACGGTGCGGCTTTTTGGACGTCGGCAGACGGCACAGGCGTCTCCGAAGCAGCATGATCGGGGGCAGGTGCCTCCGCCTGTAATTCTGCCTCGACACTGTTTGTGGGAGAGATTGCCTCGAACGCCGTGCTGAGTGCCTCGGAGGAGGCTACTTCTAGTGGTGGTGCAGTTGCAACGTCCGTAGTTACCGGTTCTGAGGATGCCGTTTCAGTATCAATAACGGCTTCCTCAGCAACCGAAGATTCCGCGGTGCGACGTTGTCTGCGGCGGCGACCCTCACTCCGCTTGTCTGCGGGCCTGCGTCGATGCGAATCTTCCTCTTTTCCAGAGGGTGATTTATTCTCCTCCTCGACGATATCCGTCTCAGTCTTCGAGTCCATCGCCTCGACCGGTCCATTTTCACCGCGGCGCTGTCCACCTCGTCTACCACGGCGGCGCCGTCCTCGCTTGGGTTGCTCGTCGCTGCCGCTTTCCACAGCGGATTGCTCGACGGCTGGCTCAGAAACGGTTTCCCCGTTCAGTACCTCATCCTCAGAGGGATTTCGGTTGGATTTTCTCCGCCGGCTATTCCGGTCATCACGATTTCGTCTCTCTTCGGGGCCCTTGGATCCCCTGGCTCGTGAGTCGTTGCTGCGGTTGCGGCCTCCTGAGCGATTATTCCGTTGTTCGCCACTGCGCCGATTCTTGTTTTTGTCAGACCGTTTCTCGGGTGCTGCCTCTCCGAAGAGCATACTCCACAAGCGCGCCAGTAGGCCCGGCTGGGGCTTTTGTTTGCGATTTCTGGAGTCAGTCTGCTGTCGTTTCCTTTTACTCTGCTGCGATTCTCTCGTATCAGCAGCTGCAGTTGGTGCGGGCGCTTCCGGTTTAATATCCCTTACCAGTGCCTCAGGCGCGCTGGCCGGGGCCTCAGTGGCCGCCTCCAAGGCAGGCTCTGATGGAGAGGGCATTTCTATATCGAAGCTGAGTCGTCGGGATTGATCTACCTCGTCATCCCTGAGTCTGCGGACTTCAAAGTGCGGGGTGTCCAGATATGGGCTTGCTACAACGACAATTCTCACAGCCGTCCGCGATTCAATGTCGTTGATTTCTGGCCGCTTTTCGTTGAGCAGGAAAGCCGAGACATCCACTGGCACAATGACCTGAACCTCACCGGTGCGCTCTTTTGAGGCCTCTTCTTGAATCAGCCTGAGAATGGCAAGGGCCAGCGATTTGGTGTCGCGAATCGTTCCTTGCCCATTGCATCTGGGGCAGACAATACCACTCGTCTCGCCAAGCGAGGGTCGCAATCTCTGACGAGACATCTCGAGAAGACCAAATCGAGAGATACGACCGACTTGAACTCTCGCCCGATCTAACTCCAACGCTTCACGAATTCGGTTTTCGACCTCCCGCTGATTGCGGTTGGAGGACATATCGATGAAGTCGATGACGATCAACCCGCCCATATCCCGCAGTCTCAACTGACGGGCAACTTCATCAGCGGCCTCAAGATTGGTTTGCAGGGCGGTCTGTTCGATGTCGCCGCCCTTTGTCGCGCGGGCAGAGTTGATATCAATCGATACGAGTGCCTCGGTGGGGTCAATAACAATAGACCCGCCAGAGGGCAAACGCACCTCTCGCTGGAATGCCGTTTCGATCTGACCTTCAATTTGAAAGCGGTTGAAGAGCGCCAGCGGATCCTCGTAATGCTTGAGCCGACTCTTGTATCCGGGCATCACCATGCCAACAAAGTCGGCGGCACGCTGGTAAGCCGCGGGATCATCAATGACAACCTGATCGATATCATCTCGCAGGTAATCCCTGACTGCCCGGATAATGACGTCACTCTCTTGGTAGATCAGCACGGGCGCTTTATTTTCTTCGTTGGCCTTGGCTATCGAGTCCCATAATTGCAGGAGATAGTCCAGATCCCACTGCAATTCCTCTGTGGTGCGGCCCACACCCGCAGTGCGAATAATCACACCCATGCCATCTGGCAGATTCAGTTGGGAGAGGGAGTCTTTCAATTCGCTCCGGTCCTCGCCCTCGATTCGGCGAGAAATACCCCCGGCCTTCGGATTATTGGGCATTAAGACCATGTAGCGTCCGGCGAGGCTAATAAAAGTGGTTAGTGCCGCGCCTTTGGTACCGCGCTCCTCCTTATCAACCTGAACAATGACCTCGGTGCCTTCCTTGAGCACGTTCTTGATACGAACCTTGCCTTCCCCCTCCGGGGCTCGGCTACGGAAGTAAATAGGAGAAATTTCTTTGAGTGGCAGAAAGCCATGCCGGTCGGCGCCAAAGTCGACAAAAGCGGCTTCCAAGCTAGGTTCTACCCGGGTAATTTTAGCTTTATATACGTTGGCTTTGGTCTGCACTCGCTGCCGATTCTCAATATCGAGATCGTACAGCTTCTGTCCATCAACCATGGCCACGCGCACTTCTTCAGCTTGCGTTGCGTTAATTAAGATCTTTTTCATTAAACAGTCCAGTTGACGACACAACTGGGCGGTGCGGAAGCCCATTTGCCTCCTGTACTGCGCTCCCGTCAGCTACAAACGGGTGATCATCGTGGGGGAGTGTTTATTGACCCCCGTTGTCTGGTCACAGGCGCCTCGCAAAATTCCTACCGCGGGCCTGACTCGCAATTCGCACCGCGCCAATTAATGTCGCGGGTTTATGGTGTCTGCCTTGCTCCGCTCTAACAGATACTGGGTCCGGAGGGGTTCACAGGGTAGACTCTCAAATCTCACATCGGGAAAGCGAGCACAACTAGTGCTCTGCTCGCAGCACCAAATGAGGGCGCTGATAAGAAGGCAGGGGGTCTTCAACAGCGTCTCACATCACGATTGCTGTCGAACGCCGCCAAGGCGCTCCTGTCCCGATGCGCGAAACTTAGCACCAAGAGGCGCTCGATTCAATGAATAGATTTTGTGCACAAAGTAGCTAATTTATGACTTCTCTGGAGAAAGCGAGAGCTCGACTGCAGCGCGTGACTANCGAGGAGTCAGGCCAGCGGTTGGATAANTTTTTGCTCCGTCATACCCACGGGGTGCCAAAAACACGGATATACCGGGCAATCCGGAAGGGTGAAGTGCGTGTTAATAAAGGCAGAACGAAGGCCGACTACAGAGTGGCCGGAGGCGATGAGGTTCGAATTCCCCCACTATCACAAATATTGTCACAACCAGCGGACAAGCCTTCTTTAGCGTGGGAGCGGCGTATCCGCGAGAGCATTGTTTGTGAAACAGATGACTTCCTCGCCATTAACAAACCTACTGGTCTGGCCGTACACGGCGGTAGCGGCGTGCGATTAGGATTGATTGAATCGCTCAGGCGTTTGTTCCCTGATGAGCGATATTTGGAGCTAGTGCATCGCTTGGACAGAGATACCTCCGGGCTGGTCCTCGTGGCCAAGAATGGGCGCACTTTGAGGGAGCTTCATCAACAGCTACGTGATGATCGCGTTGATAAGCGGTATTGGGCTTTGGTAGCTGGGAAATGGCCCGCATATCGCAGGTCCGTAGCGGCGCCGTTGGCAAAGCACCATACCGCCTCAGGAGAGCGCATTGTTAAAGTTGATGTCGGCGGCAAGTCGGCTGAGACGATATTTAGGGTGCTAGAGCGGTTCCGCAGTGCCACGCTTATAGAGGCCAAGCCAATTACCGGNAGAACCCATCAAATTCGTGTTCATGCCCTCCATAGTGGGCATCCCATTCTCGGCGACACTAAATACGAAACAGAGCTATCGCGCCGGAGTTGCGTGAATGCTCCCATCAAACGACTCTTTTTACACGCCAGGGCAATCAGATTTACGCTGGCAAAAGAAAAAATATCTCTCGAGTGCCCACTCTCTGCAGAGTTGGAAGCGGTGCTAGATTTTTTCAGACAGCAACGGTAACGGTACATCAGCCTCGCGCAATAAGTCGCACACTGCGATCAGAGGGAGCCCTTCTAGTGCGGTCGGATCGTCGGTGTCAATTGACTGAAATAGAGAGATTCCCAGCGATTCCCATTTAAAGCTGCCCGCACAATCGAGGGGGTCATCTAACTGAACATAGCGCTCTGCTTCTGACTCTGATATCTCACGCAAACTNACGTCGCAGGGNACAAGGCGTTCACCGCGCCANANCGATGCGGTATTCCTTATCGATACGGCCGTCCAAAAGCGGACAGTTTGCCCGGAGCACAGGAGCAGCTGCTCAACTGCTGCCTCTATGGTGAACGGCTTACGAAGAACCTGTCCATTCAGGCAGGCTACCTGATCAGCGCCGATAGCCAAGACGCCCTGCGTTGATACCGTATCAGCTTTCAAGGATGAAAGGCGGCGCGCTCGGTCCTGCGGCAGTTCGCCCTCTATCAGCGCCTCGTCAACTTGAGGATCGGCAATGTCGAAGCGCACTCGCAGTCGTCTGANCAAGGCGACACGATAGGATGAGGTCGATGCCAGGATTAGCTTCATACTCGATTCGCTATGATTTTTTGGTGAAAATACCTCTCCTAGCCCCGAAGGCGATACGAAGAGGTATTGTGCTTTGACAGCGTCTGGCGCCAGCCGTATCATCCGCCGCCATGAAAATAGGCCCGCTTCCAAAAGATCTCGATCTTCGTGGACTTGCTTCGCGCGGCGCGANAATTCAAGGTACCGCATCTATCGAAGCACTGCCACGCCTATGTGAGGCGGGAATCGGGTTGGAGAAACTGGTAGTTGGTGAGTTCCGTTTTAGTCGGGACGAAGAAGGTCGTTACCTTGTTGAGACGAGCGTTAACGCNAATTTGACGCTGGTTTGCCAACGGTGCCTCGGAAAAATGGTACTGCCTCTCAACACGGGGTCGCGCTTGGCATGTGTGTGGAGTGATTCAGAGGCGGCGACACTGCCCAGTGATTTAGAGCCGCTTTTAGTGGAGGAGCTGGCCGATCTGAACGAGATCGCGGAAGAAGAAATCTTGCTGGCGGTGCCTGTTTCGCCGACACACCATGAGGATTGCATAACCGAACGACGGAGTTATGTGCCCGATGAAGANCCCTTATCGGGGGCAGAGCCCTATAAGGAGAGCCCTTTTTCAGTATTGGAAAAGCTGAGAACCTGATTAGGTTTCGGGCCGTACCTAAGCTGAGTGATAAGTCCCGCCAGAACCCGTTTTGACGGGGATCATTGATTAAGGAGGCCAGATATGGCTGTTCAACAAAATCGAAAAACCCGATCAAAGCGGGGTATGCGGCGGTCTCATGACGCCATCGAGGGCCCTAATCTGACAGTTGATGAGACTTCAGGGGAAACGCGTCGTCGTCATCACGTGAGTGCCGATGGCTTTTATCGTGGCAAAAAAGTAATCGATACCGGTAGCGAAGAGTAACGCTCCTTGTCTGGACTCGCCTTTCTATTTCCTGGGCAGGGTTCGCAGGCAGTCGGCATGTTGGGGGACGCGTCAGAGCGGTACCCCATTATTGGAGAGACCTTTTCTGAGGCTAGCGACGTGCTGGGCTACGATTTNTGGCGTCTAGTTTCGGACGGGCCCGAAGAGCAGCTTACCCTGACTGAGTACACTCAGCCCGCGATCTTGACCGCTAGCGTGGCATTACACCGATGCTGGCAGGCCGAGCAGGGTGCAACACCTGAGTTTGTGGCCGGGCACAGCTTGGGGGAGTACTCTGCACTCGTGGTGGCTGAAGCCCTTGAGTTGAGAGATGCGGCGCTGTTGGTTCAAACACGCGGGAGGGCAATGCAGTCGGCAGTCCCGACCGGAGCAGGGGCTATGGCGGCCGTTTTGGGGCTCAGTGATACCGTAATCGACGAGGTCTGCGTGACCCACTGCGACGACGAAGCTTATGTCGGCGCCGTTAATTACAATTCACCCGGACAGGTCGTAATTGCCGGTCACGCCGCCGCCGTTGACGCCGCATCAGCGGTTATGAAAGAGGCAGGTGCCAAGCGAGTAATACCTTTGCCTGTAAGCGCCCCATTCCACACCCCCTTGATGCAGCCGGCGGCGGGAGTCATGGCTGAGGCGTTTCAGTCCGTGGCACTGAATGATGCAAAAATTCCAGTCGTCAGTAATGTTGATGCTCAACCACGTCGCAAAGCGGTCGAAATCAGAAGGCTGCTAGTTCGTCAGGTATCCGAGCCCGTTATGTGGACCCAATGCATGAGCACCCTCCTGCAGTCGGGGTGTCAGAATTTCATTGAGTGCGGACCCGGAAGGGTGTTGACCGGCCTGATCAAGCGTATCGATAAGTTGGTAGCGTGCACGCCCATTGAAAAACCGGACACGTTGCGCGGAGCCGCAAGGGGCTAAAAGTTATGAATGATTCGTCTCTCAAGATTGCTTTGGTAACCGGAGCCAGCCGCGGCATTGGCGCTGCTATAGCGACTGCGCTGGCGGATCATGGTTGTCATGTGGTGGGCACTGCAACCAGCGAGAGCGGCGCTAAGATGATCAGCGAAAAGTTAATGGACCGAGGGGGAGTGGGAAGGGTACTTAACGTGACAGACCCCGACAGTATTGCTCGTTTAATGGAATCGGTGCGCTTAGACATGGGAGATCCTCTAATCCTGATCAACAACGCAGGCATCACGCAGGACAACATTCTGATGCGCATGAAAGATGACGAGTGGAGTAACGTTATCGACACCAATCTTAATGCGCTTTTCCGACTCACCAAGGCCTGCGTGCGTGGGATGACGAAGGCTCGATGGGGCCGCGTTGTCAACGTTACCTCGGTTGTGGGCTCCATGGGGAATCCTGGTCAGAGCAATTACGCCGCAACGAAAGCGGGAGCAGAGGGCATGGCGAGGTCATTGGCGAAGGAATTGGGGTCGCGATCAATCACGGTCAATTGTGTCGCTCCCGGGTTCATCGATACAGATATGACCAAAGCGCTAGATGAGGCTCAGCGGCAAGCACTCGCGACTCAAATCCCGCTGTCGCGGCTCGGAGAGCCCTCTGATATTGCGGCTGTCGTGGCGTTTTTGGTAAGTGACGCAGCGCAATACATAACCGGCGAGACAATTCATGTAAATGGCGGCCTTTACATGGGATGAAAGACGGCATCAAGGGTTTTTCGCGTGTCAAAAAGGGTTTTACTCGCGGCAAAAACAAGTAAAATCCATCGCGTCTGGACTTCTAGTCTGACGACAAACCGGGGAGCAAAGAGTACACCATGAGCAATATCGAAGATCGAGTTAAGAAGATTGTCGCCGAGCAACTGGGCGTCAAGGAAGAGGAAGTGAAGGCTGAGGCGTCTTTTGTTGACGATCTTGGTGCTGATTCCCTCGATACCGTTGAACTGGTGATGGCACTCGAGGAGGAGTTCGAGACAGAAATCCCCGACGAAGAGGCGGAAAAGATTACTACCGTTCAACTTGCGATCGATTACATCAACGACAACCTCTCTTAAATCCAGCATCGGACCGGAGAGGGGCCGCCCTGCTGTAGCAGCGCGGCCCTTTGTCTTTTTTGGGGTGGCATCCAGTGAATGATGCGGCGCCGTATAGAGCTCTATCACGACACAGAACATAGATAATACTCATACCAAATGCGTTCCGCAGGGGCAGCAGGAGCACAGCATGAAGGGCAACAGAGTAGTAGTAACGGGTCTCGGGGCGGTGACGCCCCTGGGTCTGGACGTAGCCAGTAGCTGGGCAGGCATCTGTGCTGGCAAAAGTGGCGCCGCGATGATCGACCAGTTCGATGCAGAAGGCTTCTCCACTCAATTCAGCGCGAGTGTGAAAAACTTCAGCGTTGAGGGCTACCTCGAAGCGAGAGATGCCCGCCGCATGGACCCGTTTATCCAATATGGCATGGTCGCTGGTATTCAGGCATTCAGAGACTCGGGAGTCGCTGTTACAGACGAGAACGCTACCCGAATTGGCTGCGCAATAGGGTCCGGTATTGGCGGTATCGGATCGATTGAAGATACCGCCATGTTGGTAGATCGTAAGGGCCCAAAAAGGATTTCACCTTTTTTCGTTCCCGGGGCAATTATCAATATGATCGCCGGGAACCTCTCTATCATGTACAACCTGCAGGGCCCCAATCTCGCCGTTGTCACCGCCTGCACCACAGGAACCCACAATATTGGCCTAGGTGCTCGACTGATTGCAGCGGGGGACGTCGACGCCATGCTGGTAGGCGGTGCCGAGATGGCGACTACCCCCGTCGGGGTAGGTGGATTTGCGGCCGCGCGGGCACTGTCGACTCGAAACGACGACCCTGAGCGCGCATCTCGACCGTGGGACGAGGAGCGCGACGGTTTTGTGCTGGGAGACGGCGCCGGGGTGTTAATGCTTGAGTCTCTTGACGTGGCGGTAGCGCGCGGCGCCCGAATTTATTGCGAGGTAACGGGATTTGGAATGAGTGGGGACGCCTACCATATGACGTCACCGCCAGAGGACGGGCGTGGCGCAGCGGCGGCTATGCGACAGGCGCTCAAGGACGCGGAAATCGCTCCAGAGGACGTGGCCTACATCAACGCTCACGGGACGTCTACAGAGGCCGGGGATTTCGCCGAGTCACAGGCGATTACGACGGTTTTTGGATCGCACGCGCATAGCTTGGCGGTTAGCTCAACGAAATCTATGATTGGCCATCTACTGGGTGCAGCTGGGTCGGTTGAGGCAATACTGACTATCTTGGCCCTTCGAGACAATGTAGCACCGCCCACTATTAACTTGGATAACCCGAGCCCTGGCTGTGACCTCAATTATGTGCCGCACACCGCGCAGGAGCGTGTTATGCAACATGCACTATCAAATTCTTTTGGATTTGGCGGTACCAACGGGTCTCTGATTTTCAGCCGTATGACCTGACTGAAATCGAGACGATGCGCTACAGCTGGGTAGACGGCAGGTTGTCAACGGTTGTTCCGGTGGATGATCGTGGCCTTAATTATGCAGATGGCGCATTCGAGACCCTCCTATGCCGCGATGGAAATATCACCTGCCTGTCGCTTCACGAGGCGCGACTCAGCAGGGCACTTTTGGCATTGAAGTTCGAGGCGCCACAGCTACAGGCGCAACAGGTTTTCGAGGAGGCCGGGCAATGCCTTCTCCAGGTCAAACATAGTGGTATCGCCCGTCTTACTGTAACTCGAGGGTCAGGACCCAGAGGTTATGCGCCCTCTCGTTCGGCCACTCCGCGATACATACTTACAGCTTCAGCCCACCCCGACCACAAATCTTCTCCCTGGCGCTGTGGTATCGCAACCACAAAGTGGCAAGATCAACCTCAGCTGGCCGGCTTAAAGTTATTGGCTCGCACAGAGCAGGTCTTGGCAGCACAGGAGGCGGCTGCGCAGGGTTGGGACGATGTGCTGATGTTAGATGATCAAGAGAGAGTCATTTCATCCAGCCGGGGCAATATCTTGCTGCTCAAGGGAAAAACGATTCTGACCCCCTTGCTTGATCGATCTGGTATCGCGGGAACCCGCCGCCAATTACTGGTGGGCTCTGTCCTCCCCAAGCTTGGATATCGGGTAGATGTGCGTCCAGTCACCATCCCTGATGTGCTCACCGCCGATGCGTTAATGATTAGCAATACCGTAGTGGGTGCAGTTGCAGTGAAGTCCGTAAATCAACATGTTTACTTAGGATATGAAAATTCTTTCTGTCCCATAAAGGACGAGCTGGGGGAGCACATCAGTTGACTTATCGGCACCTCGTACCCACCGCAATCCTGGTTATAGCGTCGTTAAGCGGCAGTTATTTTTACCTGCAGGGTCTATGGCAGCAAGCGATCACGCTCGAAGAGTCATCGAGAGTACTGACTATTAATTCAGGTGAAAGCCTGCATCAGGTGCTCAGTCGAGCAGAGACTCAAGGATGGCTGATGGACGCGAACTGGGTAGGTCGCATTGCACGCTGGCAGGGGTTGGATCAAAAAATTCAGATGGGCGAGTTTCGAATTGCCAATGGGATGACCGCGGGACAAATGATCGAGCACCTTGCAACCGGTCAAGTCGTCCAATATAAAATAACCATTCCCGAGGGGGTGACACTTAGAGCCGCGATTGCGCTCTTGGAGCGACACCCCAAGCTCGCTGCGACCGCCGGCGATAAGTTGAATGTTGCGCTTGCAGCATGGGTTTCGCCCGCAATATCTCCGGAGGGGTGGTTTTTGCCTGAAACCTGGTCCTTTACTGCCGGGGATGCCGATACCGATATTCTCCGTCGCGCACACACGGCTATGCGAGAGCTGCTGGATAGCCTATGGGGCAAACGAGCGGTGTCGCTGCCATTGGCCTCCCCTTATGAGGCGCTCATATTGGCCTCTATTGTCGAGCGCGAGACAGCCGCGCCCTCTGAGAGAAGCCAGATCGCCGGGGTGTTCCTGCGTCGATTGGAGAGAGGAATGAGATTGCAAACTGACCCGACCGTCATTTATGGTTTAGGTGATACTTATGATGGCAATCTCAGGCGCACCCACTTGCGAGATCCCGAAAACGCTTATAACACTTACGTGATGAGAGGGCTGCCGCCCACACCTATCGCTTTACCGGGCGAGGACGCGCTCAGAGCTGTATTCAATCCGGACGACTCCGATGCGCTCTATTTCGTTGCCAAAGGTGATGGCACCCACGCGTTTAGCGCGTCACTGGAGGAGCATGAAGAGAACGTTCGTCGATACCAACTCGTTCGACGCTCAGATTATCGTTCCACACCTGACAGCCCCAAGCAGCGTCGACAATAATGGCACGCTTCATCACGATAGAGGGAGGAGAAGGGGCAGGAAAATCGACCGCCCAACAGTTCCTTGCTAGCAAACTCATATCTATGGGGCTGTCGGTCACGCTGACAAGAGAGCCGGGGGGAACGCCATTGGCCGAGGAACTCCGGCAGACCTTGTTAAACCCGCATGGGGAGGTCCCGGTCGAGATGGCAGAGCTACTGCTCCTTTTTGCTGCCAGGGCGCAACACATCGCGGAGGTAATAAAACCGGCTCTGGACAGAGGCGAATGGGTGATATGCGATCGCTTCACTGACGCCACCTACGCCTACCAGGGCGGCGCAAGAGGCATGTCTGTGGAGGTCATCACGCAGCTCGAAAAAATGGTCCAGGGAGCATTGCAGCCCCATCAGGTAATCTTGCTCGATTTACCGCCCGAGGTTGGATTGGAGAGAGCGCGGGCCAGAGGGGAGCTGGATCGTTTTGAGCGTGAACCGATGGCGTTTTATGAGCGTGTGCGATCGGGTTATCTGGGGCGCGTAAGAACTATGCCCGATCGCTACACTGTCATCGATGCCTCACAAGATCTGCAGGGCGTAGAAGACCAGTTGGAGTGCGTGGCGCAGGGGTGGCTCGCTGAATGAAGGCGACCGATGGTGAGGTTAGCGGAACGTCATTGCCGGATGCCCCTGCATGGATGGGGCCAGCTCTCCAGAATTTTGAGGAATTGGTAACGAAAAAACGTCTGGGTCACGCTTATTTGGTGATCTCGGAAGATCCGCTGCAGGCGGCCTTGTTTACTCATTTGATTGCGTGTCGGCGGCTTTGTCAGCACGATGATGCGACGCCTTGCGGTACATGCCTCGGGTGCAAAAGTTTCGCTAATAAGACGCACGGGGACTTGCTGGAGGTAAAAGCGGAACCTGGAAAGAGCGCGATTGGCGTTGAGCAAATTCGGGCTGCTGCACGATTTCTTCAGCAGACTGCGTTATACGGTCACATTAAGATTTTGCTAATCGAAGGAGCTGAGGCTATGACCCCGGCCGCAGGGAATAGCTTGCTCAAAACCCTTGAGGAACCCTCAGGCAATAGCCTTTTGATGTTGTCTGTAGGAGAAGCTTGGCGCCTTCCACCGACCATTAGGTCACGTTGCCAACTAATCAACTTATTGCTACCAAGCCATGATGAGGCTCTGTCTTGGTTGGTCAATGATCAAGAGTGGGAGCAAGCCCACGCTGAAGTGGCGCTGTCATTGCACAATGGGAGAGCGATTACTGCCGGAACCGAAGCGGCAACAGCGGTGGGGGAAACGCTTCCGACGTTACTGGACTCTTTCACGAGCGTCACGCGGGGTGGAGGTACCGAAACATCGGTACCAGCAGTATGGGGCGATGTAGATATATCCGTGCTGGTTTATCAGCTGATGGCTTGGTGCGAACGTCAGGCTAGTGGAACTGACTTACACACATTGAGAGTGCAGGCGCAACACTGGTTTCTGTTACACCGTTGTCTGATTGAGCTGTGGAGTCGCCTGAGAACCGGCGCAGCACCAGCAAAAGAAGTCATGACCGCTGAGATTTTTAGGCTTTGTAGAAGTACATCTCACCCCCAGTTTTCGTCGATTGCTGAACAGTTTTTAGCTGGCCTTGGCAAATACGGCGTTGCTGGTTAATGTTAATCCATGAGTAACGATCAACAAGAGGTGTTGAGCTTGACCCTGGCGGATCAAGCGGCGCTACATAGAGCGTATATGCCGTTTTTGGCGAGGGGCGGTTTGTTCGTTACCACACAGAAGCCATACCGACTGGGTGATGAGGTGCTGCTAATGCTCTCCCTGATGGATGAGCGAGAGGAGCTTTCCATTTCAGGCAGAGTGGTTTGGCTGACGCCACTTGGCGCTCAAGGCAACCGGGAGGGCGGCATTGGAATCGAATTCTCGGACCAGAACGCCGGCACCAACGAAAAAATTGAGAACTATCTGGCCGGTCTCCCGGGTTCTGACAGGGTGACGCACACGCTTTGATAACCGTTCAATTGACGACGTAACATTCAGCGAAAGCCCCGCCTGAACTTTAGACCGCAAAAAAGCGGGCCCCGAGAGGCCCGTAGTCATAGACTTTTAGGAGTAGTGCATCTGCGGGCACATCAGCAGACACACATTACGGATACTTGGGATACCCGCTGTCAGCAGGCTTCTTAAGGGGCACTGCGGACAACTTATTATGCGCTTTTCGGGAATTTTTGCCAGCACTCGGAGCGTGTTTTTTAGATCAATCTGTCATATTACCCGCCACAATCCACCTTAACAGCGTGGTATTACTTTATATTTTATTTGCAACTTATTGTATTTGATATTTAATTTGGTTCATATGCGGGGCCTGGCTTTGCTTCTCGTTCGCAGGCGAAAGCCGATCGCGGAAGTGCCCACGCAGGGCTGCATCCCGTTGAAACAACCAGGATTCTATGACACCATCGCGCGCCTCGTTGGGACGCGCTGTGGCGGGGCTTGATTGTCATGTGCGGAAGTGGCGAAATTGGTAGACGCGCTGGATTTAGGTTCCAGTGTCTAACGACGTGAGAGTTCGAGTCTCTCCTTCCGCACCAATCTCTGCTTGAGCCTCAATCGGCCCTTGTTGTTGAGGGCAAAAGCGCGTTACGAAAGCCACTAGCAATCTTATCATTGCTAAATTTTAAGGTAGGAGCAGCACCATGCGGGTGTCCGTAGAAACAACCTCCGGTTTAGAGCGACGGCTGACCGTGGGCGTGCCGGCAGACAGGGTGGATACGGTCGTTAACCAACGACTTCAGGAGGCTGCGCGGAATGCCCGCTTACCAGGCTTCCGTCCCGGAAAAGTACCTATTAAGGTCATGAAACAGCGGTTTGGTGCAGGAGTGCGGCAAGAAGTGCTGGGGGAGGTGATTAGCCAGTCCTTTCAAGAGGCGGTCGTGTCTGAGAACCTTCGACCGGCCGGACAGCCGAGCATAGAAGCGAGAAAAATGGATGCGGGACAAGATGTAGAGTACACCGCAACCTTTGAAGTTTTCCCTACGGTGGAGGTGCAGCCTATGGGAGATTTAACCATCGAAAAACCGCTAGCGACAGTGACCGACGCAGACATTGACGACATCATTGAGGTCTTTCGGAAGCAGCAGGGAGAGTGGGTTGTATCTGATCAGCCCGCCCAAACTGGCGACACAGTTATCATAGACTTCGCCGGAACCCGAGACGGTGAGGTTTTCGATGGAGGCTCAGCCGAAGGAACCTCTCTGGAATTGGGTTCTGGGCGCATGATACCCGGCTTCGAGGAAGGATTAGTGGGTGCCACTGCCGGGGAGGAAAAAGTGCTCGAGCTGACGTTCCCCGAAGATTATCAGAGTGAAGCGCTCGCAGGCGCTGATGTCCAGTTTGTGGTGACGTTGAAAGAAGTGAAAACAATGGAATTAGCGCCCGTCGACGAGGCCTTGTTCGCCAAATATGGGCTTGAAGAGGGTGACGAGCAGGATTTTCGGGTTGAAGTGAAGCAGAACATGGAGAGAGAGCTACGCAATGCCATTGAAGCCTCTGTTAAAAATCAGGTGATGGATGGCATTGTCGCTGCTCACGACAGCATTGAACTGCCCGCAACTTTGATCGGCAGAGAAGTGAACACGATGCGCCAACAGATGTTTCAGCAGTTTGGGGGAGCGGCGCCCCAGGATATGGACCTCGCGTCTGTGTTGCCAGACGAAATGTTTGCCGATCAGGCGCAGCGCCGCGTGAAGTTGGGCCTGGTGGTTGCAGAGATGATCGGACACTTCGATTTGACGGCCGAGCCTGCGAAGGTGAGATCCTTCATTGAAGACATAGCATCGACCTACCAAGACCCAGAAGAAGTCATCAATTGGTATTATTCCGAAAATGAGCAACTCGCCGGCGTAGAGTCGCGAGTACTCGAGGACGCAGTGGTAGAGCGGCTACTGGCCGATGCGGCCATCGCAGAAGTCGAGTGCAGTTATCAAGATGCACTCGCCAAAGCGCGTCCAGCCGCCGAAGCTTAATCGAAGAGGCAAGGGAGATATGACTGAATTAAATAGCAACCTGGACCCTCAGAATTTAGGGCTGGTGCCAATGGTGATCGAGCAAACTTCTAGGGGTGAGCGCTCGTTCGATATTTACTCCAGGCTCCTCAAGGAGCGCGTTATATTTATCGTTGGGGCGATAGAAGACCACATGGCGAACTTGGTGGTTGCACAGCTTTTGTTTCTCGAGTCAGAAAACCCGGATAAGGACGTACATTTATACATCAACAGCCCAGGCGGCTCGGTCACAGCGGGCTTGTCAATTTATGACACCATGCGATTTATCAAGCCAGACGTCAGCACCATGTGCATTGGTCAAGCAGCCTCTATGGGCGCCTTCTTGCTCAGTGGCGGTACGAAGGGTAAGCGCTACATTTTGCCCAACGCGCGCACGATGATTCATCAGCCGAGCGGCGGCGCACAGGGCCAAGCGACAGATATCGAGATTCAAGCAAAAGAGATTTTGTTTCTGAGAGAGCGCTTAAATACCCTGTTGGCGGAGCATACGGGCCAATCATTGGAGGTGATAGGGCGAGACACAGAGCGGGACCGNTTTATGAGCTCCGAGCAAAGTGTTGAGTACGGCTTGGTCGATGAGGTTGTNACCTCTAGATAGGNGGTATTGGAGCGCCCAGCCGTGGCGACTTGCAATGTCGACCGAAACGTATCAAGGTTGGAAACACTGGAAAAAAGNCTTCACAGGAACGGTTAATGGCGGACGAAAGCACATCAGGAGATAGCGGGAAGCTGCTGTATTGNTCGTTTTGTGGCAAAAGCCAGAACGAGGTAAGGAAGCTCATTGCCGGGCCGTCGGTATTCATATGTGATGAGTGTGTCGACCTGTGCAACGACATCATTCGCGAAGAGATTCAGGAAGCGACAAGCGAAAGTGATGACGCTAAGTTGCCTATTCCGCAAGAGATCAACGATATCTTGAACGAGTACGTGATTGGCCAGCANCAGGCGAAACGCGTTTTGGCGGTAGCGGTATATAACCACTATAAGCGCCTGCGTAATGCCTCACCTGCTGTGCGCGACACAGAAGAGGTTGAGCTCAGCAAATCCAATATCNTATTAGTNGGGCCTACCGGGTCTGGCAAGACATTGTTAGCCGAGACATTGGCAAGGTTGCTGGATGTCCCNTTCACCATTGCGGACGCGACAACGCTTACCGAGGCGGGTTANGTTGGCGAGGATGTTGAAAACATTATTCAGAAGCTCCTGCAAAAGTGTGACTACGACGTGGACCGCGCCCAAATGGGTATTGTCTACATCGACGAGATAGACAAAATTTCGCGNAAATCCGACAACCCCTCTATCACCCGCGATGTTTCAGGGGAGGGAGTGCAGCAGGCGTTACTGAAGCTTATCGAAGGTACTGTTGCCTCTGTGCCGCCTCAGGGCGGGCGCAAGCACCCCCAGCAGGAGTTTCTGCAGGTCGATACCAGTAATATTTTGTTTATCTGCGGTGGCGCGTTTGCTGGCCTCGACAAGGTTATTCGAAATCGCTCAGAAAAAGGGGGGATCGGTTTTGGCGCCGAGGTGAAAAGCAAAAGCGAGACCNGAAACTTCGGCGAAACTCTGTCCGACCTGCAGCCCGAGGACCTCGTTCAGTATGGTTTAATCCCTGAGTTTGTAGGAAGGCTGCCCATTATTGCCACGCTTGAAGAGCTCGACTCGCCCGCCTTGATACGCATATTAACCGAGCCAAAAAATGCCCTTACCAAGCAGTATGCAAAGATGTTCGATATGGAGGGCGTTGAAATCGACTTCCGCGAAGATGGTTTGCGTGCTGTCGCAGAGCGCGCAATGGAGCGGAAGACGGGTGCNCGGGGCCTGAGATCCATTCTCGAGGGAATCTTGCTTGAATCGATGTATAGCATCCCGTCTAGTCCTGATGTCGCCAAGATTGTNATTGACGAGTCAGTCGTCAAGGGCGATTCGGAGCCCTTACTGGTGTACGAGACTCCTGCTCCTGCTGCCGCAGGCGCCGANGATTGACCTCGGCCCCNCGGCACCCTTACCTATCAGTCTCATTTGCCCTGTGTTAAATCCGNAGNGGTGGCAATNCGGTATCACCCAATGAAAGCGCGCTTACCCTTACGCTTTGGGGCTTTAAAATCATTAATGTGGCCCCATATCTTCGTAACCGACGGAGGATAATATGACGGATCAGGACCACCAGTTACCACTGCTGCCACTGCGGGATGTAGTCGTTTATCCCCATATGGTGTTGCCATTGTTTGTTGGTCGAGAGCGGTCAATCGAAGCCCTAGAGCATGCCATGCTCGATAACAAGCAGGTATTGCTCGTGGCTCAGCGTAACGCAGGTGACGATCAGCCGGGCGCCGATGATCTTTATCAGGTGGGAACCGTATCGAATATCTTACAACTGCTGAAGCTCCCCGACGGCACAATCAAGGTGTTAGTTGAGGGTAGCTATCGCGCGGCGGTTCTCGCAGTTGACGAAGAGGATCAGTTCGCAGTCGCATCTGTTCGTGAGATCGAGTCTGAGTCGCTGGGAGAAAAGGACGGCGCCTCGCTTGTGCGGGTGACCGTCGAGCAGTTCGAAAAGTACGTTGGCCTGAGCAAAAAAGTGCCTGCAGAGGTACTGACATCACTTTCTGGTATTGATGAGCCCGGTCGGCTTGCCGACACTATATCTGCGCATATGAGTGTAGATCTTGAGGAGAAGCAGCGCATATTGGAAATGATGGACATCCGTGCGCGACTTGAGCATCTGCAGTCTCTAATGGACGCAGAAATAGATCTTTTTCAGGTGGAAAAAAGAATTCGCGGGCGAGTTAAAAAACAGATGGAGAAAAGCCAGCGCGAGTACTACCTGAATGAACAGATGAAGGCGATTCAGAAAGAACTCGGCGAGATGGATGACGCGCCTAACGAGATTGACGATCTGCAAAACAAAATTACCGAGGCAAGAATGTCCGAGGAGGCTTTAGATAAAGCCAATGCGGAACTGGGCAAGCTCAAGATGATGTCTCCGATGTCTGCAGAGGCTTCTGTAGTGCGAGGATATCTCGATTGGATGGTCAGTATTCCGTGGTTCAAACGCAGCAAGGTACGCCATGATTTAAAGAAGGCGCAGCAGGTTTTGGACGAGGACCACTACGGGCTGGAGGAAGTGAAGGAGCGTATCCTCGAGTATCTGGCGGTGCAAAAACGCGTCAAGAAGCTCAAGGGCCCGGTACTTTGCCTGGTGGGCCCACCCGGCGTTGGCAAAACGTCATTAGGGGAATCTATTGCGCGCTCCACCAACAGGAAATTCATTCGCATGGCATTGGGTGGTGTTAGGGATGAAGCAGAGATTCGTGGACATCGTCGAACCTACATTGGCTCGATGCCAGGAAAGTTGCTTCAGAAAATGTCCAAAGCAGGTGTTCGCAACCCGCTGTTTCTCCTTGATGAAATCGACAAGATGGGAATGGATCACCGCGGGGATCCCGCTTCTGCCATGCTGGAAGTATTAGATCCCGAGCAAAATCATGCTTTTAACGACCATTATCTAGAAGTCGACTACGATCTGTCAGATGTAATGTTTGTCTGCACCTCTAATACGATGAACATCCCAGGCCCGCTACTTGACCGCATGGAAGTGATCAGAATCCCCGGCTACACAGAAGATGAAAAACTCAATATTGCCCAGCGCTACCTGATTCCGAAGCAGACGAAACTAAATGGTTTAAAGGTAAATGAGATTTCCCTTTCAGAGGCGGCTTGTCTGGACATTATCCGCTTCTACACTCGTGAAGCGGGCGTCAGAGCGCTGGAGAGGCAAATAGCGAAGGTGTGTAGGAAAGTGGTGAAAGCATTCGCTCTCAAGGAGCGCTCACCCGGACAAGAGATCACGCCAGATATGCTGCCCGACGTGCTGGGGGTAAGAAAGTTTAGCTTTGGTACTGCAGAAAAAGAAAACAAAGTAGGACAGGTGACGGGATTAGCCTGGACCTCTGTGGGCGGAGAATTACTCACCGTAGAGGTGGCGTCTACCTTAGGAAAAGGTCGCCTGGTCAAGACCGGCTCCCTGGGCGATGTGATGCAAGAATCGATTCAGGCGGCGATGACGGTCGTCAGAGCTAAATCTCAACCATGGGGTATTGCGGCGGCACTGCACGATACGCGGGACGTGCATATTCATGTGCCTGAGGGCGCGACTCCAAAAGACGGGCCCAGCGCGGGAATTGCCATGTGCACCGCACTAGTGAGCAGTTTTACCAACATCCCGATCCGAGCCGAGGTGGCCATGACTGGCGAGATTACGCTGCGAGGAGAAGTGCTACCGATCGGAGGCCTGAAGGAAAAGCTCCTTGCCGCGCGACGAGGTGGGATTGAAACCGTGATTATCCCTCATGAAAACGAACGGGACCTACAAGAGGTGCCCGACAATATTAAAAAGAACCTCGAGATTCGACCCGTAAAATGGATCGATGAGGTGCTCTCCCTTGCACTCGAGTACTCCCCGGAACCACTATCAGACGAAGATTATATGAAGGAATGGACGTCACTCTCGACGACTGAGGACCCCTCAGCCGCAACAAATGAGACAAAACGGCCCAGATCCCATTGATTTCGAGCGCTACATCCGTTGACCCTCAACAGTCTGAGGAGTAGGCTATTACAGTGTTATGGCAGGTGCCACGCAATTTAGCTCAACAGACTCAAGGGGTATAATGTGAACAAAAATGACTTGATTGATGCCATTGCCGCGGACGCGGATCTTTCCAAGGCTTCGGCCGGGCGAGCGCTCGATGCGGCGATTGGCGCGATTACGGATGCACTAGCCAAGGGCGGAAGCGTATCGCTTGTTGGCTTTGGTACTTTTGCTGTGAAGGCCCGGGCTGCACGTCAGGGGCGCAATCCACGCACCGGTGAAACCATTCAGATTGCGGCTTCAAATACACCCGGCTTCAAAGCGGGTAAAGCACTGAAGGACGCTGTTAACAAGTAACTTCAACCTACTTTCGTTGCCGCCAGGAGCGGTGAACCGTAGAAGGCGCCGGAGAGCGCCTTCTTTACGTAATAAGCCTGCATATTGTGATTACCAAGCCTGACATCAGTGACGGCGAGCGCTAATCAGCCACACTGGGAGAAATGAACCACCATGCTTCAATCCATGCGCCAAGGCGCCCAGGGCACTACTGCAAAGATCATTATTGGCTTGATCGTTTTGTCTTTTGCTGCATTTGGTTTGGAGACGCTCTTGCCCGGCGGAGCGGGTACCTCAGTTGCAGAAGTCAATGGCGAAGAAATCTCGCCCATCGCGCTTCAAGAAGCCGTCACGCAACAAAAGAGGCAGCTAATCGGCATTCTCGGCGAATCGATCGATCCGGCGATGCTGGATGATGAGAGGCTACAACCCCGCGCGCTAGAATCGCTGATTCAGCGAGCGCTGTTATTACAAAAAGCGTCTGAGCTCAAGCTCGTTGCATCTGACGCACAAGTGGGCAAGTCCATTACTGCTATCGATGCGTTTCAACTTAATGGCGCGTTTTCCACTGACGCTTATAAAAGTGTCCTTGCCAATGCTGGCTACACGCCGGAGCGATTCAGGCGGTTGCAGGCAGAAGATATTGTGCTGACCCAACTGGAAGCTGCGGTCAGTGAAAGTGAGTTTGTTACCCAGCGAGAGCTATCGGCTATGGCGGACTTGGTTGCGGAGGAGAGGGACGTGCGCTACCTGGTTATTCCCGAAGGAACCCTGCTCGAGAGTGAGGCACTCTCCGACAGTACTGTGCAAGCCTACTACGAGACCAACCAATCCGATTTTCTAAAGCCAGAGCAGGTAGTGGTCGATTACATTTTAATAACGCCTGATGATTTCACAGTGGAAGTCGACGAAGCCACGATTCGCCAACAGTTTGAATCGGTGCGGGACGAGTACACCGTCACCACACAATCACAAGTCTCACACGTTCTTCTTATCGCCGGCGAGGAGGAATCAGAGTCAGATTTTGCACGTCGAGTGTCTGAGGTTTCCGAGAGACTGGCCTTGGCCGAAGACTTTGCCGCAATAGCGCAGGAACTGTCCGATGACATTGGTTCAGCAAGTCAAGGTGGGGCGCTCGGCTTTACTGATGGCACCGCTTTCCCCGAAGAAATGGAATCCGCGATCGCCGCCCTGCAATCGCCCGGCGAGGTCTCAGAGGCAGTAGTGACTGACGCAGGAACCCACTTTATACGATTGGAAGAGCGAATCGCTGGTGAGGCGGTCAGTTACGAAGATATCAAGGACGAGCTGCGGGAGTCTATTGAATCCGCCGAGGCAGAGCGTGCTTTATTAGTCGCGGTAGAAGCGCTTCGCGACTTGGTATTTAACGCGCCCGACCTGGTCGGCCCTGCTTCTGCGATCGATGCTGCTGTCCAACGTTCGGAAGCTTTTTCTAGAGATGCCGGCAGTGGCCTCTTTGCTGACGCCGCTTTGCGCGAGATCGCATTTACAGAAGAAGTATTTGAGGAGGGCAACAGCAGTGAGGTTGTTGAGTTATCGAGCAAGCGCTTCGTCGTCCTTCGTATCAATGAGATTAAACCAACTCAGGTGTCTCCGTTTCCCGAAGTTGAGGGGGAGATTGTGGAACGGCTGCGCATTGAGCTTGAGTCAGAGGCTTTGACGAAGTTGCAGGCAGTTGCGGAACAGGCCTTAATTGGAGGCGCCAGCTTCGAAAGTGTGGCGACGACGCTCGATCTTGAATGGCGCGTAGAGCTTGCCACCACTCGCCTTGCGAGCCAGTTGCCGAGACCTGTGCTTGAAACCGCATTCGCGATGGCAGCCGGCGCGACGAGCACACTGCGCGTTGTCGCTGTGCCGGGGGCCGGGCATGCCTTGATTCAGCTGGCACGCGTTACCCCAGGTTCCATCGCAGGATTGACTGCCTCTGAAGCGGAAACTTTGATGAGTCGGCGTAGTATGGAGCAACAGAGGCTGAGTTTTGATGAGTACCTCAAATTTCAGCGTGATACCGCCGACATCATTATTCGGTGAGGTAATTCTCAGGATTTCTGAGCATGAGTGGGGGCAAGTACGAAGACAGCCGGTTGCGCGNTTTGGCAGGGAGCATTCCCGATGGGCATCATCGACGCCTTCGAGGGATCTCGGCCTCATCTATTAACGGAAGGCCACCAGCTCCGCTCGATAAGTGGAACCCCACTTACTGCGGTGAAGTCGATATGACTATTACCGCCGATGGGACCTGGTATCACGAAGGCTTACCTATCCGGCGAAAAGAGTTATGGCAGTTATTCGCGGGCATTCTCAGGCGAGAAGATGACGGCGCGTATTACCTCGTGACGCCGGTAGAAAAGTGCCTTGTTACCGTTGCCTTGCATCCCTTGATCATCAATGACTTTGAGGTCGAAGTGGAGGAGGGTAGAACGGTGATTCGTGCCTCCCTGAACGCGGGAGGTCAATTCCCGGTTTCCACAAGTCACCCGCTCAGGCCTGAGCCGAAGGCCAATGGAGCGGCTTATATTAGCTTGACCCACGGCCTGACAGCACTGTGCTCGAGAGCGGCATGGTATCGCCTCGTGGCGCTCGCCGATGATAACCACCGTATTACCAGCGATGGCGTCTCGTTTTCGCTAATCTAGTCGTATCTACATGTTGGGGTAATTTGGGCCACCAAAACCTTCAGGCGTCACCCAGACAATATTCTGTGACGGGTCCTTGATGTCACAGGTTTTGCAATGTACGCAGTTCTGCGCATTTATCTGAAACCGTGGCCCCTCCGACTCCTCCACGATCTCGTATACACCCGCGGGGCAGTATCTCTGTGCGGGCTCTGCAAATTTAGGTAAATTAATGGCCACCGGAATACTGCTGTCACGCAAAGTAAGGTGACAGGGCTGATCTTCTTCATGGTTCGTATTGGAAAGAAAAACAGATGAAAGCCTGTCGAAAGTGAGCGAGTTATCGGGCTTGGGGTAGTGAATAGGCGCGACTTTGTCTGCCTCCAGCAGGCATGCATGGTCTGGCTTGGTGTCGTGCAATGTAAACGGCAGCCGCCCCGCAAAGAGATTTTGATCAATCCACACCATAGCGGCACCAAGCAGCGTGCCAAATTTGTGCATAAAACCCGAGAAGTTACGAGAGCTGCGTAACTCTTTACCCAGCCAGGAATCCTGGAGGCGTGTTGAATAATCCAGTTGTGCGGGAGCATCGCCCTCTGACTGAAGTACCGACATGATACTTTCTGCCGCCAACATGCCGCTCTTCATGGCAGTGTGGTTACCTTTGATTTTTACGCTATTAAGCGTTCCCGCATCGCAACCGACCAAAACTCCGCCCGGGAATGCCATTTCCGGCAAGGAATTCAGCCCACCTTTTGCCAGGGCTCTTGCGCCGTAGGCGATACGCTCCCCGTCCTCAAGCACTGCTCGTGTCTTGGGATGGGTTTTCCATCGCTGGAATTCTTCAAATGGGCTCACATAGGGGTTGCTGTAGTTCAGGTCGGCGATAAGCCCCACGTAAACTTCATGATTTTCAGCATGATAAAGAAAGGCGCCGCCACTAGAACCGGACTCCGAAAGAGGCCAACCGATCCCGTGAACGACCAAGCCCTCCTGATGTTTTTCCGGAGATATTTTCCATACCTCCTTGATTCCAAGGCCGTAGTGTTGCGGATCTTTGTCTTTATCGAGCTCAAAATGTGCAATGAGCTGCTTGCCGAGATGACCTCTACAGCCCTCAGCAAAAATGGTATAGGCGGCGTGCAATTCCATGCTGGGCACATAGCTGTCTTTCTGTTGTGCGTCAGCGCCAACACCCATTTCGCCCGTTGCGATACCCTTGACGGCGCCGTTATCGTGAAATAACACCTCTGCAGCAGCGAAGCCTGGATAGATTTCAACGCCCAAGGCCTCGGCTTGTTCAGCCAACCAGCGACACACATTTCCCATTGAGACAATAAAATTGCCGTCATTATGGGTAGGGCGAGGAATAGCGAACCCGGGCAACTTGATCGCTGACTTGTCGCTGGTGTAGAAGTAAAAGGTATCTCCTGTTACTGGGGTGTTGAGCGGCGCACCACGCTCCTTCCAATCTGGGATTAACTCTTCCAAAGCTCTGGGTTCAAGAACGGCTCCGGACAACACGTGGGCACCAACCTCCGAGCCTTTTTCCACCACGCATACCGTGGTTTCACGACCTTGGGCCTCACTCAATTGCATGAGTTTGATCGCTGCGCTGAGCCCTGCTGGGCCCGCGCCAACGATCACAACGTCAAACTCCATCGATTCTCTTTCCACATCTACCTCTGCTGTTTGATTGTTGCCATCAGGTTATGTCCACTATCACCTAAATTCATGGCAAATCAGGGGTGTAAGGTGATTTCAAATTCGACGGCATGATACACTAAGCCGCGAAGGAGAACAGGCGATGTCGAGGTCGGAGGCACTGACCTTTTCCCCTTTCTGAGAGCTTAAACGGTGTGTTCAAAACACACCTAATCTGACAATCTGCATACAGTTTCATACTGAATCTGGAGACACCATGAAAGCATTGGTCGCGGTGAAACGCGTGGTGGACTACAACGTCAAAGTGCGAGCTAAAGCTGATGGCTCTGACGTTGATCTGAATAACGTGAAAATGGCAATTAACCCTTTTTGCGAGATTGCTGTTGAAGAGGCCGTAAAACTAAAAGAGTCAGGAACGATCTCAGAAATCGTTGCCGTATCGGTGGGTGGCAGTGGTTGTCAGGAGCAGATCCGTACGGCGCTTGCTCTGGGTGCAGACCGCGGCATTCATGTAGAAGTTGACGGTACTGTGGAACCTTTGTCTGTGGCTAAACTACTCAAGGCAGTGGTAAAGCAAGAATCCCCCGATTTGGTGATAATGGGCAAGCAATCTATTGATGGCGATAACAACCAAACCGGTCAAATGCTGGGTGCGCTTACCGGGATGGGCCAGGGCACTTTTGCATCTAAGGTTGAGGTGGGAGAGGGGTCAGTTGAAGTCGTGCGTGAAGTCGACGGTGGATTACAGACTGTCTCGCTAAAATTGCCGGCGATTATTACAACAGATTTGCGTTTGAACGAGCCACGCTATGCCTCTCTTCCCAATATTATGAAGGCAAAGAAAAAGCCACTTGAGACATTCTCTCCCGAGCAGCTTTCAGTGGAGGTTAAGACTCACGTTATGCAATCCAGTGTTGCACCGCCGCCGGAACGCGCGGCTGGTATTAAAGTAGAAGACGTCGCACAGTTGGTTGATAAGCTGAAAAACGAAGCAAAGGTGATCTCATGAAAACGCTCGTCATTGCAGAACACGATAACGCCTCTCTTAAGGCGGCGACTTTGAACGCAGTAGCTGCTGCTCAGGTGCTTGGTGGTGATATTGATATTCTCGTTGCTGGCGGAGGTTGTAACGGAGTTGCAGAAGCAGCGGCGCAAGTTCCTGGTATTGCTAAGGTTATCTGCGCTGATAATGCAGCGTATGAGCATCAGCTCGCAGAGAATGTCAGCCTGTTGGTCGCAGAGGTTGGTGCCGAATACGATAATTTATTGGCGGCCTCAACAGCGAATGGCAAGAACGTAATGCCGCGCGTGGCAGCCCTACTAGACGTGGGACAGATCTCAGACATTCTGTCGGTCGAGAGTGCAGAGTCTTTCACGCGCCCGATATACGCGGGCAACGTCATTGCCACTGTGCAGTCAACCGATGCTAAAAAAGTAATTACGGTCCGTACCACCGCATTTGACGCCGGACCTACAGAGGGTGGGGCGGCAACGATTGAGAGCTGCACAGTAGTGCACGACGCGGGTGTTTCACAATTTATTCGAGAAGAAGTGGCGGTCTCTGATCGGCCAGAGCTGACCTCCGCGTCGGTGGTTATTTCCGGCGGAAGGGGTATGCAGAACGGCGACAACTTCAGTCTGCTAGAGGGTATCGCGGACAAACTCAACGCAGCGATCGGCGCGTCACGTGCCGCGGTGGACGCTGGCTTTGTCCCTAATGATTATCAGGTGGGGCAAACAGGAAAAATTGTCGCTCCGGATCTTTACATCGCGGTTGGAATATCAGGAGCAATCCAGCACCTAGCTGGCATGAAGGACAGTAAAGTCATTGTCGCCATCAACAAGGATGAGGATGCGCCGATTTTTCAGGTGGCAGACTATGGCCTGGTGGCAGACCTGTTCGAGGCACTACCCGCGCTGGAAGCGGCAATTTAGCCACTAAAGTTGTTTTGCGCAGCCACGCTCAAGGCGTGCTGCGCAGAACGAGACGCGCCGCACTAATCTCTACGTAAGTGCTCTGAGATGGCGATCGGGTTGGGTAATCTCAGCACGACGAGGTAGGACGACACCAGCAGCGTCAGTATTGTACATGCCTGTATCACCGTGGCGGCATCTGCACTAAGCAGGCCCTTGGCCGTTCCCAGAAAAGCGATTAGTAGTGAGAACTCACTGCATTGTCCTANGCGGAGCCCCAAATTCCATGCCAGTTTTGGCTCTTCGAATACTCCCCTCACCAACCACTGATAAACGATTGGCTTGAGTANTAGAAANAGCGTCGCCATGGCGACCGCAGGTAACGCCACTCTCGGAAGTGCCTGCAGATCGAGTCCGCTGCCTACCGAGAAAAAGAACACTACCAGAAAAAAATCCCGCAGGGGTTTTAGGCTTATGGCGATGTATTGTGCGATCGGACTGCTGGCAATACTGACCCCTGCTACGAATGCGCCAATCTCCGCCGACAATCCCATCCAAATCGCCAATTCAGCCATACCAAGGCACCAACCAATTGACAGCAGAAAGATGTACTCGTGATAGCGATCAAAGCGCTTTATTAAGGTGAGCAAAACGCTTTTAACGCTTACCCAACTCACCAACGCTAGTATTGGCAGTGTGACAAGAGGCCTCAACAAGTCTCGAGCCGAGTAGTCACCTGCGCCTACGCTCTCCATTACAACTAATACAATGATTGCAATTACATCTTGAAAGAGCAGGAGGGCGATCATTAATTCGCCCAAATGTTTGTGATGAAGTACCGTGGTCGGTAATAGCTTGATTCCAATAATGGTTGAGGAAAAAACCAATGCCGCTCCTATAAGAAGCGAATCCAGGTGGCTAAAAGAAAAAGCGCGACTGATAGAGTAGCCCGCCAGCGCAAAGACCGAGGTGCTAAACACAGCAACCAGTGTAGATTGCCGCAAACTGTTCCAAAGTGCGCTGGGTTTCATATCGAGTCCCAATAAAAACAGCAGCAAAATAATGCCTACGTGACCTGCACCGGATACCAGATTGGTATCAGAGACCAGCCCTGCTCCGTAGGGGCCCAGCGCGACCCCTAGTGCGATATAGGCAATGATAATGGGCTGCCGGGCATACAACGCCAGCGACGACAGCACGGCCGCTCCCAAAAAGATAACGGCAAAGGTAAAAGTAATGCCGCTGTCCATGGCCTCGGTTGCTTCAGTCGACTTTCTTAATGAGAGGCATCAACCGGTATCCGCCAAACTTCACACGATCAGACGGGATATAATGCCGGACGATGAAGTTGAAGACCCCGGTATCATTCTTGATGGGTAGGTTGTTTAGGGCATCCGCACCACATCCCATATTTACGGTATAGGTGCCATCCTCATTCGCTGTCCCGATGTCAGAGCTCATGTGCGCGATATCATCGAACATAAACCCGTTCTCGTCGTAAACGGTAAAAGACCAGAACGCGCCATTATCGGGATCTTCAAAAGTCGCTGAATAGCAACCCTCTGCAGGGAGATCTGGCGAACTCTCGTAAAGATTGTCGGCAAGCTGCGCGCCGCCCCAACCGATCGCTGCACCGACCGTGTACTTATCAGCGTTGTATAGGCCCCTTGACGCATCTGTTGGCGCCGTAAACATGCCGTAGACCAAGTTCGGACCAAACGCCGCCACCAATGCGGGCAACTTCTGGCGTAAAGAGAGCTCTACGGCCTCAAAACTCTCCCGGTTCACGGGTTCCGCAGAGAATGGTTTAGCACTAGCCGCATTGATCACCATGCCATCTTGAACGGCGTTCGCTTCAGCTTCAGTTAGCGTGCTGTCTAAACGAATAACGAGATACATATGTGAACCGGAGTGAGCCGCAAGCTCAAAGGTGCCGCTACCATAAGACATGGGCTGGATGCGGTGGTCCATTGTCACGGGTTGAACCGATACGTACTTACCCTCTGGCACGGGCGGAATAGTGATAGAGGCTCCACCCAAGATGTCGACTACCGCAAAGCCGTAATAGGTGTCTCGGTTCATTCTCACAACTGGCTGATCGTCAGTAGGTGTGAGCTCACGGTTGTGGGCTATTTTGTTTACCGCGGCCCGACCTTGGGCTATGAGTAACTGCCGCGCAGTTTCGAGAGTAGGGTAGGTTTCAGCCGTGGCGATGACGCCATCGGGCTGAAAAAAGTTCTCAATTGACGTAACCGGCTCAGCCACTGCAGAAGCACCCCAGCCAATTGTCATTGCGATAATAGCTGTAAATGTGGCCAAGCATTTATTTTTAACTATTTCGAAATTCATCACTTTACTATTCTCCAATTAATCATAAAAATATACCGAAAGGCCTCTGTCGAGCCCTTTGCGTCTGTTAGCGTTACTCGCGAGGCATGCCGAGAATCGCGGCTATCTGACTGAATATAAGGGGACTTGGCAATTCAGATACAAGCGTTAAAATGCGCGGCTTCGGCAGCGCATGGTACGCCAAGCCAACCATACAGAGGTCTTAGTTTATGTCAAAAAGCAAAATCGAAGACGGCATGGCGGATGCAATGGCCGCCACCGGTATCATTAGCGTTGTTCTGCTGACACTCATTATCTGGTTAAACGGCTTACCCAGCTAAACTGATCAAACTTTCAAAAAGCGGCTTGTCTACGTTACCGCCACTCAGCGTTATCGCTACCCGCTGTCCCTGAAATCGCTCAGGCCAGGCCAACAGGCAAGCCACACCAATTGCGCCGCTAGGTTCAAGGCGCAATCCCAAATGCTGCCACACTAACCGCATTGCTGTAACGACCCGGCTATCAGGCGCTGACAGGCCTTGTGTGTGGTTGAGTGTGTTAATAGCAAATGTGAGGGCTCCCGGCTCACGTGCCATGAGTCCATCGCATAGCGTGGGAATGGTAGCGGTGAGTGCAATCCTCCGTCCAGCTGCAAAGGATTGCTGGTGGTCTGCCCAATCCTCTGGTTCCGCCGTATAGACACTCAACCTCGGCTGATGAGACCTGAGATAGGTGCCCACACCAGCCGCGAGACCGCCCCCGCCTGCGCACACAATGACGCTATCGAGCTCGCCCGGGGCCTGCGTTTGTATTTCTGCGCCGCAGGTACCCTGACCCGCTATCGTATGCCAATCATCGTAAGGCTTTATCAAAGCCACTGAAGTATCGACGAGCAAGGCGTTGGCAATCTGCTCCCGATCTTCAGTCTGTCGATCGTAATAAATAACCCTAGCGCCCAAGGAGATGATTTGCCGGACTTTTGTCTGAGGGGCATCACTGGGCAGCACGATTGTCGCGGCTGTTCCAAGACAGCGCGCGGCGTAAGCCACACCAATACCGTGGTTACCGGATGAAAAAGCGACAACCGCATTGATATCGCCTTGCCCTGTTATAGCGGACATCGCATTCAGCGCACCCCGGATCTTGAACGAGCCCGTTGCCTGTAAGCATTCAGCTTTCAGTAGGACTTCGCCATCAATGAGTTGATCAAGCGCTTGTATTCGTAGTAATGGCGTTTGTGAAGAATGTTGGTCAATCCTGGGTATGGCCAGTTTAATATCTGCACACAATGCAACGAGATCGGGCTCGGATGTCATGGCAGGAGTGATGTGACCACGAGTAGCAATGCACCAATAAATAGTCCCGTGAGCACAACGCCAACAACTACAAATTGCAGCAGGGAACCTCTTGCGAAGTCTCGATCCCTAGTGGCCGCACTTTGAATACCGATAGCAGCTGAGAGTCCGGAGAGAATGGTCTGGGCCCATGTTAATGACGTTTCTTCCGTGGTCAGGTCTCCATTGTCTTGTGGATCGATACCACAGGTTTTTGGTGATTCATGATCATGTCTTGGCGCGGCCATTGGTCAAACACCGGTTTAGCACACACAGNGAAGTGTAAACCTTTCCGGCTGATCGGGCATCGCGTAACGAGCCCTAAAANTAGTCTATCGATGGGCTTGTCGGTTCACTGTCGCGCCGTTACGTGAGGAATGNCCGCTTTAGATTGGCAGCCAACAGCAATCCGGTTATTATCCGAGTGTTTTACTCAGGTATTAAAACGAAAATCATGATTACCATCACTGAATCAGCTCAAGAATATTTGGCGGAACTATTGTCAAAACAGGAGGATGCGCTTGGCGTACGGGTGTTTATCAATGACCCGGGAACGCCGAGAGCGGAAACCTGTATCGCCTACTGCCGCGAGGGGGACCTCGAGGAGGGTGATGTTGAGCAAGAATTTGAATGCTTCAAGGCTTGGTTTCAGAGTCGAAGCATTCCCTTTTTNGANGATGCACTCGTTGATTACTCCCCCGACAGAATGGGTGGCCAACTGACAATTAAAGCGCCCAACGCAAAAATGCCCAGAGTAGCGGACGACAGTCCCATCGAAGATCGAATTAATTATGTTCTTTACAACGAAATCAACCCGTCGCTTGCTGCACATGGTGGTGAAGTGTCCCTGATCGAAGTCACTGAAGATCAGTTTGCCATACTTCGTTTCGGCGGTGGGTGTCAGGGGTGCAGCGCTGTCGATATGACGCTAAAAGGAGGCGTCGAGAAAACGCTTCTGGAACAAATACCTCAGCTAGCTGGGGTGCGCGATACCACGGATCATACCGATCGCAGTCAGGCTTATTATTAGCTTAGGGNGCCTCAGGTGGATGCACGCCGCCGNGCTTCAACTGAGCNTCGCAGCGTCTCCGCCAGCTCATCGATGAGCGCCTCNGTGCTGGNCCAACTAATGCAGCCGTCCGTAATGGAGACCCCGTAGCGCAAACTTGAGGCGTCTGCCGAAATGCTCTGGCTACCCGCCTCCAGGTTACTTTCGAGCATCAGNCCAACAATAGAGCGATTGCCTGCCACAATTTGCGCTGCCACATCGCGAGCGACAGCAGGCTGGANAGAAGGATCTTTTTGCGAATTGGCATGACTGCAATCGACCATAATCGTCGTGGAGAGACCTGCGTTTAGGAGAGCTTCCTCACATGCGGCGATATAGGGGCTCGCATAATTGGGTCCGGAGTTCCCTCCCCGAAGCACAATATGTCCATGGCAGTTGCCGTGGGTCTCAAACACCGACACCTTGCCATCCGAGTTAATACCGAGGAAGCGATGCGATTTTGAGACAGACTGCAATGCGTTAATGGCCACATCCAGACCGCCGTCAGTGCCATTTTTGATGCCTACCGGTGATGATAATCCGCTAGCCATCTCGCGGTGGGTCTGTGATTCAGTAGTCCTTGCTCCAATCGCAGACCAGCAAATCAGATCCTGAAGATACTGAGGTGTGATGGGATCCAAGGCTTCGGTAGCCGTGGGCAGGCCCATAGCGAGTACGTCTCCCAGAAGTTGGCGACCCCTCTGCAAACCAACTTCGATTTCGAAGGTATCGTTGAGAAAGGGGTCATTGATCAATCCCTTCCAGCCCACCGTGGTCCTCGGCTTCTCAAAGTAGACCCTCATAACCAAAAGCAAAGTGTCACTCACGGTCTCGGATAACGCTTTCAGCCGCTCGGCATAATCTAGGGCGGCATCCACATCATGAATTGAACAGGGACCGAGCACGACGATGATGCGTGGATCGTCTCGATCGAGAACGCGCTCTATCTGCNCCCGGCTTTGCGCGACAAATTTAAACACTTCGTTTGATATCGTCACGCGCGCCTTAAGCTCAGCAGGAGATATCAGAATGCGTTGATTCTTGACGTTGATATTATCTATTTGGATAGTAGACAAGCAGTCCATCTCCCTGCGGAATTGCGAACGTAATAGAGCGGCGCAGTTTACCTGCTTTCTTGCCTTCCCGTTTGGTCTCGAGTCAACAAGTCGCGTTAATCTCAGACAATCGTTGTTCAGCTGTGATTGCGTAATCAGATTTCCTCGCTTAATTGGGCGTGGGATACTTTAAGCATGAGGCGCAATATCGACGTTCACCAGTTTGAGTCTTTCTTAAAGAAGGACCATATGATTCTTACCCCGGGCAAACGACTGGCAAGAGAAATTGTTGAAGCATGGACGACACATCGGCAGACGACTCAACCTGTAGCCTTTCGAATTTTGGTGGAACCGGTCGATGCTTGGTTAGAGCGTGCTTGGATTAATGCGGTGGAAGATGGCAGGTTGCCACTGCAACGTTTACTGAGCACCGAGCAACAAGCGGCGCTGTGGGATGACATTATTCGAAAGGACGTCTCGCGCAATAATAGTTTTAGCCTGACCCAGCCGAGAGCCACCGCGATTCGTGCAAAAGCGGCCTGGGACAAGTTAAGTATGTATGGCGGCTCCGAAATCTCTGACCTATGGGGACATTTTCAATTTGAGGAAGACTGCGTGGTTTTCGCTCGCTGGGCCAGAAAGTTTCAGGACCAGATGCAAAAGATAAATGGGGCAACACGCTATCAGGCCTACGAGCAATTACTGTCGCTGCCTGCCGAATCGACACCAATAGCGCTCTATGAATTTCCTGAGCTGCCGCCAATCACGAGAACGGCTTTGGAGCACCTCAGTGAGCTCGCTGTAATAACGCCAAAGATCACAAGTCATGATGACAGAGTCCCCATCGTGAGACGCTTTGCTACTCGGGAAGATGAGTTAGCGGCTGCCGCCGTGTGGGCACATTCCATGAGTGCTCTGCCTGACAAAAGAAGCGCCATCGTCTTACTCGATTTGGAGCGAGACCGGGCCCAACTGGAATACTTTTTGCGGGCGCAGTTCGACTGTCTCGATGCCCAGTACAACGACTTGCCGGTGAATTTCTCAACTGGAATGCCGCTTGGTATGACACCCATGTTCCGAGACGCCATGATAGCCCTGCAGTGGGAGCTCCGCCCGCTTTCTCGGAGTGACTGGTTGGCGCTCATGCGGTCACCGTTTTTCCCCGGCTTGTTATCTAACCCATCGCCAAATGCATTAGAGGTCGTTGAACGCTTGTTCCGGTCTGGGATCACTGAAATTAGCATGGACCAAACGCTTCATTTGTTGACGCGTTACGCATCAGACACCCCGCTTAAAGCGATACTGATTGCACTGCNTAGTGACAAAAGTCATCGTGGCAAAAAGACGNTGTCTGCTTGGGGCCAGTGGATTCGAAGCCGACTTCAAATCTGGAGGTGGCCTTGTCGCGCATCGCTGGATTCCATCGAGTATCAACAGTTGGATCGCTTTGATGTCAGCCTGGATGCACTAGGAGCGCTATCGGCTGTTCTCCCCATTCAGACTCATGAGGCAGCGCTGACCCTCTGGCGGCAATCGCTTTCGAATATCGCATTTCAGCCCAAGACACCCCATGACAGTATTCGAGTAATGGGACCATTAGAAGCGATTGGACTCGAATTTGAGGGAATGTGGATTTGTGGCGCTCAGCAAGGCGTTTTCCCGCNCGCGCCAAGACTGGACGCTTTTCTGCCTGCTTCCATCCAGAAGCGATTCGATTTTCAGGAACTTAACGGGCCTCGTTTACTCGCACATAGCCAAAAATTACTTGAAATCTGGTGCGCGGGAAGCACAGAAACGGTTGTGAGTTATCACGAACTGGATCGTGGACTGCCTCGGCAGCCCAGCGGCCTGATTGCCGGATTTGAGGGCACAATTGAAACAGGCTGGTTTCCGCCGTCTCGCTGGTTGGCGCNTCGGCAAGTTGAGGAGATGGCGGTTGATGAACGCGTCCCTNTGGCAGCTCAACAAAGTACCGGGGGCAGTGGCCTTATTCGAGATCAGGCATCCTGTGGCTTCAAAGCTTTTATCAAACATCGAATTAAAGTAACTCTACTCGGCTCCGAAGCGTTCGGATTTACCGCGATTGAGCGAGGTCTGTTGCTTCACGAAATGATGTTTTATTTATGGCACGGCTTATCATCACAGGCCGCATTGCTGGATATCGCCGAGACGGTGCTGCTAGAACGAATCGAGCGCGCCGCTATGACAGCACTGAACAAACTAGAAGCNGATGCCGAACGCAGCGGGTTCAGCCTGCGCGCGCGAGTAGGGGAGAGCTGCTGGCAGCTGGAGCAAGCTTTTTGTATTGATGTCGTGACTGCATGGATGAATCAAGAGCGAGATAGAAAAATTCCGTTTACCGTAGTGAGTCTAGAGGAAGAATCTGCGCTTAACATCAGCGGTCTCNAATTGACTTTGAGGCCAGACAGAATAGACAGACTTGAGGATGGTCGTCGGATTGTCATCGACTACAAATCAACTGCGCCCGCCAAATCACGATGGTTAGGGCCGCGACCACAGGAGCCTCAGCTGCCGCTATACACCTTGTTGGATCAGAAGTTGAAGGGTATCGCTTTCGCGCCACTGACCCGAGATACGCAGTTTATTCCTCTCGGTAACGATCTTGGTCTCACCCAGACCCCTGAGAAAAGCCTTTCCCAGCAGACAAAAGGATGGGCCGAAGATTGGGATAAGCTTGTCGCTAAATGGGCCTCTGCATTGGAGGAGTTGGCGAGAGCATTTCTGGCAGGTGTAGCCAGCATTGATCCGTCCCCCAGCGCATGTCAGCACTGCGATTTACAACCCGTTTGTCGTATCGAGCAGATTCGCCGCACACAGAGATCCTCAGCGGAAAACGAGGCTTTCGAATGAGTGCGCTCGATCCGCAAAATCGGTTGCTTGCGATAGATCCGACGCAAAGCTTTTGCGTCAGCGCACCTGCGGGTTCCGGTAAAACTGAGCTTCTCACACAAAGGCTACTAGCGTTACTGGCGAGGGTGAGTCGTCCAGAACAAGTCCTCGCCATCACATTTACACGTAAAGCAGCCAGCGAAATGGCTAGTAGAGTTATCGAAAAACTCGAGGAGGCGCGACACTCGGCACCGATTCGTTTTCCACACGAATCCACAACCCGAGAGCTAGCCCTGTCACTGCTTTCCCATGCCCATCGCCTCGATTGGCAACTCGATCAATCTACCCTCAACATTCGAACCATAGATAGCTTTTGTCACGAAATTACCCGTCGAATGCCAATAGTCAGCGGAGTGGGTGGTGTCAGTGATCCGCGTGATGACGCAACCGAGTTATATGAACGTGCCGTAGCACAATTCCTCGCTCAGACCGGTGAGCAAGGAGCGGTAGGAGACGCCCTCAGCTTATTGTTAAGTCAGTTCGACAACCGCTGGGTGAGGGTCCGCGAGTTACTGGTATCCCTGCTCGAACGGAGGGGAGACTGGGCGCCCCATATTGGCCAGCACCATGACCCCGTTGGTACTGAGGCAATACTTATTGATTCAGTATCAAGTCTTGTGTGCCACCGACTCAGTGAGACCAAGGCCAGACTGGGTGCGCGATTTACTGAGCTGTCTGATGTGCTCAATGAGGCGCGCCTGGTGATGGCGCTAGCGCCTCTAGAATTGACCGTCGATGCCGCATTTTTGGAAGACTGGCGCACTATGGTGAGTATGTTGCTGACGACCGCCGGCGACTGGAGAAAACCGGGTGGCGTATCCATTCGCCAGGGCTTTGAAAAAGGCAGCGAAGCAAAACGACGCTTTGTAGCGCTGCTGAGTGATATTAGCGGTGATGAGCGCCTGTGCGATTACCTCAATGAAATAAAGCATTTGCCCAGTTTGCAGCGTGATCGAAGGGATTGGCAGCTGGTGGTTACTGTTTCGACTTTACTCCCTGTTCTTCAGGCGCACCTGCTTCTTGTTTTTCAGCAGGCGGGAGCTGTTGACCATACCCACATTGCACTTGCGGCATGTGACGCACTGGGTCCTGACGATAACCCTTCACCAGTGGCGGAACGATTCGATTTTCAAATTGAACACATTCTGGTAGACGAGTTTCAGGACACCGCACACTCTCAGGCTGAACTCTTGCGGCGTCTAACGCGAGATTGGTCAAGTCACAATGCCACGGCGGAGATGCCTCGAACACTGTTTGTTGTGGGCGATGCGATGCAGTCCATTTACGGATTCCGATACGCTGACGTCGCGTTATTTATGCGAGTGGCAGCCACTGGCTTAAGCGGCCTGAAACTCATACCCCTTACTCTGACCCAAAATTTTCGCTCTCGTCCCNTCATAGTGAAGTGGGTAAACGACGTATTTGCTGATTTGATGGGGGGAGACGAAGATCTCAATAAAGGGAGCGTGAGACACGTTACTGCTACCGCGACCAGAGAAGCCGCTGAACCGGCTGTTCCAGAAGGGGTTCATATTGATCTATTTGATGAAAACCCATCGTCGGTGGAAGCAGAGCGTATTGCAGTGCGAATTGAGGCGTTGCAGGGCACCGACCCTGAAGCGTCGATCGCGATTTTGGTTCGCGCTAAATCNCACGCGACGGAAATCGTCTCAGCATTAGCCGCTCGAGGCATTGTGTTTGATGGTGACGCGCTGCAATCTCTGGCAGAGCAAGCGATTGTGCAGGATCTATTATCGTTATGCAGATGGCTTGAAAATCCAGCTGAGAACGTTGCAGCGCTGGCATTGATGCGTTCACCCTGGGTAGGCCTCAGCCTGAACTCTCTCGCGATCTTGCTCGCTGATAGAGCGGGAAAATCCTTTAATTTACTCGAAATCGTCGATGNCGATGGCGCGGTGGCGCTACCCGAAGAAGAGCGGTATCGCCTCTACACGCTAATATCCACACTGCGTTGGGCGAATAGGGTGAGGGACCGTCTCGCGCTTCCCGTTTGGATAGAACAAATTTGGCTGCGACTGAAAGGACCAGTAACCGCGCTGCCAGAGGAACTGCCCAGTGTTCGCCTTTTTTTTGAGGCTTTGCGCGGTGCCGAGGCCTCTGGTGTAGGGTTAAATACGGATCGCATCATTAGCGATTTGAGCAGCATCTCCTTAGACCGCTCAGAGTCCTCTGGCAGTGTCAGAGTGCTCACTCTGCATAAGGCAAAGGGGCTCGAATTCGACTACGTATTTTTGCCCGCCCTCCAGAAACAGCCGCGAGCCAACTCTCGCGAACTACTCCGCTGGCACTGGCATGAGAGCGCAGCATCGAGAGGCCTCCTGATTGCGGCAGACGACCAGGAAAAACTCGCGCCAACTCTTTACAACTACCTTAATTGGCTACAAAAGGCGAAGCAGCAGGAAGAGCTCAAGAGGTTGCTTTACGTGGGCGTTACTCGTGCTCGGGAAGGGGTCTTTCTCAGTGGCACAGTAAAGACACTGGANAGCGAGGGCGAGGTTACTGCTCCANCAGGAGCATTGTTATCGTTGTTAAANACAAAAATTAAAGCGGCTACNAGAAATCAAGTCGGCCCAGAACCGGCCTCTTCAGCCCANTCTGCTGACGGGCTCATAAACGGGNTGGAAGCCAAAAGNCCCTTNTATCGTATCGCACGCGAAGCGTTNCCAGAGCACTTGAAGTCATACCCAGACCGTATAAGCGAACATACAATTCAACCAGAGGTAAATGGCGACAGACTCGGGCTGGACAATCGCAGGGAGCGTGTTCTTGGCATTGTCACCCACCGGATACTTGAGCGTCTGGCAGCGCAGTCGCCATTGCCTTTGGAGATAACCAATGAAATCACGACATGGATTCGCGCCAACATCTTAAAGGCCAATCTCGATAAGTCAGATGCTGAGTGGGTCGAGACGCGATGCACAGAAATGATAACCAACGCGCTGCAATGTCCGATGGGGCGCTGGATACTGAGCAGTCATTCAGAGGCTCACAGCGAGTTGGAAATTACTCGTATNGAGGATGGAGAGGTTCGTCACTACGTTATCGATCGCACATTTTTCGANGAAAAAGAGGGCGTGCGCTGGGTCGTCGACTATAAAACTAGTAGCCCAAAAACTGAGGAGGATGAGGAGAGCTTTAAGTCAAGAGAGATGATGAACTATCAGGCCCAGCTCGACACCTATGCCGATCTGTTGAAAAACTATCGGTGGGACGCAGATGCTCCCATCAGGACCGCACTGTACTTTCCCGCGATCCAAGCGCTGGCCTTACGCCAATAAAAAACCCGGCGCTGAGGCCGGGTTTTTTAATNCTGGAGAAAAGGCGCCTATACTTCCTTCAACGACAGCACCAAGGCTTCAGTGAAGACCACTACTACGGTGTCCCCAAGTCGGACATTGTCCAGCTTTTCGAGTTCAACACCGCCTACTGTATGCATTCGGTCACGAGCGTCCTTAATTACAACGTTACCATTGCGATCCATCGCTTCGATGGTGCAAACAGCCCGAACCAAACGAGCGGCACCAGCTGCAGTCATTTCAGCATCGTCAGTTGTGTTGCCCATTTCGCCCACCACGATCCAGGGGTTGGCTGCTTCTTCTTCTGTTGGCGCTCTAACCTCGGCTTCTATAGAGGCAATATAGTCAGCAACGATCGTATCGCCCACAGCGATGTTAGAAAGATCAACGCCGTCCTCACGGGCACTCAAGGTGAGAAAATTACCAGCTGGGCCTCGCACCACCACTTCTCGAGTCTCCAGATCAATGGCAGTGACCTCGCCCTCTACTTCGGCAACTACCGCTCTACCACCAGAAGCCCATACGGTATCAGCCGTATTAAGCTCCGCGGCAACTGCATGCTCACCTGATTCATGGTGTGCCGCTAATGCAGACGCGGCATAGCCCGTCACAGCCAGAGAGAAAGCGACAGATAATACGGGTAACAGCTTCATGGTTTAATTCCTCGTGTTGCGCCAAAAAGGTTTAGTCGGAAATAGAACTGGGGGCGAAAGATACCCCAAATAAAGGCTATCGGAAAGCATGGTCACTGACACTGTCAGCAATTGCTATCGATAAATCTAAGCTTGATTTTTCCACTCCCGAACAGCAGTGAATACGGCGTCATCACTATTGTCTTGTAATCGCCCGAGTTGCTTCAAGGTCGCTTGCACCGAGGAGCTATCCCACCTCAAAAATGGGTTGTATTGACATTCATCCCCCAGAAGTGATGGCACGGTTGGCAGGTTGGCTCGCCGCTTCTCTTCACATTCTGCCAAGAAAACCTCCAACCGCTTATTGTCAGGTTCGACCTGTTTTGCAAAATGCAAATTCGCCAGCGTGTACTCGTGCGCACAGAAGATTCGCGTCTGTGGAGGTAAACACCGCAACTTCTCTAATGAGCTTCGCATCTGTGGCGGATTGCCCTCAAATATGCGACCACACCCACCGACAAATAGCGTATCACCGCAGAAAATCGCCTCTTCTATCTCTGAGTAAAAGGCGATGTGGTCTAGGGTATGGCCGGGAACTTCGAGCACAGAAAAATCCGCGCCCAGCACACTCAGCAGATCACCCTCTTGTAGGGTGTTGTCATATATACCAGCTGGACTGTCGATTGGGCCCCACGTTTCGCAGCCAGTTGCGGCTTGTAGCTTAGCCACGCCTCCGGTGTGATCAAAATGATGATGAGTGATGAGAATGCCAGATAGTTGAAGCTGTGACTGGGACAGCGCTGTGAGTACCGGATCAGCATCCCCCGGGTCAACGACAAAAGCCTCGCTCCCCTTGCGGATCAGCCAAATATAGTTATCGCTGAAAGCGTTGATGGGCGATATAGTCAAGGATTCCATATACCGTTCCTGTTTTAGGCAAAGCTCTCGGAGGCTACTCTTTAGCGATGACCGTGACCAGCCCCCATCATGAAGAATCAACGAATCATGCGGTTTTGACCAGTTGGTATGCAGAAACAGCGATGGGCCAACGACTCAGTAACCAATTCAGCCTCTTGCTGAGTCAAGTGCTCGAGCAAGTTTTTGGGTATCAAATGCTGGTAACAGGAGCCGACACTGGAATAGATTTTAGGCAGATGGTCAAGACGCAGCGAGTGTTCCGTCTTACCAGTAAAATGCAAAGAGACCTGGCATCGAACGGAACAATTGGGACTGCGAGCGAGCTCCCCTTCGCCTCCGACTCTATCGATGCCCTGATTTTGTGCCACACCCTCAATACGTCGCCGTTACCCCATAGTGTTCTCAGAGAGTGTCAAAGAGTGCTGGTACCCAATGGACATTTATTTATTATGAGTTTTTCCCCCTACAGCCTCTGGGGACTTAGCAATTGGACGCGCAACCTCCTCTCGCGCCGACGGCGGCACATACGCGCTATTGGCAGCCGACAACTAAGAGACTGGCTATCACTACTGGATTTTTCTTATGCTGAGCCGAGTTATTTAGCATCGATGACTCCCCGCAGGCACGGACGAGCGAGTAGATTTGTCAATAGGGTCGACAAATGGCTCGTCAGACGCAACTCGCCGACCGGGAATGCGTACTTGATACACGCAAGAAAACGCATGGCCAACTACCTCGATATGCCTACGGCGTCGGTTAGTCGTCCACGACTAATCGCAATGCCCCTCGGTAAACCCCGTGGCGGCGTTCCCGTACCTAGACAAACCCGAAAGGCGGACGCATCTGTTTTCAGGAGGCCGCAGTGAAATCCGTTTCCGCGTTTACTGACGGTGCTTGCAGCGGCAATCCGGGGCCCGGCGGTTGGGGAGTGGTGTTACGGTCGGGGGAGCATGAGCGAGAAATATATGGCGGGGAAATTGAAACGACCAATAATCGTATGGAACTGACGGCAGCTATTGAGGCTCTTCAAGCGCTTCGGGAATCCTGTCAGGTCGAGTTAACAACGGACTCTACCTACGTAAAAGATGGCATCACTCGCTGGCTGCAGAAATGGAAAATAAACGGCTGGAAAACCGCCGCCAAAAAGCCCGTGAAGAATCAGGACTTATGGGAACAATTGGAGACGCAGACCGACCGTCATGTCGTCCAATGGCTGTGGGTGAAGGGTCACAGCGGTCACCCAGGCAATGAGCGCGCCGATGCCTTAGCTAATCTGGGTATGAATGAGATAAGAGGGGGCTAGCGTGGATAAACGTCAGGTCGTACTGGACACAGAAACCACCGGACTAGAAGTGTCGCAAGGCCACCGAATTATTGAAATAGGTTGTGTAGAGCTTGTTAATAGGCGAGTAACGGGGCGCCATTTCCACCAGTATATTCACCCAGAGAGAGAAATCGATGAAGGCGCCATGGAGGTTCATGGCATCACACTGGAGTTTCTTTCCGGTAAACCTAACTTTGGTCAGATCGCTGCAGATTTTATTGAGTTTGTTCATGGCGCCGAATTGATTATTCATAACGCAGCTTTCGACGTTGGTTTTCTTGACGCGGAATTTCACAGTCTGGAACAGGAATACAAAGCCATTGCGCAGATGTGTGATGTCGTCGACACATTGCAAATGGCAAGGCACAAACACCCGGGGCAGCGTAATAATCTGGATGCGCTCTGCCAGCGTTACGAGATAGACAACAGCAGCAGAGCACTACACGGTGCATTGCTCGATGCAGAAATACTTGCCGAAGTCTATTTGGCAATGACAGGAGGCCAAGCATCCCTGAGCCTGTCGTCAGAGAGCGGGTCAGAGGGGGCGTCGAGCAGTGTCGGCTCGCCGGCCGATATCCGACGCCTGCCAGCCAACCGCAAGACCACCCCAATTATTCGCGCCGATAAGGACGAACTGGAGCGTCATGAGGCACGATTATCCGAGCTGGAAAAAACTTCCGATAACGTTCTGTGGCGAACTGCGCCGTGCTCCGCTAGTGATTCACAGATTAACCATGACCGCGGCTAAACCAACCGTGGTCAGCACAACAGTATAGGGCAGCGCCATCAAGACCATTGTTCCATATGACAAGCGAATGAGTGGCGCCAAGGCTGATGTGAGCAAGAATAGAAATGCTGCCTGCCCGTTAGGCGTCGCCACTGATGGAAGATTTGTTCCCGTATTGATAGCAATCGCCAGGCGGTCAAATTCCGCCCTGTCGATTTCTCCTGCCTTGAGGGCTGCGTCGATTTCTGAAATGTAGACCGTTGCAACGAAAACATTATCTGAAATGGCGGACAACAGGCCATTGGCGAGAAAAAACATCGCTGGCCTCATCTCACTAGACATCGCGAGGACCGACTCGATGACGGGAGTAAAAAGATGCTGTTCATGGATGACCGCGACGATTGCGAAAAAGACAACGAGTAGGGCGGTGAAGGGCAACGCCTCTTGAAAAGCGTGGCCTATTTCGTGCTCATCGGTGACGCCGTTAAAAGCGGTAAGCAGCACGATAACCAGCAGGCCAATCAAGCCCACGGCGGCCAGATGGAATGCCAAAGCGAATACCAGAATGATGGCCACAGCCGCCTGTACCACTAATTTTGCCCGAGAGCGCTGCGTGGCGCTCGCCTGCTGCGCGGCGTCGAAATCGACAAGAACTTCGCGCACCTTATCTGGCATTGGCGCGCCATATCCGAATAATCCTGTGGCCTCGAGCAGTACGCAGGTGATCAACCCACATGCGAGGACAGGCATCGTAATGGGTGCCATATACATAAAGAAAGTTTGGAAATCCCAGCCTGCTACCGTCGCGATGAGCAAATTTTGGGGTTCGCCCACCAAAGTACAGACGCCGCCTAGCGCAGTGCCCACGGCCCCGTGCATCAGGAGACTGCGTAGAAATGCCCTGAAGGTTTCAATGTCGTCCAAAGACGACGGATCAATTCCCGCATCCTGAGTATGGTCATGCTGTGTGTCGTCAAGGGCAGCACCGGAGGAGACTCGGTGGAACACCGCGAAAAAGCCGACGCCCACGGCAATCAGGACGGCCGTAACGGTAAGGGCATCGAGAAAAGCAGAGAGTAGCGCCGACACAATTGAAAACAGAAAAGACAGCACCTTTTTGGAGCGGACATTTAATAAAATTTTTGTGAAAACGTAGAGGAGCAGGTCTTTCATAAAATAAATACCTGCCACCATAAACATCAGCAACAGGATGACCTCAAAGTTGGCCTCCGCCTCGTGATAAACACTGTGCGGGTCCGCCAGTCCCAGCAAAATGCCCTCGATCGCCAACAACCCGCCGGGTTGCAAGGGATAGCATCGTAAGGCTAGTGCCAGGGTAAAGATGAATTCCGCAATAAGCGCCCAACCGCTTACGACAGGTCCTGCCACGCCCAGCAGAATTGGGTTCAGTAATAGAAAGCCAATAATGGTCTGCTTATACCAAGTTGGGGATTCACCTAAAAAGTTATGCCACAGTGCGGCCAGTCGAGATTCGCTCATTGTTATATCCGTCTATTTGCAATATTTATAGCGGTCACTGGCGGATACTTTTATCCGAAAAGGGATGTCGTCTAAGAGCATGCCCTCACCGCGCGCCAACTTTACACCCGAAATCACACGTGAGATATACGGTAATAGATAGCCCTTGGTTCTTGTGCTCCCCGCTTTCGGTTCCTAGACTACCAGATCACCTGACACTCTGGACTTGTCTTGCTCGATATCTCTGTGCTTCCTCTGCATCCGCAACCCAATGATTGGAGTTTGGTCTTTGCGGGTAGAAATGCGATAACAGCGATCCGCAGCGCGCCGGGTGCTCCATGGACAGTGCAAGCCGTCAGTGATCAATGGGGCATTGATGCGTCAACTGCAGTGCCGGTTGGATATTGGCATGGAAAAGGCCTCTGGGCTTTTTCGGTTCCCGAGACCAGTATTAGCCAGACCGAACAAATAGCGAGCAACCTTTATGGCTTTTTGGGGCGTGTCGAAGAAAGTTTGTTTCACGCCCATGGTCGAGCCTACCAATTGCTACATTGGCTGGACACCCACCGCTATTGCGGCAGATGTGGCTCTCAAACCGAACTAACCGAAGGTGGAAGAGCCACTTTATGTGCTGCGTGCTCGCATAGAGTTTATCCGAGGGTGTCTCCTTGCGTAATCGTTTTAGTCTCAAAGGGGGATCAGCTTCTTTTAGCTGCAGCTGCGGGCTTTCAAAAGCGTTTCTACAGTACGCTGGCTGGATTTATGGAGCCAGGAGAGACATGCGAACAGGCTGTAGCACGCGAGGTTAGAGAGGAAGTCGGCATAGAGGTTGGCAACATTCGCTATTTCTCTTCCCAGCCATGGCCTTTCCCCAGCCAGGTGATGCTCGGTTTCTTTGCCGAGTGGACATCCGGGTCCCTCAAGCTCAATGAGGAAGAAATCGAAGACGCAGATTGGTTCGAAGCAAACGCCTTACCGCCCACACCACCAGTGGCTTCTATTTCTGGCCAACTGATCTCTCACTTTATCAATAGTCAATAGGACAAACTTCGATGGACTTTATTCTGGAAATCATTGAGTTCCTGCTTCAGGCGGTCATTCTTTTGGGCGTGTTTCTTGTCGCAGTCGCCGGGCTTTTCGCCATCTCACAACGGCGGCGAGACGGCGGTGATGACGGCGCGGTCGAGGCACGGCTCCTCAATGACCGATATGAGGAACAGCGCGAGCCCATCAGAACAGTAGTGGAGACTCCGTCCGAGACAAAAGCCAGATTGAAGGAAAAAAAGCGCGAGGAAAAGCAAAAGAAAAAGGACGCCAAAATCGCCGCAAAAGCTGATTCGCGCGAAGAAAAGCAAGCTATACCGCCACGGATTTTTGTTATTGATTTTGATGGAGACATGCAGGCGAGTCAGGTCGAACAGTTGCGAGAGGAAGTCTCTGCNATCCTACCTCTTGCAAAAAGCACCGATGAAATTGTAGTTCGGGTTGAAAGCGGAGGTGGGGCAGTGCACGGCTATGGCCTTGCTGCAAGCCAGCTCCTTCGCGTGAAAGAGGCGGGAATCAAATTAACCGTATCGGTGGATAAAGTGGCGGCAAGTGGAGGCTACATGATGGCCTGCGTTGCTGACACCATTATTGCGGCACCTTTTGCGATTGTTGGCTCAATCGGCGTGGTCGCGCAGTTACCCAACTTCCATCGGCTTCTGAAAAAGAATGATATTGANTTTGAACTGCATACCGCGGGTGAATATAAGAGAACGCTCACGGTATTTGGAGAAAATACANACAAAGCGCGTGAAAAGTTCCAGGCTGATATTGACGACGTGCACGACCTGTTCAAGCAGTTCGTCGCAGAAAATCGAAGCACCGTTTCTATTGATGAGGTGAGTACTGGCGAGTATTGGTTTGGCCAGAGAGCTTTAGAGAAGCGACTTGTGGACCGACTCTGCACTTCGGATAGCTACCTGATGGAAAAATCTTGCGACCACGATATCGTTGAGGTGCGCTACCGAGCGCGGCGGAGTTGGCAGGAAAAATTAGGTTTAGCGGCGGGGCATATCGTCGACCGCAGCATCAAGCGCTTAATGAAGTCAGAGCGAGATCAGCGGTTTTTATAACGACTATGTTCATGACGACTTTGAACGCAGCTGATTTACAGCTGCGTGATGAGAAAGAAAAACCGTTCCACTAAGCTTTTCCAAGAAGTCGCTACGTAGTAGGGCATCCATGACTGGACCTTTGACCTCACTCAAGTGCAATTTAATATCTAAATCGTNGAGTCGCGCGTTAATCTCCTCCAGCGCGTCGAGCGCACTCATATCAACGATATTCACCGCTGGACACATCAGAATCACATTTCGGAGCTGCGGTTTTCTTGATATCTGATCGAACACAATCTCCTCTAAATAGCCGGCGTTTGCAAAATACAGCGACTCGTCAACTCGAATAGAAAGAACCTCGGGAAAGGTAGTCACATCATGTCGCTCGACATTTCGATAATGCTCCGACTCACCAATTTGGCCGACGATTGCAAAGTGAGGCTTACTGGTTTGGTAGAGGTATAGCCCCAAACTGACCGCTATGCCCGACAGCACCCCTAGCTCAACCCCGGCAAGCAGCGTGATGACGATAGTCAATGCGACTGCTATGAAATCAGCGGACGAAAATCGGTAGGCTTGCCCAAGTATTTTCCAGTCAATGATGCTAAGGACGGCAGCAATGATGGTGGCTGCAAGAGCTGCCTTGGGTAAAAAATATAAAACCGGTGTTAGGTACAGAGTCGCCAAACCAATGCCCAACGCAGTCAGTATCGACGCCATTTGAGTGTCTGCACCTGCCTCAAAATTAACCGCTGAGCGCGAGAACCCGCCGGTCACCGGGAACCCTCCGGATATCGCCGCGGCAGTATTTGCAGCACCTAGACCAACCAATTCTTGGTTAGCGTTAATGCGCTGTCTTTTTTTGGCACCCAGGGTTTTGCCTACTGAGACCGATTCGACAAAACCGATCAGGGCGATAAAAAAAGCGGGCATGGCCAACTCTTTTACTAAAGGCCAGCTGACAANAGGTGAACTAAAAGCGGGTAACCCACTCGGAATGGACCCCACAGTGGCAACATCTAGCGCGGCTAATTCCTGAGTCATTGAAAGTGGGATCACGATAATCATCATCAAGACTGGGGCTGATCTGGTTAGAAGGCCGATTGATCGCCCACCCCAACCAAATGATGCCAATATTTGAGGAAGCCAAAACCGTGCTAATAGAAGAAACGCGAGGCAAGAAAAACCGACCAATGCAGTCAAGAAGTGCGCCTGATGCCAATTCTGATGCGTTGCTTTAAGAAGCGATACGAGACTGTTCCCTTGCATCGACATCCCTATCAACGGCCCCATCTGACCCAGTCCTATGATGATCCCGGATGCAGTAATGAATCCCGATACTACGGGATGAGATAAAAAATTAGCGACAAAGCCAAATTTCAGAAGCCCTAGGGTGATCATCATTAAACCGCCTAACAAAGCCAGCACAGTGGCCGCGGTGGCGTAATCTGCAGTGCCCACTGCGGAGACGGAACCGATAGCAGACGCTGTCATTAATGATGACACCGCGACGGGCCCAACGGATAAAGTGCGACTGCTACCGAAAAAGGCGTAAGCGACCAGCGGGAGAATGGAGGCATATAAGCCCATTTCGACCGGCAAGCCTGCCAACAGAGCATAGGCCAGAGACTGAGGGATTAGCATGATAGTAACAACAACAGCCGCAAGGCTGTCGTTCACCAAGTTATCTCGCGAGTAATTTCTTAGCCACGCAATCGCTGGAATCCATTTTGACCAATACAACATAGTGGACAGGGGGAATTACAGCCTAGCGTCGTTCTTGATCATCCACTCGCGGCCTTTCAGCATTACATGCCAATAGATCTGTGGCAGCAAATCTGCTTTCAGATGCCAAGCAAGGCGAGTAGGGCGCAAACCATTCAATACGGACTTTGGAAACGACGGCAGTAATTTTCCGCCGTAGCCAAACTCTGCGAGGACGATCTTTCCGCGCTCAACNGTAAGTGGACAGGACCCGTAGCCGTTGTAACCCAAACGGGCAGTTTTACCGGCGCGCTGCGCCAAGAGATTTTCGGCCACTACAGGTGTTTGAGCGCGCGCTGCTGCCGCAGTTTTTGCGTTGGGGGCATTCATTACATCACCGCAGGAGAAAATATTCTCAAAGCGCTTATGCTGCAGCGTTTCCTGATCGACATCGACCCAGCCGGCATCATCGGATAGAGGGGAGGCTTTTATAAAGTCTGGGGCGCATTGCGGCGGACATACGTGCAACATATCAAACGGCTTTTCGATATCACCGTCCGGAGAGCTAAAGACAGCCGTCTTGTTTTCCCCATCTATGCGTTTTAGGTTGGTTTGGAAGTTCAGCTGCGTGCCATAACGCTCAACATACTCCATTAATGCGGGCACGTAATCTGCTACGCCAAATAGGGCAGGGGTCGCCGTACAGAAATCGATCTGTATATCGCCAAGTACGCCGGCACGACGCCAATGGTCAGCTGATAGATACATCGCTTTTTGCGGCGCCCCCGCACACTTAATCGGCATCGGTGGCTGGGTAAAAATCGCGCGNCCTTTCGTTAGGCTCTGGGCNAGCTCCCAAGTATAGGACGCGGTCTCGTAGGAATAGTTTGAGGTCACACTGTTGCGACCCAAGTTTTCCTTGAGGCCGTCAACACCGCCCCAATTAAGCGCGAGACCCGGCGCCACTACGAGCTGTTCATAAGAAATTTGTAATCCATTTTTAAGGATTACTAGGTTCGATTCGGGCTCGAAGTTCACNGCAGCCTGTTTTATCCATGTGGTACCCGCGGGAATCAGTGAGGCCATTGGGCGCGAAGTAACGGGGGCCTTAAAGATTCCAGCACCGACCATGGTCCATCCCGGTTGATAAAAATGAGTCTCGGCTGGATCGATCAGCGCAATAGACAGCCTTGGTTGACGTTTCTTCAAGCTGGCCGCAGTTGCTATGCCCGCAGCCCCAGCCCCCACAATCACGATATCGTATCGTTGCTCAGTCATTGTTTTGCCTCTAATTTTTTTACTCTGCTTCTGCCAATGGGCTCACATGAAGCCCACCGAATGCGTTAATAGGTACCTTCAGAAATACGCGCCCGTTGCCGTTAATGGGCGGCAAATAACCCGCTCGCATATTAATTTGTAGCGANGGCAGCATGAGCATCGGCATGCCCAGCGTGGCATCTCGTGCCTCNCGCATGGCTACAAATTCATCCTCCGATATGCCGCGNCCTATATGAATATTATTTTGACGCTGTTGCGCGATAGTCGAAACAAAGGCGAGGGGACGACCCGCTGGCTGGTAATCGTGACACACATAAACACGAGTGGCGTCAGGAAGTGCCAGCAGTTTGCGGCACGACCGATATAACGCTTTGGCATCGCCGCCCGGGAAATCGCACCGAGCGGTACCCGCATCGGGCATGAAGAGGGTGTCTCCGACGAACAGCGCGTCACCAATNCGGTAAGCCATACAGGCCGGTGTGTGTCCCGGTACGTAAAATGTCTCTCCAATCAGNNCGCCGACATGGAACCGGTCGCCTTCGGCGAGAATCAAGTCAAATTGGGATCCATCCCTATTAAACCCGTCATCCTCATCGAAAATTTCCGCGAAAGTGGCCTGAATCGCTGTAATGCGAGAGCCAATGCCAATTTTCCCGCCCAGTCGGTTTTGTAAGTANGGCGCACTCGACAGGTGATCCGCGTGGATATGCGTTTCCAGAATCAACTCAAGGGTCANATCTTCAGCCTCGATGTAGTCGATTAGCTGATCTACCGAGCGTGTTGTGATGGTGCCCGAGGCATAATCAAGATCCATAACCGGGTCGATGACCACGCAGTGCCCCGATTCGGGATCACTGGCCACATAGGTCAGCGTTGACGTGGCTGGGTCAAAAAAGTGTTGGACAGTTACCCCTGACAATGTGTGCTCCAAGCAGTTTTGAATCCGATAGNCTCGCNTTATTCTATTGCAGAATAACAATATTCCGAGAGAACTGTTGCACCATAACTTCCTTAAATGTATATTTACGTCAGTTAGAGCAACATATAGGGGGTGCGGTTCTCATGGATTCGCAAAAGAAAACGGCCAATCAGGAGATCACTCATTGGCTCACCAGCGTTGGCGCTGACGCGCCTCTGCAGCATAGCAACCCCGCATCACTTTATCTGGCATCACTACAGGGCTCCGAAGCCAGTAGAACCACGGCGCGCTCGGTAATGAAGCAAATCGCCATTCTGTGCGACCATACGCCCGATTCCTTTCCTTGGCATCGCCTCGATCGCTCCACAGTCTTGGCGTTGATGGAAAAGTTGAAACAAAAAGGCCTTTCCGACAACACACGCAACTTATACCTCTCAATTATCAAGGGCGTTTCTCGAGAAGCCATGCTCCACCAACAGATGGGCGACCATCAATTCAGTCTGATTGAGCAAATTCGTGCTATCAAGCTGCAGCGACTTGCNGTGGGCCGAGCGCTCCACGTAAATGAAATTGCAGCACTTATCGATCACTGTTTACACGATGAAGGCGCTGCAGGCGTGAGGGATGCCGCGTTATTGGGCATTTTATTTGGCTGTGGACCGCGTCGCGCCGAAGTCGTGACAATTGATATTAGCAAGATCAACTTCAGTGANCGCGCTATTAAAGTCATTGGCAAAGGCAANAAAGANCGCGAATTGGAAATGCCGCCCAGGACGATTGATCTGGTCAAAACATGGCTCGAGGAATCAGGATTGCATTTTGGCCCCCTGTTTAGACCGGTAAACCGCTGGAATCAGATAACCGAAGACCGCCGCCTCACGGCCCGAGGCGTCTACGATATCGTTACCAGACGGGTAAAACAGGCCGGCCTGGATAAGGCTTCTCCACATGATATGAGACGGAGCTTTCTAACGTATCTACTTGATAATGGTGAGGATTTAGCGACGGCGGCGGATATGGCTGGGCATGCCAGCGCCGACACCACCCGACGCTACTTACGACATCAAAAGCGGAGGAATCGCGCCGCAGCCGACAAAATCGACTTTTGAGCATCAGTGTGAGGGTCTATTTTACTATGAGTCGGCTATCGACTAATTTGGACACACCTTAAACCGGCATGGTTGAAAAGACTTGGGCAGACCGAGCACATGTGTCGCGACGTGGCTGAGATAGCCCTAGGTCCGATCCTCCACGGACAAGGAACCACTGTCGGTCAACGCCGATACGAAATCTGATGGATAGCGCCTCTCTCGATCCATTTCCCGACAATATTCACCGCCGAAGCGAGAACAAAGCCTTCTTACAGCATCGCGGATCTCATCATAATTGTCGTCTACGTAGGTCATCATCTGGAACATTTTGAAGGTCGCGACCTCATCGAAGCTCTTACGGCGATAGCGGCAAAGATAGGCGTGAAAACCTGCACCGACAATGTAAAAAAAAGTCTCATACCTAAGAAATGAATGGGTCAAATAAGGGCAATGAAGGCGTGGCCGAGAGATCGAAACCCAAGTCGATCGCAAATTCTTCAATACCAAGGTATCCCCTAACAGCTTTGTGAATATGNGTAGGAGTCATAGTTACCCCCCGATCACTAGGGCCAAGGGTTAATGGATCAATTGTTTTAGAAAAGTGTAGCTCGTCGGTCCGGCCCACTACGCGGTTACCCCAGGACGCGCCCTGTTCCATAATCATGTACGAACCGATCGGCCAATGGTCTTTNCCGTTACCCTCATTAATAAAATTTGTTCGCCCAAAATCTGACCCAATCACCAACAGAATACGNTCAGCCAGCCCCAACGACTCGGCGGTATCCCAGAAGAAATTTAACGAGTCATAGAGATGTGAGAGCAGCACCTCTTGAATCGGTTCATTTTCCTCGTGAGAATCAAATCCTCCAAGCGAAAGATCCGCTGACACCCCTAGGCCAGATTGGAAGACCAGCAATGCGCTTTGTATCTGCTGCTTGAGATTGCTGGAGAGCACCATCCCCCCTGCAGTAAATTCCTCACGCTTGGCGATGTTCTCTTCAGATGGTATTAGGTCAGCCAAGCGAGTCAAATCCTCACGCCGCTGACGCGATTGAGAAAATCTCAAAAGGCTTTCNTGCTGGCGAACGCTTCTCAAGTTGTTAGTCATGAGACGCGCAGATCGCTCATCTACCGATGCTTGCGCTCGGTCAATCTCGGAAGTCCAGCGCTTCAGTTCGCCAGACCATGGCTCAACATTCGGCTGGGTGAGCCCCCTCAGCACCGATAGATCGTCAAACCGGTTGTAGCCAATCACCCCTCCAGTTCGAGAAAGCCCGCCGAAGACTGAATATGCCAGCGGAAGCTCTGGTGCCTGCGCGGCCGCAAAAAGTGCCGAGAGAGATGGCTGCCCCTCGCTATTGACCCCTGTCCAGTTGAACAATTTTCCTGTTTCGTGTGAGTTCGTTTGAGCATCCACCCCATTGATAACCAACGTATCTGCACCGTAACGTTCGAAAAGGGCTCGGTTTTCTGCCACGGGCGCGTACCGGATGGCGCCAATCTGCTCTGGATCTGCAGCATCGGCCCAATGATTAATCTTGGGCTCCCCTTCTACGTTGACTTTTGGGTCGCAGAGCATAGTGACATCAACCCCGCCGTCCAACTGCAAAGTAACCAACAACTGGGCTGATTGCTCCAACCCGGGTACGCCCCACACATGTGCTGCTGGGATGGCTGAAAACACAGACGCAGAAACCATTGTAGAGCGGAGAAAATCCCGCCGCGAAAAGCGGCGTAATGCCGTCTTTAGGGCTTTAGTTTCAATCATGCAGATATCCGAAACTCGTGATAACGCTGTGCAGCAAAGTCGACCAAGCCCGCATCATTCCCTCGCTGTCGCCATAGCGGGCCCAGTATTCATCATTTTCGAGCTGCTCATCAGGCCAAACCCACCAGGTCTCACAGTTGTTTCCCTGCTCCTTAAACGACGATGAGCTAGCCCTTGCTCTCGAGGCACTGTTCACGAGTAGAGAAAACAAGGCGCTAACTTCGGCTTGAGTCGGGGCTCGACTGTTTGCTCGCTGCAAAATCGCATCAATCTGTTCTGCAACCCGCTGCCCGTCTTCCGTTTGAGCTAGATTTCGAGTCGCGCGGACTGCCGCCCTGGCGGTCATTACCGTATTTATATTGTTCTCTCGCAGAGCAGTTGCGAGCTCAACTTCAATTTCGTACTGCCCTGCAGGCAAATCAACTTCAACCTCCACCCAAGCTCCTGAATGCAGTCGCCAGCCATTTCCATCGGCTTGCCCTCGCCAGTGAAATTCCCCATTCTCATCTTCCCAGCGATCAGCGCTGAACCCCTGATTATCAATAAACTCATCACCTCTCAGTCGAAGTTTACGGATGCCTTGTTGCCTGAGCGTTACTGCGCGCACAACGAGCTCGGCATTAGTCCATTGACCATCAGTGCTGCGGTGCGAGTCCCGCGTCAGATCCTCGATCTTAATGCGTGTCGAGCTTTGCACCAGACGCGCGGGCAGCAAGACAGAATGCTCCACAAGTTGATCTATATTATCGACTGACCCCTCGAGTTCGAGTGTTTCGGTCACAATGCCGCCGGGAACTGTCTCCTTGGTCAGCCCTTTAAAGAGCAGGCGCTGATTCTCGGGCCGATCGAAATCCTCGATCACAACCTGGCAGGACAGATCAATGGCCATTGTCTCAGCGACATTGGACATTAGCGCCGTCATATCCCGGTTACGTTGAGTCACTGCTGCACCGTCCATACCGCCATAAAATGCTTTATATGGGGCCCACTCGCCAGTAAGCGCAGTTTCTAAGCCAGATACGGTGTGCGCACTTGTACCGTCGCCCCATTGGCGCCAGGTTCGGCCAAAAAGCGCGATATTCTTCCTATCCAACTCTTCAGGTGTAAGAAGGCGGCCGCGGCCTACGGTTTTTAACTCTATCGAGCGGTTCTCTAGGAGCGCCCCGTCCTTAACTTCAGAATGTCGATACCAAGGAGACATAACCATGTTGGCCAGCAACGACTTCAAGTCATAGCCCGACTCTACGAACGCCTCTGCCAAGTCGTTGATAAGCGCATCCTGAGTATTAAATGCTCTCAATTGTTGCTCGTATTCCTGAGTGAACTTGGTCTCCGGGGGAGTTAAGGGCGCTGCACCAAAAACGCTAGGCCACCAAAATCGCACAGTCGCTGCTGGGAATCGCGAGTCGTCGACAATTTGGCGGCCCAGCCACTGCAGGCTGTCTTCCTCCAGAGAGTCCGCTACCCTCCTCTCAAAGCCTGGCGCGCGCATATCTCGGTACCAAGTATCCCCATCCTGGTAGGCCGTAGAGCCCCATTCTCCGCCGTAGCACTCCGGACATTTATAAGCATCCGACAGTGAATCCACACCACCATACTGATCAAGATAGTGCCCGAGATCACCGAAACTTTGAAAGGCTCCGGCAATGGGATCCAGCCGTTCATGACATACCGTGCAGGCGCGGTTTTTCATTGTGGGGTTATCGGTATCTGCTAGCGCTTCAGGATCCGTGGATCGAGGCGCGGATCGCTCTATATCGAGCCCCAGGAAATGAAAATAAGTCCATCTGCCTCGAGCGCGATTACGATTGGTAGCAGTCGATGGGTAACGAGCTAACCACGCTTGAGTGCTCAATATGCCGGCGTGCGGCCACTCTTGATAGCCACTGAAATTGAAAACGCCCAGTTCTTCGTTTACCTCAAAAGCGTCGTCATGCGGAATATGCCCATCATTGTAACCTGGACGAAAAATGCCAAAGGAGCGGCGATCATAGAAGCCATCCACATCTGCAAAATCATGGCTAAAACCAGCTTCAGCGCGATAGGCCAAATCACTGAAGGCGTTAACCATCGTGTAATCGGCGGTCAGGATATCGGTGTAGGGGTGATCATTCGTTACGATGTGAGCTATCAACTCGAGAGGTTCGCGTCCTACTGCACGTCGTAACATCCAGTCTGCGTCGCCTCTAGATAAGAATGGCCGCTCATGGTAGTCATCAAATTCTTCCGGGCGCTCATCAGGCAGTTGCATCGAGAGCTGTGCGAACTCTGGGTATCTTTCAAATGTAGAGATATTGAAGTCTATGCCGTTCTGTAAGCCAGAAATGAGTAGGCGATCATCGGCCCCGTTAATAAGGAACTGACGAAACCCCTCATGNTCCATACTCTTCATGATTTCTTCCCGCAACGCGGAATCGTCAGCTTCGACTCTTGTGATAGCTAACTCATCCGCAAGCTTACCGGCGAATAGCAGTGTTGCTCTGCGTAGGGTAGTCCCTCTGGTTTCGGCCATTGTGCCGGCCCAAAAGGCGTCGCCCGCACAATCTTTAACCGATGAACACAGCAAATCCAGCAGCGTCAAAAAAGTGTTCTGCGGGGAGGCAGAATCAACGTTTAGAAGAGTCAAGTAACGCTCAAACGCATTATAGAACTGGGTGCCCGGTGATAATACGGTGCCACCACCGTGCTGATCGCCACCTCCGGTTTTGGCCAGCACCCACTCCACATCTACTGAAGGATTTGAGATAAACTTAGCGAAAGCCTCATGATTTTTCTCGGAATTTTCGCTCAGNAATAGACGCGCGCCAGCGAGTGACGCAGTGCCACCGGACCTATGGCATGTCAAACATAGTTCCTGAACACCGGAATCGATAGATTCTAAATAATAGGCGCTCACAGAATCGTCACTCGAGCTATGCAACGCTGTCAGCGCGGACTCTGCAGTTGACCCCGGGCGGGCGTCCTGCGGAACCACCGAGGGCCATGCGGAAGTCTTCGTGGAGAGGAGCAGACACACGGCAGTCATAACGATTACCATCTGCTTGGCCACTGAGTAGTCAGCCTTCTGCTGAGGCATCAATGTCACCGACCACTTCGGAAACGCACGACATCAAAAACGTGGCATAGACATGCACCTAGTTTTACCTGAAATAGCGCGCTTACAGGCAACACAAGAATCCTCTTCGTTCCCCGAAAAATGTCGACAAGCTAACGAATTTCGATAATCTCAAAGCCCTGCCCTGACTTCCTCCATGTCAGGGTAACATCATACAAGGAACCGTGCCGCAGCAGACAAAATCGCGTTTTAAGGCAGTGCGGACCGCTGAACCTAGCGCACCTCAATGATCTCAAAGCCCTGTTCAGCTGTTCGCCAGTTGAGCGTGAGGTCTTAAGTCATGCCGTCNACAAGCGCATCGATGAACATTATTTCGTCGTCCTGCACGCTACANGCAACACTATTCAAATTTCCGGCATTTGGATCAGCAATATAATCACTATTTTCGCATCAAGGCAGTAGAGGACGTTCTGCCCAAAGTGGCTCTTTCTCATGAATGAGGGGACCAGTTGATCTTGTAACGAGCCATAAGCTTCAGCTTGGGCTTAAAATCCATAATCGTTGAAGCCTCTGCACCGCAACTTGACAGCAGACGTCGGAACTCTGGAGCAAGACCATGCTGCACTGAACTCACGGACGCGAAATATTCATCTCTGTCCATTGCCTTCAAACCCAATGAAAAAACAGAAATAGAGATAAACCTTGTGGCGGAAAATTATCCCGTAATGCCTTCAGCTTATTAAAAGGTCATCTCAATGTGAGTGTTCATGCCAGAGCAAATGTGAGCGGCTAATGGCGTATGGGGGTTCTACCGACAGGCAAATCGTCGGATTCCGAACAGGCCAAGTAAACCGCTAAGGATGATGATGTTAAGCATAGGAATGGTGGGGATTTCTTGGGGCTCTTTCCTGTGATTAT
>NYTE01000034.1 GCA_002683335.1 Halieaceae bacterium
AGCTACTTTGTGCACAAAATCTATTCATTGAATCGAGCGCCTCTTGGTGCTAAGTTTCGCGCATCGGGACAGGAGCGCCTTGGCGGCGTTCGACAGCAATCGTGATGTGAGACGCTGTTGAAGACCCCCTGCCTTCTTATCAGCGCCCTCATTTGGTGCTGCGAGCAGAGCACTAGTTGTGCTCGCTTTCCCGATGTGAGATTTGAGAGTCTACCCTGTGAACCCCTCCGGACCCAGTATCTGTTAGAGCGGAGCAAGGCAGACACCATAAACCCGCGACATTATTTGGCGCGGTGCGAATTGCGAGTCAGGCCCGCGGTAGGAATTTTGCGAGGCGCCTGTGACCAGGCAACGGGGGTCAATAAACACTCCCCACGATGATCACCCGTTTGTAGCTGACGGGAGCGCAGTACAGGAGGCAAATGGGCTTCCGCACCGCCCAGTTGTGTCGTCAACTGGACTGTTTAATGAAAAAGATCTTAATTAACGCAACGCAAGCTGAAGAAGTGCGCGTGGCCATGGTTGATGGACAGAAGCTGTACGATCTCGATATTGAGAATCGGCAGCGAGTGCAGACCAAAGCCAACGTATATAAAGCTAAAATTACCCGGGTAGAACCTAGCTTGGAAGCCGCTTTTGTCGACTTTGGCGCCGACCGGCATGGCTTTCTGCCACTCAAAGAAATTTCTCCTATTTACTTCCGTAGCCGAGCCCCGGAGGGGGAAGGCAAGGTTCGTATCAAGAACGTGCTCAAGGAAGGCACCGAGGTCATTGTTCAGGTTGATAAGGAGGAGCGCGGTACCAAAGGCGCGGCACTAACCACTTTTATTAGCCTCGCCGGACGCTACATGGTCTTAATGCCCAATAATCCGAAGGCCGGGGGTATTTCTCGCCGAATCGAGGGCGAGGACCGGAGCGAATTGAAAGACTCCCTCTCCCAACTGAATCTGCCAGATGGCATGGGTGTGATTATTCGCACTGCGGGTGTGGGCCGCACCACAGAGGAATTGCAGTGGGATCTGGACTATCTCCTGCAATTATGGGACTCGATAGCCAAGGCCAACGAAGAAAATAAAGCGCCCGTGCTGATCTACCAAGAGAGTGACGTCATTATCCGGGCAGTCAGGGATTACCTGCGAGATGATATCGATCAGGTTGTCATTGATGATCCCGCGGCTTACCAGCGTGCCGCCGACTTTGTTGGCATGGTGATGCCCGGATACAAGAGTCGGCTCAAGCATTACGAGGATCCGCTGGCGCTCTTCAACCGCTTTCAAATTGAAGGTCAGATCGAAACGGCATTCCAGCGAGAGGTGCGTTTGCCCTCTGGTGGGTCTATTGTTATTGACCCCACCGAGGCACTCGTATCGATTGATATCAACTCTGCCCGCGCGACAAAGGGCGGCGACATCGAACAGACCGCCCTGCAAACCAATCTTGAGGCCGCTGATGAAGTTGCCCGTCAGTTGAGACTGCGGGATATGGGCGGGTTGATCGTCATCGACTTCATCGATATGTCCTCCAACCGCAATCAGCGGGAGGTCGAAAACCGAATTCGGGAAGCGTTGGAGTTAGATCGGGCGAGAGTTCAAGTCGGTCGTATCTCTCGATTTGGTCTTCTCGAGATGTCTCGTCAGAGATTGCGACCCTCGCTTGGCGAGACGAGTGGTATTGTCTGCCCCAGATGCAATGGGCAAGGAACGATTCGCGACACCAAATCGCTGGCCCTTGCCATTCTCAGGCTGATTCAAGAAGAGGCCTCAAAAGAGCGCACCGGTGAGGTTCAGGTCATTGTGCCAGTGGATGTCTCGGCTTTCCTGCTCAACGAAAAGCGGCCAGAAATCAACGACATTGAATCGCGGACGGCTGTGAGAATTGTCGTTGTAGCAAGCCCATATCTGGACACCCCGCACTTTGAAGTCCGCAGACTCAGGGATGACGAGGTAGATCAATCCCGACGACTCAGCTTCGATATAGAAATGCCCTCTCCATCAGAGCCTGCCTTGGAGGCGGCCACTGAGGCCCCGGCCAGCGCCCCTGAGGCACTGGTAAGGGATATTAAACCGGAAGCGCCCGCACCAACTGCAGCTGCTGATACGAGAGAATCGCAGCAGAGTAAAAGGAAACGACAGCAGACTGACTCCAGAAATCGCAAACAAAAGCCCCAGCCGGGCCTACTGGCGCGCTTGTGGAGTATGCTCTTCGGAGAGGCAGCACCCGAGAAACGGTCTGACAAAAACAAGAATCGGCGCAGTGGCGAACAACGGAATAATCGCTCAGGAGGCCGCAACCGCAGCAACGACTCACGAGCCAGGGGATCCAAGGGCCCCGAAGAGAGACGAAATCGTGATGACCGGAATAGCCGGCGGAGAAAATCCAACCGAAATCCCTCTGAGGATGAGGTACTGAACGGGGAAACCGTTTCTGAGCCAGCCGTCGAGCAATCCGCTGTGGAAAGCGGCAGCGACGAGCAACCCAAGCGAGGACGGCGCCGCCGTGGTAGACGAGGTGGACAGCGCCGCGGTGAAAATGGACCGGTCGAGGCGATGGACTCGAAGACTGAGACGGATATCGTCGAGGAGGAGAATAAATCACCCTCTGGAAAAGAGGAAGATTCGCATCGACGCAGGCCCGCAGACAAGCGGAGTGAGGGTCGCCGCCGCAGACAACGTCGCACCGCGGAATCTTCGGTTGCTGAGGAAGCCGTTATTGATACTGAAACGGCATCCTCAGAACCGGTAACTACGGACGTTGCAACTGCACCACCACTAGAAGTAGCCTCCTCCGAGGCACTCAGCACGGCGTTCGAGGCAATCTCTCCCACAAACAGTGTCGAGGCAGAATTACAGGCGGAGGCACCTGCCCCCGATCATGCTGCTTCGGAGACGCCTGTGCAGTCTGCCGACGTCCAAAAAGCCGCACCGTCGCCGGTAGAGCCTAGTGATACCGTTACTGACCAGACAAGTGCGGAAGTGATCGGTAACGTCATTGGCGCATTGGTTCGCGACACGAGCGGGATGACTGACTCAGGTCGCGCCGTAAATGACCCACGTATCTCACCCAAGCCAATCACTCAAACGCAGATCGTCACTGAGCAGGCACAGCTGTTCGCGCTGCCCGAGGGTCCTCCCGTCAGCATCATTCGACAAGATATCCCGAGGGCCGTTAACGATCCGCGCGGCCCTCGAGCTCCAATGGCAACCGCGGAGTAACTTGATTGCGCAGTGCGCGGCGATATAATGCGCGCTCTCTGTCGAGGGAATCCTCGATACACTTTTTTTGGTGGGCTGGCTGAGTGGTCGAAAGCGGCGGTCTTGAAAACCGTTGAGGGGTGACCCTCCGTAGGTTCGAATCCTACGCCCACCGCCATATCCTATAAAAACGCCCGCATCTGCGGGCGTTTTTATTACAGAAGTTGTCGTCCTCCACTGCACAATATCTCTGAGAGATACTGCCACGTGATCAGGTAATGAAGCGATGACGCACTATGGCCCGCAGTAAAGGCAGGCTACAGTTATGTTCAGTCCGGGTTGGCCTCATATACCGTGTTGGCGATATAACTCCTGACGAGAGATACCGCACCATCAACCTCTGCACTGTAGGCCTGAAATTCAGGCGTTACGTAAAACTTCTCCAAAAAGTTGAGGGCTTCTACAGGAGAGTCAAAAGCTGTCCAAATCTGGTGGGTAGCCCAACCCTGATTGCCAAGGAGCAATGTTTGCAGCCCATAGGCTTTGGATGCCCACGGATACACTTCCATCGCCTTGGTAAGTTTTTGCCATGCGGGCACAAAGGTTGCCGGATCACTGACATTAACTGTCCAATTGACCATGCTGCGGGTACCTCGACCATCACCCGCGACGATACTGTGAGTGGTGAGGGTTTGCGCTCGATTCTCAACGCCGACACTCGCTCCAGCCTCCATGAATTCCTGAAATGCCGGTGACGTGGCAAAAGTCTGGCCAGCTTCAAGATAACGCTCGGCGCTCTTGAAATAGAAAGAGACCATATGCGTCGATTCATCCCAGCCGTTATGCTCCAGCGCATAGAGCGTAACCTCAAAGTTCTTATCTGCAATATCAGGCGATGCCATCATTTTATCGAAGGCACCGACACAGGCTGCAGGCTGAGGACAACTAAAGTAATAATTAGATTGGAACTTGGAGTAATTAGGCTCCGAGTGGTTGTCGGCTGAGGCTGCGCCTATAAATGCCCAAGCCAGCGCGGCTATCACGATCTTTCTCATTGTCAGCTCCCGATTCTACCGTTGTTAAAATGTATTCGAGGTATGGAAACCTCGCCCTGCCACCACTATACCCACAGTCGATTCTAAAGACGGCGTTGCAAAATGCGCGCTAGGTGCTCTGTAGTTGCAACACGGCGATTGCGAACACGACATTGCGAGGGTTTTGCGCCGTTTTTATGCCTTTTGAAGGGGCCTCGAATAGGCTCAAGACCGCTAAATTCTGATAGGGTCAGCGGCCTCCTCCCAGCATTGCATATTATGACCCGCGCCCTGTTTTCCAGCTTACCCCTGTCCTTCCCTCAACTCGCTGCGCTAGACGGGCTCGGCTACGCCGAGATGACGCCTGTACAAGCACAAAGCTTGCCGGCGATCCTAGCTCGTAAAGACGTCATCATTCAGGCCAAAACTGGCAGCGGTAAAACTGCCGCGTTCGCAATCGGCTTACTAAACCACCTCAACCCTCGACATTTTGGCGTGCAGGCGATGGTGATGTGTCCGACAAGAGAGCTTGCAGAGCAGGTGGGCGACGCCATTCGGCAGCTTGCAAGTCGCATGCCCAACATTAAGGTGGTGATGCTATGCGGGGGAAAGCCTTTTGGCCCTCAACGCGAATCTCTCGATCATGGTACCCACGTTGTGGTGGGGACTCCTGGACGTATTCAAGACCATCTGCAGCGACGCACTCTAGACCTGACCGGACTCACCACCTTCGTTCTAGATGAGGCTGATCGTATGCTGGACATGGGGTTTGCCGACGTGATGGCCAGTATTACTAACTGCCTCCCCGACGCCCGACAAACGCTGCTGCTGTCGGCAACCTTTCCTGGCGATATCAAAAAAATAAGCCGATCCATCCAACGAGAACCGGTGTTGATAAAAGCCGAAACCGCCTTCTCTCAAGACGAGGTTACGCTGGAACAACTCTTTTTCGAGATTCAGAAACATGAGCGCGAGACCGCCTTGATTGCGCTGTTCGAGCATTATCAACCCCAAAACGCGATGGTATTTTGTAACACCAAAAAACAATGCGATGACGTAGCGCGTCTCCTACAGGCGCAGGATATCGAAGCCGCAGCAATACATGGTGACCTCGAACAACGACAACGGGATCAGGTGCTACTTCAGTTTGCGAATGACTCCTGTCCGGTCTTAATTGCCAGTGATGTCGCAGCACGCGGCCTCGATATTCCCGCACTCGAGATGGTGGTGAATTTTGAGTTGCCGCGGGATGCGGACACGTATGTTCATCGAATTGGCCGCACTGGTCGTGCCGGGCAATCCGGAAAGGCTTTCAGCCTCGTCACGCCAGCCGAAGCGCCGCGCATGCGCGTGATTGAAGACCATCTCAATATCACTGGTATTTGCGATCAGCTGGCATCACTAGACCGCGACCCAAATTACGGCTTGCGGGGCGCCATGGCCACAGTACAAATTGATGCGGGCCGTAAACAAAAGATACGCCCGGGCGATGTGCTTGGTGCACTCACCGGTGACGCCGGCTTGAATGCCGATGCGATTGGCAAGATCAATATTGCGGACAACGTGAGCCACGTAGCGGTTACTCGAACGGCGCTCCGTCAGGCAATGAGCTACCTCTCTCAGGGAAAAGTAAAAGGCCGCGCCATTCGAGCGCGCCATGTAGGGTCTACTGTGCCCCCGTCTCACCCACGACAAAGAGACGCCAAGAGAAGGCGATCGTAACCAAAAAATCAGATTGCGCCTGCAGCGCTGCTCGGCTTTCCCGCCGCCCCCTAAAGGCGAAGGGCGTGGCTGCGAGCAGCGCCCGCAGCAGGCCATTATCCAGCGTTCTGTCGTAACGGAGCTCGCCCTCTTCCCAGAGGCTCCCATCCACCATTTCGCATCGAGCGGGTTTATGCTCCCGGGGCTGCTCGTACAGCGCACTTTTTAGTTGCCAAAGATGGTCGGGGCCTGGCCCGATCTCGAGGTAAAAGCCGCCCGGCCGCAACACCCGGCTAATTTCTGCATCGTTGGAAGGAGAGAAAACACACAGCGCCATATCAATCGTCGAGGTCATGACAGGCAGATCCCTTGAGCTAGCGACGGCATAGTGATGGTGCGGATAGGTTTTAGCGGCCAACTTTACTGCGGGCTTTGCCACATCGACACCATAAAGCGCCAGATGCGGTAATCGGCTCGACAGCACCCCTGCGTAAAATCCCTCTCCACAACCGATATCCAGTAGCGTCTTGATCTGAGGTCTCTCGGCCACTACATCGCCCAGCGCCTCTGCCAGAGGCTGATAAAGCAGTGCCTGGTGTACTGCTCGCCGGCCCAGCACCATCTCGAGGCTATCTCCCGGGCGTTTACTCCGCTTTTTTTGCACGGGGAGCAAGTTGACGTAGCCCTCTTTTGAGCGGTCAAAGCTGTGATTTGCGGGGCACAGCAAGCGGTCATCGCTATCCTCAAGTGCCTGACCGCAACTCGGACACCTCCACACCATGATGTCGCCCCCGTCTGGCCAGCAAACCAGCTCATCATGCTCTAAGATACCGCATCGCGCTGAGGTACTCGACGATCTCCGTCGCACGTCCACACTGCCGCTGTCATCAGGAGCTGGCGAATATCGACACCACCGTCAACATTACGCGGCGCTGGATCAACTCTTTTGTCGTTGACCTCAACCTGTGTCCGTTTGCCCGTCGAGAAGTAATGCGTGATAGCATGCGATTTACGGTCTTCGAAGACTCGGNNCCAACNAACATCCTTCACGCTTTGAGCGAGGAGATTACTCTCCTACACAACAGTCAAGATATTGAAACGAGCTTTCTCATTTTGCCCGCCGGCATGCCGGATTTTCGCGACTTTAATGATTTTCTCGACACCGCCCAGAGCCTGATTGAGTTGTTTGACTGGGAGGGTATCTACCAGCTGGTGGGGTTTCATCCACTGTACCAATTTGCCGACACCGAACCCGACGATGCGGAGAATTACACGAACCGATCGCCGTTTCCAATGTTACACATCTTAAGGGAATCAAGCGTCAGCGATGCCATTGCAACAACTNACGATGCCGCGTTAATCCCACAGCGGAATATCGCCACGCTTGACCGCTTGGGCACGATCGCTCTGAAAGCCCGATGGCGGAGTTGCTTTGCAGATCACCAGGCAACTTAAAATCAGCCGCCATCGGATCAGGCGTCAAAGCAGATGCGACACCATCATCCCATAACCCACCACACCCACAATCCAAACTAGACTGCGGATGTACTTGATCCCTGCAATGTAGATGGGCACATACGCCACTCTTGCCCAAAACGCGATCTGAGCGCCGAGCAGCACCTCCGCGTCCAGTCCCGCCAAATGCGCTAACAAGGCAAGCGGAACGAAAAAGACCGTCGCTTCTATGGCGTTTTTCGCNGCACGGTCAGCCCGCCCACCCATTGGGGTCTCCGTCTTGAGGTTATCGCGGTTACCCAGCCCGATCTGACGGCCCTCTTTGGTCCACTCTTGGTTACGGATAGCCGCGCCTAGAATCACGGTTGCAAAGGTTAGCAACGTGAAATACAGCGTGATTTCGAGTAATGGTGTCATCAAAATTCCCTTCTTTTTATAAACGCAAAAGGTTGCGCGGTCCGCCGGCACTATACCCCGACGTGCTCAGCTTCGCTCGCACGGCACCGCTGAGCTGAGCTGAGACAGTGCGGGACTGGAATTGGTGGCTCGCACCAACTAATGTAACGCTTNGTGCGCCCTGGTGGCGAACTAATAAAGCCGNTTCGCACAGCAGACGCGGTTAGTCAAATCTTACAGTCCCTAAGCCAAAGGAACCGAAGTAATGCAGCACGCCACCCTCACCGAGCAGGCACGTCACTGGGGGGCATCCCAACCCGAACAGGTGTGGATGCGTGATCTTGTTGAATCGGGCGCCACAGAGTACACCTGGGGCTCAGCGGTCGCTGAGATCGACCGCGTTGCTGCTTGGCTCGAAGCNGAGTTTGGGCACGGCAAACGAATGGCGCTGCTGTCCAGAAATCGGGCGCACTGGATTATGGCTGATATGGGGATCATTCACTCGGGTAACGTAACCGTGCCGCTTTTTACCACTCACGCCCGGGCAACCGCCGAGTACATTCTGAGCTTTACTGACGCCCAGGTGCTTTTTCTCGGCGAGACTGAAAACTGGCATGGCGTGAAAGAGGTCATTCCAGAGGGCTGCGTGTTGATCACGTTACCGGAGGTCGAGTGCGACATGCCTCATACAAAATGGGAAGATGTCGTCGCCACCGCGCCTGCGCCGGTGCCCTCCTACGAACCCGGGCCCGATGACATGGTTTCATTGGTATTTACCTCGGGCACAACCGGCTTGCCTAAGGGGGTCATACANACTCACGCCACCAATCTGATTCCGATGCGTCGGTGCCAATACCTTTTCACACAGCGTGAACAGCCCAGATGGTTCAGCTACCTGCCGCTTTCGCACATCGCTGAACGCCAAATTGTTGAGTTTTCATCGATCAATACCGGGGGCGAGATCTGGTTTAACGAATCGCTGGAAACGCTCGCAAGGGATCTGCCCCACTGCCGACCGAACATCTTTTTCGGTCCTCCCCGGGTCTGGGAGCAACTCCGGCAGTCAATTACTGCCAAGTTTGGGGGCGCAGAGGCACTGGCAACAGCCCTCGCAGATGATCAGGCCGGGGTGCAGGCTCTTGTGAGGGGTGCGCTTGGCATGGGTGAAGTCGAATATTGCCTGACCGCCGCCGCTCCCACCCCGCCTTCNTTGATTGAGTGGTGGGATGAAGTGGGCGTGAGACTATGTGAAGGTTTCGGTCAAACTGAAGCAATGGGGCTCATCATTACCGACCCCGAGGACCGACGCATCGGCTCCATCGGTAAACCCGCCGGTGAAGTCCAAGTCAGAATTGGGGACAACGATGAACTTTTGATCAAGGCAGAAGGCTGCACGCCCGGATACTACAACCGCCCCGAAAAGACCGCGGAGCTCTGGCAGGATGGTTGGCTACACACCGGCGACAAAGTGCGTATTGATGACGATGGCTTTATTTTNATAACCGGGCGGGTCAAAGACTACTTCAAAACNATTCAAGGCAAGTTCGTGGCGCCACCGCCTATCGAGGGTCGGTTTGCCGACAACCCACACTCTGAACAACAGTGCCTGCTGGGTCGGGGTTACTCGAAAACCGTGATGGTCACAGTGCTTAACGAGCCCGCTCGCGCCCTGCCCAAAGAACACGTAGAAGCCGCTGCTTTAGCAACGGTCGACTCTATTAACAACGACATTGAAAAACACGCGCGCATTGGCGCAGTGATTTTCAGCAGGGAACCCTGGACCATCGAAAACGAGATTCTGACACCGACTATGAAGATTCGCCGTGAGCAGATCGAAAATAAATTTGGCGAGTCCGCAGAGCGCATCGCCCGGGAAAGTGCGGAGGCGGGGTCGATTCAGCTTCACTGGTTCGACTAACAAAATGTCCTAAACACGACTGGATCGCGCGCAGCGATCAGGGCATTTCCGACTCGTATTCCTCGACAACGTAGCTACGAATAAGCTCACGGTCGAAAAGACGCGTCTCATCGGCGACGATTTCCTCTTGTGCTGCCTCAGACGCAATTAAGTTCATCGCTGCGTCCATTTGGCCCTGGTCAGGGAACCAGATCTCCATCAGCACATCAAAAGGCAGTGCTTCCGGAGCATGATTAGCCGAATCAGCAACATTAAGGTAACGCCGCTGGTACTTCACCGCGTACCCGGCGAGATACTTCTCNCCGATTTTTTTATGATGAGTCTCGTAATGCTCAATGAATGCCTCGCGCGACATCCCGGGTCTTTTAGTCAGCAACGTAACAAGCTTGATCATAGTGCTCNCTTCNTTAGCGCTTTTAATCACCTTAGCCAACGTGGGCTGATTAGTTAGAGAATGGAGGTGTTGAGCGTGACATCCGCGAACTGCCACAGCGTCTGAAATCGGTCGCGCACTTTTTTCGCTCCCGCCTCGTCACCCTGAACGCTCATCGCCNNGGCCAAACCAAANGTAGACCAACCATTCATCGGATACTGTTCCAGGTCTGCTTCGAACACCGCCTGCGCCTCTTCAGCCCGACCGTCGGCCAACAGTGCGGCGCCGAGCGACTGTCGCGTCGGGTAATACCAAAACGGTGGCTCGGTATAAGGCAACGCGTCCTGAAGCGCTACCGCCTCGGCAAAGTGCTCGACCGCCTCTGCGGCGTTAGCCTGCCGGTAAGCCAACTCCCCCCTTAACAAGGCCTTGGCGATATCCAACAGATCTTTGGCCGGGTAAACATTACCCATAAAGATCTCGTCTACGTCTGGCTCAAGGGCCACGATCGCGTCCAGCTCTGCCATCGCCAATTCGGGCTGCGCGGTCGCGGCATAGGCCACACCCCGTCCGTAGTGCCATATGGCTCGAGCAAAGGCAAAAGGCGCGTGGGGCTCGGGTTCCGTGAGAATCTCTTCCCAACGAGCAAACCGCACAAGCGATAGCATGGGCACCGTGCGGAAAAACTGGATCGTCGGGAACTGCTCCACCTGCTCAATACGCACGTTTGCCACGACCCGTCGCGCACTCTCCAGTGACAACGCGCTCTGGCCCTGCATCGTGGCCGATGCCCACAAGAAATGAATGTTGTGCGGGTAATACAACGCCGGATAAAAACCCTGTGCATTGCACTGCGCAATGTAGGCCTCATCGACTTCAGCGGCACGGATGTTAGCCAGTGCTGAGTCCTGATATCGGCCAACCCGAAAATAGATGTGGCTGGGCATATGCACCAGATGACCGGACGCGGGCACCAGATCAGAAAGTTGGTCTGCTGCGGCCTCGGCCTTCTGAGCATTTGATGAGGCTTCCAAGGCATGGATGTAAAGGTGCAGGGCAAGGGGATGGTCGGGGTCCGCCACCATCACGCGCTCAAGACTGGCGATCACCGCTTGGGTGTCCAGCTTCGCTTCACCGCTTGGTCCCCAGTAGTCCCAGGGCATAGTGTTCATCAATGCTTCTGCATAGATCGAAGCGACAGTGGTGTCGTCCGGATACTGCTTGGCCATCGCTCCTACCGCATCGGCCCAGGCACGATCAAGCGGCTCGCGCGGCGACTCAGGGTCGCCGTCGTAACGTTGATCAAGCGCCAGAATCCAATCCCGTTCTTTTTCTGTCAGNCCTTCTAGCAAGCCAAGCGCTTTATCGATTGCCGCGCGGGCACCCACCCGCTCGTCAGCAGACATGATGGCCTTGCCGTTACTGGTGACGTTAATGTTAGGGCCGGTCGCAAGCGCCTCTCCCCAAAAACACATCGCACAATCGGGATCGAGCGTCTGTGCTGCACGAAAGCTGCGAATGGACTCGGCATGGTTAAAGCCGAAAGCCAGCACCATGCCTTGATCAAAATAGCGCTGGGCGTCCGGGTCGGCGGTAGTCACTGGCATGTGAAAAGTCCCCATGCCTTCAAATAACGGCGCGCCNGCACGTTGCGCGAGGTCGCTCACCCCTNAATCTGGGGCATCAGCCGCTGGGTCTCCGCCGCAACCGATTAAACCCAAGTAAATAACGCAAAATGCTTTTTTTGACATTGACAGCATGACTGGCCCTCAGCNCTGAAACCGAATCCATCACCCTATCATGTCAGGGGTTACTGGCCACCCGCGGAGCGCTCACCGATCGCTACGCTGCGCGCGTCTGAAACTAACGTATCAACGTGGTCAGAGGTAAGCGTTCGAAGAAACGCGACGAGCGCAGATTGCTCTTGCTGCGAGAGTCTGAGGCGACTGGTTCGTGGATCTTGCATCGGATCCCCTCCCCCGCCATCGGCATAAAACTTCATCACAGATTCTAGTGTCGCCAACGATCCGTCATGCATATAGGGCGCTGTCAGNGCGACGTTACGAAGGCTCGGGGTGCGGTAGCGCCAGCGGTCTGCCGGGTTGCCGGTCACCTCGTATCGCCCCTCGTCAGTGAAGGTTTCCGTTTCGGCGTCGACCGTAGGCACCACGTAGACACCGGGAGCCAGCTGCACTTTTGGCGGCCGCAATGCCCGCCCGTAACGCCTGAAACCGGTNCCTGTGTTGTGAAACTGACTGTCAGTAAACAGCNCGTCCGCCTCGTTAAGTCGGTGACAGCTGACACAGCCTTTTTCTTGGAATATCGTGAAACCCTCTTCAGCAAGCTTAGGATAGACTGCACCACCTTGTCTCGGGCCCTCCGCTTTCACCTGGTCGCCGAAGTACCAACGATCAAAGGGCGAGTCAGCCGATAGCAGTGCGCGTTGATAGGCCGCCAAAGCACGCCCGACCGATTCCTCGGTCAATCCTCCCGGGTATATTGAATTGAACTGGGTACGGTAATCGACGTTGGCCGCAATTTTCTCAAGAACAGCCTCGCGGCTCGCATTTGCCATTTCATTTACTGCCAGTAGAGGCGACCAAATTTGGGCCTCTAGTGAGGTCTCTCTCCCGTCGAGGAATAGCGCGCTTGTATACGCGACGTTGTAGAGCGAGGGCACATTGCGTCGAACGCCTTTCCCTAAATGCCCTACCGGCGTTGCCAACTCATTTTGAGTGAAGCCCTGTTCAGGGATGTGACACATCGCACAAGAGAGCGTCTCGTTAACGGAAAGCCGACGGTCAAAGAAAAGTTGCCGGCCCAAATTGATCTCGCCCGCCTNTAACGGAGAAGCCAATTGGGGCAACCCCAGCGGAGGGTTCTCGCTAAGGCGATGAAGCGGTTGCCGTTGCCCGAGATACACAATGACCCCTTTCGAGTCGGTAACATAGGCTTGCGATTCGTAGCCGACTCGAGAATCGGCCAAGCCAACCCGGTGGTCTGATGCAAGCGTTAGTCGGGTCTCTGCCCGTGCCCCCCCAGCTCCGGCAACAGATAACGATGTCAGGGCGAATAAAAAGGGAATCAAGAGGCCATTTCGGACCTGTTTAAAACGATTCGCAGAAGTGGGTTTCGGTGGTAGCATCAGTAAATTGTGGCAGAAAACCTGGGAGAAAATAATGATTTTGCGAGCATTTTTATCAGCGGCAATTGCGCTGGCATTGATCGTGCAACCAACTGCAGCGGACGAAACCTGTATGTCACCATACATGGCAAAAATCGTCGGCCAGGAAGACTATGTCTATATTTGGACCCTGGGCCTCGAAGGCGTGGGTGATGGCGAGGACAAACTCGTTACTGTGGACGTGAATCCTGACTCGGAAACCTATGGCACCGTTATTCACTCTATTTCAATGGGGGGCAGACATGAGGCGCACCATTCGGGTCTGACTGACGATCGACGCTACCTGTGGGCATCGGGTCTGGATACCAGCAAAATTTTTATCTTCGATGTTCACTCTGACCCCGCAGCACCCAAGCTGCATCGCACTATTGACGACTTCGTCGAAAAAACCGGCGGCGTCGTTGGGCCGCACACCAATTATGCGCTACCCGGACGCATGCTGGTGACCGGCTTATCCAACAACCGCGACCACGGTGGTCGAACCGGTATGGCTGAGTACACCAACAGTGGCGACTTCATCACAAGCGTCTGGATGCCCACTGACGACAATCTTCAGGGGGCTGTCAAAGCTGGTAGCTTTGCAGATGGTTATGGCTACGACGCGCGAGCGCTGCCGCGCCGCAACGTGCTGGTGACGTCTTCCTTTACCGGTTGGAACAATTACATGATGAATCTCGGCAAGATGATGGGTGACGCCGAAGCGATGAAGCGATTTGGTAACACGGTCGTCATTTGGGATCTGCACACCCGAACACCCAAAAAGATTCTTGACGTACCTGGCGCGCCGCTCGAAATCCGCTGTGCGTGGGGGTCTCGCTCAAATTACTGCTTCACCACCACGGCACTGACATCAAAGGTCTGGTTGATCTATGAGGATGATGCAGGAGAGTGGCAGGCGAAAGCCGTCGCCGACATCGGTGATGCCAGCAAAATTCCGCTGCCGGTGGATATTTCTATCTCCGCCGATGACAACCACCTTTGGATCAACACTTGGAACGATGGTTTGGTCCGACTGTACGACATCTCCGATCCCTTTGCGCCAACTCAGGTGATGGAGAAGCAGATTGGCGAACAGGTCAATATGGTGTCGCAGAGCTGGGATGGAGAGCGTGTCTACTTCACGTCCTCCCTGCTGGCCAGCTGGGATAAAACCACTGCCTCGGAGGGCAATGACCTGCAGTACTTCAAGTTGTACAACTGGGATGGAGAGTCGTTGACCCCGGAGTTCAACCTCGACTTTATCGAGCTGGGGCTTGGCGCACCACACCAGATGCGCTTTGGCGCACATGCGCTCTATGGCGGCACGTCAGCGCAGTCACCCTCCGGCCTTGGCACGCCCCCCGCGCACTGATCACCACGTGCGCGGTACCTTACTCCTGCTGATTTGGGCGTGGAGTGCTTCGGCACTCTGCGCGCCACACGAGCACAAACAACCAGTTGTACTGGCGCCTGGCTATGCGCCACTGGAGTTCACCGCGCCTGAGCCGGGTAGTTACGGGCTACCTCCTATGGGCGCAGCCGCAGACGGAGACGTGCTGGACAGCAGGGGCAATGGGGCTCGCCTGCACGACTTTATCGGGGGCAAGCCCACTGTATTGAGCTTTATCTTCACGACCTGTGACGATGTGAACGGATGCCCGCTAGCCACCTACGTAATGCGCAGCGTGCAGGACGCACTGCAGGCGGATCCACTGACCGCCAACAAGGCCCGCTTGGTGAGCTTCAGTTTCGATGCGCTCTTTGACACGCCCGATGTTATCGACGCCTATGGCTCTCAATTTAGAGCAGAGGACTTTGACTGGCAGTTTCTAACCACCGAAGGCGCAGCGACGCTGGACCCCATCNTGAGTGCCTATGACCAGTGGGTCATTCGNGACTATGACGCGAACGGCGATTACATGGGTACCATGTCACATATTTTGCGGGTATTCCTGATCGATGAATCGCGTCAGATCCGCAACATCTACAGCACCTCATTCCTGCACGCTGACACTGTGGCCAACGACGTCCGCTCCCTGCTGATAGAGGCCCAGAAAGACGCAAATACAGCCGCTAAAACGAGTCGCTAGTTCAGCGCTGATCTTTCACACAGCTATGCGTATTCTCTGTGCTCGTGTCGTAAAGGGGAGTCTCTATTCATGCTACCCTGCGCGCGGTTTTTTCACCCAGACGCGTGGATTTCGGCCACCGTTATGGGCATAGGGCAGGAGCAGGCATAATGTATATTAACGGAGAATGGCTTACCGACGGGCCTATGTTCCCCGTTTTCAACCCCGCTACCGGGGAAGAAATCGGCCAAGTCCCCGACGGCACCCAACACGATGCCACTCGGGCAATTGAAGCTGCCGAGGCTGCCCTGTCAAGTTGGAAGGCCGAGACAGCCTATACGAGATCTGACTTACTATATCGGGCGCATCAGCTAATGCTGTCCCAGCAGCGTGAGCTCGCTGAGCTCATGACGCGGGAACAAGGCAAGCCGCTTAAGGCCTCCATGAATGAGGTGAAGTACGCGGCAGATTTTTTGCTCTGGTTTGCCGAAGAGGCCAAGCGCGTCTATGGCGAGACGATCCCATCGGCGCGTTCAGATCAGCGATTTCTCGTGCAAAAACAGCCGATCGGTGTCGTCGCCGCCGTCACGCCTTGGAACTACCCGATCTCGATGCTGACCCGGAAACTGGGGCCGGCGCTTGCGGCAGGTTGCACAACAGTGTTGAAGCCGGCCGAAAGCACACCGCTTTGCGCCATCGCTGTCTTTAAAATTCTTGAAGAGGCCGGTTTTCCGGCAGGCGTAGCCAACCTCGTTACAGCAAGCGATCCCAAGCCAATCGGGGTCGTTTTCTGCACCCATCCGGTAGTGCGTAAGCTGACCTTCACTGGCTCGACCGCAGTCGGCAAACATCTCGCTCAGGCGTCTGCGCCCCAGCTGAAGCGGGTTTCAATGGAGCTTGGCGGCCACGCGCCTTTCATTGTCTACGATGACGCAGACCCCGTTCACGCAGCAAAGGGTGTGTCACTGGTGAAGTTTCTGAATACCGGACAGGCCTGTATCAGCCCCAACCGTATCTTTGTTCAACGTCGAATCCTGGAGCCGTTCCTTGAAACACTCAAATCCAGAGTCGACGCACTGCGGGCGGGGGATGGAATGGACCCTGCTAATAGTATTGGGCCACTGATTAACGAGGCCGCAGTTGACAAAGTCGACCGCCAGGTCCGCGACGCTATCGATAAGGGCGCGACACTGCTCGCGGGTGGCGCACGGCTTACGGACAGTGGCCTTGATAAAGGCTGTTTCTATGACGCCACGGTGCTCACCAATGTCTCCCCAGACATGCTGATTTATCGGGAAGAAACATTCGGACCCATCGCGGCTGTGGTGCCCTTCGACGATGAGGACGACGTAATTGCCATGGCGAATGACACGCGTTACGGCCTTGCGGCGTATGTTTACACTCAGAACCTGGCCAGAGCGTTGCGTACTTTCGAGCAACTCCAGTTTGGCATCATTGGCATCAACGACATCAACCCCACCAGCGCGGCAGCGCCGTTTGGCGGCATGAAAGAGAGCGGATTAGGCCGAGAGGGCGCACGCGAAGGCATCGAGGAGTATCTCGAAACCAAGCTTGGCGGCTTCAGTATCTGACAGCTTAGGACTGCAAGGAGCACATTATGACAGCACCCGATTATCCTGGTCTCGATACCCTTGCANTNCACGCAGGCGCGCAGCCAGACCCGGCCACAGGCGCACGCGCGACGCCCATTTACCAGACCGCGTCGTTTTGCTTTCCAGACTCGGACTACGCGGCGTCTCTGTTTAATATTGAACGCGCGGGTCATGTGTATTCGCGACTTAGCAACCCGACCAATGCGGTGCTTGAGGAGCGCATTGCGGCGCTAGAGGGCGGTGTCGGCGCGATCGCAACAGCGAGCGGTCAGGCCGCCCTNCATCTTGCCATCATCACGCTCATGGGGGCCGGCTCGCACATTGTCGCTTCCGCGGCGCTGTACGGGGGCAGCCATAATCTACTGGCTTANACCCTACCTCGTTTTGGTATCGAAACCACTTTTGTCGACCCGCGGGATCCTCAGGCCTTCGCCAACGCGATTCAGGACAATACGCGTCTTGTATTTGGGGAAACGCTAGGCAATCCCAGTCTTGATGTCCTCAACATTCCGGCTATTGCGGAGGTCGCACATGCCGCCGGTCTACCATTGATGGTGGATTCGACCACAACTACCCCCTACTTGATTAAGCCCTTTGACCTCGGCGCGGACATCATTCAGCACTCCGCCACAAAGTTTTTGAGCGGNCACGGCATTGTGATCGGCGGTTTGCTGGTCGATAGCGGAAAGTTTGACTGGGATGCCTCAGGTAAATTTCCAACTCTTTCAGAGCCTTATGCGGGATTTCATCACCTCATTTTTACTGAAGAATTTGGCCCTGCCGCTATGATACAACGAGCGCGAAAGGAGGGCCTGCGAGACTTTGGTGCGTGCATGGCGCCGACCTCTGCGTTTCATATTCTGCAGGGTATTGAGACCCTCAGTGTGCGCATGGCGCGGCACGTTGAAAACACCCGCGCCATTNCGGCGTTCCTACTAGAGCAAGAGCAGGTTACCCGAGTGGGTTACCCAGAGCTTGACGGCCACCCAGACCAGGCATTAGCGGCAAAGTTGCTGCCTAAGGGCTGCGGGGCTGTCTTCAGCTTTGATCTCGCCGGTGGTCGGGCCGCGGGCATTGCGTTCGTCGACGCACTGAGCGTGTTCTCGCATCTCGCCAATATCGGAGATGCAAAGTCCCTGGTAATACATCCCGCCAGCACCACACACCATCGTATGGATGCAGCCGCCCTCGCGGCGGGCGGCATTGGTGAAGGCACCATTCGTCTATCCATTGGGCTCGAAGATCCCAACGACCTGAAGGCCGATTTAAAACAGGGCCTGAGAGCAGCGGGAAAGGCCTCGGGAGGTGGCCGCTAATGCGTATCGAGGTAAACGGTCAGCCAGCCTACTGCTACACCAATTCGCGAGAGATCGATGCCAGCAAGCCCAGTATTGTCTTTATCCATGGTTCAGGCATGGATCACATCGTCTGGACGCTCGCGGCGCGGCATTTCGCCCGACATGGCAACAATGTGATCTCGGTTGATTTACCCGGGCATGGCCGATCAGAGGGCATGCCCTTGTCCACGGTAGAGGAAATGGCCAACTGGATAGTTGGTGTTCTCGATACGCTACAAATTGATNAGGCCGCTTTGGTAGGCCATAGCTTGGGGAGTTTGATTTCCCTCGAATGCGCCGCGAGTCATTCCGCGCGTGTGAGGGCCATCGCGCTGGTAGGCACGACCACCCCCATGCCAGTTTCAGACGCTATCCTGAACGCTGCNGAGTCCAATGATCATGCCGCATTCGATATGCTAACGCAGTGGGGCTTCAGCAAACGCCACCAGTTCGGCGGCAATCGCAACTCTGGCATCTGGATGATTGGTAATACGCTCAGNTTGTACGAGCANTCCGGCCCCGGCGTGTTGTTTCACGATATGCGCGCGTGTAATGAGTACACTACGGGNACGGAGCAGGCCGCAAAGATAAGCTGCCCCACCCTGCTGATTCTCGGCGCCGAGGATCGTCTGACCCCGGTAAGGAGCACTCGCGCACTGCAGGAAGCCATTCCCTCCTCTGTCGTAGAGGTATTACCAGAGGCCGGGCATACGATCATGGTCGAAGCGCCCAACGCNATGCTCGATGCCCTTCATCGGGTGCTATGACGATCTATACTGCAGCACCTAAGCGCTAAATCATGGCCTCGATCTGAGAGATTCGCTCTTTACCGAAGAACATCTCCTGGCCTACNAAGAACGTCGGCACACCAAATGCACCGCGCTCGGCGGCCTGCTGCGTATTGTGCAATAGCGCATCCTTCACTGGCTGTGTCTGAATCGCTTCAATCAAAGCCTGCGCGTCGAGATCTGCTGCCTGCCAGACACTGGCGACCACTTCTGGGTCACCCATGTTCTGCTCTTGCTCCCACATGGCCGCCAGATTGGCGTCAACATACTGCTGCTGAACACCCATTTCCTGTGCCGCAATGAAACCTCTCATCAACATGATCGTGTTGATCGGAAAGTGCGGGTTAAAGCGGAATCGCTCTAAACGGTGCGCTGCTATAAATCGCTGCGTCTCCAGCATGTCGTAATCCAGCTTTCCTTTGACCTCCCCGAAGGCAACCATTGGCGCCTGATTGTTGGTGAGTTTAAAAAGTCCACCCAACAGTACCGGGGTCAATGTGAGCGCCGATCCGTTGCGCTCTGCCACCTCACTCAGCACNTGGTAAGAGAGGTAGGCATTAGGGCTGGCGAAGTCGAATAAAAACTCAATAGATGACGACATGAAGAACTCCTCTAAAAACGGGTATCTGAAATAGTAGTGCGGTGCAGCANGCGGTCGTGCCCATCATAGCCACCGGTAGCGGCGTGCAACAACGAGCGGTTGTCCCACATAACTAACATGCCCACCTGCCAGCGATGGGTATAAATAAATTCGGGCCGGCTCTGGTGCGCATACAGCTCGTGCAGNAGCGCATCACTTTCGGCCTTTTCCAATCCGACAAACCCTTTGATATAAGCAGCTGAAGAATACAGTGCTCGCTTACCGGTCTCGTGATGCACGCGGACGAGAGGATGCTCCTGGGTCTCACGCGCCCTCTCACTGGGGAGTATCTTCATACTCCGCCCCTGCTCTTGATCAGCCTCACCATAAGCCCCATCGGGGGCGTAACCCAGCGCAGCAGAATGAATCGCGGTCAGCCCATCTACCCTCGCCCGAAGCGCCTCCGGCATCTGCTCATATGCCGCCACCTGATCGGAAAAAAGCGTATCGCCCCCTACAGGTGGAATCGTCAGTCCGTAAAGCGCTGTGGCCGCCGGCGGCACTGACATAAAGCTCCAGTCACTGTGAAACACCTCAGCGAAAATACTCGTTTTTTCGTTCGCCTCGCGCTGGATGGCGGCAACTTTGGGATGCTCATCAATATGCCCAAAAAAAGGATCCTCGCCGATGGCACCGAATTGCTCACTGAAGCCAACCAGCTGCTCGGGGGAGAGTTGCTGATCTGGAAACGCCACCACCTTATGCTCCAACCAATGGGATCGGATTGCTGCCACCAGATCTCTAGACAAGGGCTCATTCAATCGAACACCAGTAATGGTCGCCCCGCAGCTGTCACCCGAAGCCTGAACAATTAATGTCACTCTNCCCCCCCTTATATGGCGCTAGGTTCAGCACTCNGTCCAGTAGGGAGCGCGAACCAATAGAACACGCGATCCCCGGCATTTAGATATCGACGGCGTGGTTCCACCAGGCCAGATCGGAATAAGCTCGCAAATCGACCTCATGGCTCCAAGCCGAGCGATGCTGCGTGGCGAGATGAAAATACGTCTCAGCCATCTTCTCCGGCAGTAAGAGACCATCCTTGTCTTTGCCTTTAGCCTCCCGTAATGCTTCAAACTGCTCGACGCCCAGCATCTTCCCTAGCGTGTCAGGCGCATCGACTGCGCCATCAACCATGATATGAACAACGTGAACACCTTGCGCCGCATACTCGGCGTTCATCGTCTGACACAGCAGGCGCCGGCCCGCCATCGCGGCGGCGTGGGAGTGCTGACCACTATTGCCGCGCATCGCAGCCGTAGCGGAAGTCACCAAAATCGTGCCATGGCCCCGTTTTACCATGAGCGGCACAAGCACCTTGGCGACACGAAAAAGACCGAAACAGGCCATCCTCCAGCCCAGCTCAAACGTTTTCAAGGGTGTCTCCTCGAGAGACCGGTTACCAATTTGTGCGCCTAGGTTGTAGAGCACCGTATCNATGGGGGCAATGGCCTCGACGGCTGCAACCAGTTCTTCGAGGGCACCTNCCTCCACCGCATTCAGCAGGTGCCCGCTTGCAGACAATCCTGCTTCGCGTATGTCCTCGACCATCGCATTGAGGCCATCGATATTGCTGCGCCGGCAAAGCGCGGCATGGTAGCCCTCAGCCGCAAATTTTTTACCGACTGAACCCCCAATGCCGGCCCCCGCACCAATTACCAGACAGGTTTTCCTCACCGCGATCTCCGTTGTCCACTCAATCAAGCACCGTACCATCCTGCACCAATGCATCGATNGCAGCCGCGTCGTAACCTAGCGCTGCCAAAACCTCTCGGCCATGTTCACCCAATCGCGGTGCAGGACGCGATACGCTTGCCGGCGTCTTTTCAAAGCGAGCCGGATGCCGAGCCTGACGTACCTCACCAAATTCCTCAAAATACAAGCGTTCTATTGAGCCATTGGCTAACACCTGCTCGTGATCCAAAAGCTCGGACCGGTCAATAATNGGCGCACAGGGCACACCCTGCTGATCGAAGCGCGCCAGAATCTCTTCGCTAGACCATTTTTTGATCTCTTCGGCAGTAATTTCCTTGCGCTCGCTATTGTGCGTGAATCGACCCTGCGCGGTCTTAAANTTGGGATGGCCGATCAAATCTTCACGATTGAGTGCTCGACACATGCCCTCCCACTCATTATCAGAAATCGCCCCCGCGGTAATAAACCGGTCCTGAGTCTCATAGATCAGGTCCATCGCGCCTTGATATTTCCGNACATCAAACTCCTGATCAGCATAGGTCAACCCCGCCATCGCTTCGGGCCAGAACAGGCTCAGCATGGCATCGAGCATAGAAAGCCGCACATGCTGGCCGTCTCCGGATTTTTCTCGCGCGTAGAGCGCTGTGCTAATAGCCTGTGCTGCCGTAATTGCCGTGACTTTGTCTGCGATGATGATACGAAACATCTGGGGACGGCCCGTGGCGCGATCGCCCTGAATATCTGTGGCGCAGGAAAGCGCCTGAACAACGGGATCGTAAACGCGCTTGTGCGCGTAGGGCCCNTCCTCCCCAAACCCGCTAATCGAGACATAAATCAAGCGGGGGTTGATCTCCCTGAGAACAGGTTCACCAAAACCCATCCGCTCCATAGCGCCCGGCCGAAAGTTTTGAATCAGCACATCCGCATCGGCAACCAGATCGAGCAGAATTTTCTTGCCGTCTTCGGACTTGAGATCAACACCAATGGATCGCTTGCCTCGATTACAGGAGAAAAATGCAGCCGTGACCTTGTTGACAGTCGGTCCGATATGGCGCATCTGCTCGCCGGAGGTGGGCTCTACTTTGATGACGTCGGCACCCTGATCCGCCAGCATCATGGCCGCAACNGGGCCCGATACCATACTCGTCAAATCCAACACTTTGACGCCCGCTAATGCACTCATGGGTTACCTCGACTCAGATTATTGTCAACCCGACACGGGGCTGCGGGCTCCTCATGATGGTAACGCCGCAACACTATAGGTAAAGCGATTTTATGGCGCACTAGCGCCGGACCCAATCAACAAAGTCTGTGGCAATNTACCCCGAGTCCTGATTGGAANAATACCTGCTTCGCGAAAGAGATCAGCGTTCGCGAAGCAGGTATTAACCGGGCGGGAACTGGTTTAGCAGCTCGTGCACCACCGTAATAGTCAGNTGCTCTTTATCCGCCTTAGACATTTTGTTCTTGAGGCGTCCCTCGGCAACACCGCGCCAGACAATTTTTCCAGACCGGATATCGATGACATCGAATACCGCCGTGCCATCTTCATACGTCTTCACCGATGGGCCTGATGAGTAACCGACGCTGACGGATTTTCCGTAGGTCCCTACTCCAACGCCACCATGCATGCCCTGCTCCTGTCCAGAAACACGCTGGGTCTGGCGCTTGGTCACGTGATAATTGACCCAAAAATCAGCGGCACCCCGTGGAGCTTCTCTGAAGCCTCGCTGCACCAGCTCCTGATTAGCGGTATTGCGCACCCGCTGATCGCTGCTATTGCGGCGTCGGTACTGACTCTCGCGTGAGTTGTGATCGTCATCGTACCAACGGTANGTTTGATACCCCCCGAAGGGAAAGGCCTGATCGTAATCGAACTCATAGGTGGGCTTATCAGCACAACCCACGGCAAGCACCAAGCACACTGTTAGCACCACCAGACCAGCATCCCCACGCTTCACTTTCCGAAGACCCTGCGTCACTACATCGTCCCTCATGTACCTCTCCTTGTCCTTACTCGAGCACTCGATTGTATCGCTCACACAGTCGCTATGGTGCGGCCGCCCTGAACGTCACATCACTGTCGGCAACCAGCCAAGCAAAAACCGCAAATGCGGCTACATTCTGATCCAAAGCGGCGGCGTCTAGTTTATCCACCGTATCATCAGCCGTGTGGTGCAGGTCAAAGTAATCGCGACCATCCTGATGCAAACGCAGCGTGGGTACCCCTGCGGCAATTAAAGGATATAAATCGGGCCCGCCACCGGGCTGGTCGTCACTGCCCGGCGCAATGCCAATAGGTGCNAACAGATTCGCGATGTCTAAAAATAGCGCATCCCCTTCCGGTGTCTGNCTGTCTGCCGTGAGCTTCCATATTCGACCGCCACCAAAATCGCTCTCTGAACCAATCACATGCTGCGCGAGGGTAGCTTCGTGTTGCTTCCGATAAGCCTGTGCGCCCAGTAACCCGACNTCTTCGGCACCCCACAAAACCAGTCGAATCGTGCGTTTGGGGGCCAGACCAGCCTNCTTAATGAGCTCGAGNGCGGCCATGGTAATGCCGACCCCTGCTCCATCGTCGATGGCTCCGGTGCCCAGATCCCAGCTGTCGAGGTGGGCACCGATGACAACGATCTCCTCGGGCGCTTCCCGCCCGGTAATTTCAGCAATCACGTTTCCAGATTGCGCTGCCGGGCGCTCGGAGCTGTCTACCCACATCCGCACCATCACGTCCCGATGGTCAGCGGCGATGCGCTCAATCTGATCTGCGTCGGGATTAGACAATGCCATTGCAGGAATGCGGGGAATGTNCACTGCGTAGCGCAAAGAGCCGGTATGCGGAAACCGGTGGCTATCTGTGCCNACCGACCGGATTAAATACCCCACCGCACCNTTAGACGCGGCAATGCTCGGCCCTGCGGTGCGGGCCTCGTTAAAGTAGCCATAGGACGAGCCATCCTGCGTGCGCTGCATGGCGTGCCCGACATAGGCAATACGCCCCGCTACGCTACCTACAGGTGCGCGCTTCAAATCCTCCACCGTTTCAAAAACCGAGACTTTGCTGAGCAGCCCGGCTTCCGGCGTCGGCACGGATCCCCCGAGGGCAGTGACTGCTAACGGCTGCGGGTACGGGGCAATGATCTCGGCGCCCTCATCGTGCCGTTGCCAAGCATCCATTTCAAAAGACTCGCTACGAACACCAGCAAAGCCCTTTGCCGTGAGGGTTTGCAAAGCCCATGCGCGAGCACGTGCTTCGGCGTCACTGCCCGCCAATCTTGGGCCTACCTCAGTGGTCAGGGAGGTAACAATAGTCATCGCAGAGGTGCCGGTCAGCGCTCGGTTTCTCAGCGTTTCTGCATGGGCGAGGCTTTCTCTCGAGGTGCTATCGGCNCCACTCGCANCCGTGCTAACCAGCGTAGATAGTATCAGGCCCACGCCTCCAGCCCGTACCCAGTCCATCACGCGATTCCGAAGGTGCATCTAATCCCCTTTAACATGACTCATACAGGTGTCTCGTCAATTTTCGTGAGAGCGGCCTTCCGCTCAGCCAGCCACGCATTAGCCGCTTTTGTCTGAGCCTGCGTCGCCGCCATCACACCTAATTCAACCTGCGTGCTACCGGTTCGTCCCAGCGCCGCAATCTGCTCGTAGAACCAATACTGAGTAGCAAAAGCACCCACTGTGCGAATCAACTTAATGCGGTTCAAAAAACTGCAGACCCTTGGCAACATCGACAGCGTATCCTCAAACCGAGGTAATTCCGGCACCCCGTCTAACAGTTGCTGCGGGGCGTCGGTAACAACGCACATTGGCCGGCCAATTCCGATCATATCTGCGCACTCGGCTTTAAGCGCTTCATTCATGGCATCGAGGCGCCGCAGCCCCCCTGTCACCATGAGCGGGATAGTGATTTGCTGTCGCATCGCCTCAGCAAAATCCACAAAATAGGCCTCTCGCGCNCGGGTTGAAGCCGGCACTGACTGCTCGTCTACCGGCTCCATTCCCTCGAGGTTCAGGAGCCTTGGCTGCTCGTAGGTGCCGCCAGAAATTTCGATCAGATCCACACTCGCCTCTTGAAGCCATTTCGCAACCTGCAGGCTTTCATTGAAGTCGAAGCCACCGCGCTGGAAATCTGCGCTGTTGAGCTTGACCGATACGGGAACCAACGGCCCGAGGGCTGCACGGACCCGTGCCACGCAAGACAGCAGAAGCCGTGCACGATTCTCCAACGATCCGCCCCATTGGTCCTGACGGTGATTACTCCGAGGACTCAAAAACTGCGACAGGAGATAACCATGAGCAGCATGCAGCTGCACGCCTGTGAACCCGGCATCCACCAGTACTTTGGCGCAGCGAGCAAAACCGGCGATCACCGCTTCTATATCCTCCTCCGTCATAGGGACAGGCTCACCAAATTGCCCTCCGGGCAGGCCTAACTTGATCCTCGANGGCGCTTTGGGGCGGGGATTAACGATCTTCTGACACTGTCGACCGGCGTGACTGATCTGNGCCCAGAAATGATTTCCGCCTCGCGTACCCGCCGCAGCCCAACGCTCCAGAGCNACTTGCATCGCGACCGAGGGCTCGGAATCAACAATGACATTCCCTGGACGCTCGAGATGATCGCCATCAATCTGCACATTGCCCGAGAGTAGAAGACCTGCTCCCCCCTGACTCCAGATGTCATAGAGTTTATTGAGCGTCTCCGTTGGTTGTCCTCGGGGATCAGCCAAACCCTCGGTCATTGCCGCTTTGCAGAGTCGGTTACGGATTAACGCCCCGCAAGGCAGTGTTAATGATTCAGAAATCATGGCATATTTTAGATGAGATAAAATATATAAATATTTGTTTTTGTTATATTTGCTTCAGTATTCCTAGGCGATATACCGATGCCAAAATGCCGTCCCAGCCTCCTTCGACAATGGGTGCCAGGGCGTCTGCAATTCCCGTATCAGTTCGCCATTGCAAATATCGATCGTATGAAGCCTCGTGGTCCCAGGACTCCACCAAAAGATAGGTATTTGTCCCCTCGTTAAAAACCACATCAATGCGCTCACAACCCAGAAAACCTCGAGTATCCGCTAGCGCCGAGTGGAAAAGATCTTCCATGGCCTGAGCTTGCCCAGGCTTGCAAGGAAATTTGGCCACTACAANAAAACTCATACCGCTACACCCCATAATTATCGCTGTCACCGCCAGAGCGTACGGCAACTCTCTGATCAATGAAACCTGAAAGGCCGACACATCTGCTCGCCTGAACCGCTTGAAAGCGCGGGCACAAACAGCCTGCACGATATTGTGCAAAAGTCACTTCAAAGGAACTCACCTATACTCATGCGAGTCACAGAGATTCACCACGGCTTCTTGGAGATAAAGATGGCAGCATTATTACCGCGGCTCATTATATTGGCGGGATGCCTTATAACTGCACCACTGATGGCACAAACCATAGCCGTAGAGGGTCGCGGCTTCGTGGCCGTTACCCCAGAATTCGCTACGCTAAGCGGCGCCGTGAGCCATGTGTCCCCCGCGACCGCTGCCAGCGCGCAAAACCGCGTTGATCAGGCGCTTGGACAACTTCTGGCTGCGATGGAGAAATTGCCGATCGATCGTAATACTGTTGACGCTGGGCGGCTGCGGATTGAACCACGCTATCGTTGGAATGGNAGCTCTGAAACTCAACAGTTAATTGGTTACGAAGCGATTCGAGCGTTCTCCTTCCGCCTGATAGACCTTGATAAAGTGGGCGAGGCCTTGCAGGCACTCTCGGAGGCAGGCGCCACAAGACTGGACGCACCGATCTACGGCAGTTCTGAGGCGCTGTTGGCAAGATCGGCGGCGCTGGAACAGGCGTACACCAGCGCTTTGGAAGACGCTAAAACGCTGGCATTGGCCAGCGGCCTGACACTGGGNACGCCAGAGACGATGAGTACCGGCCTCAGGGCCGCACCGATCTTTAGGGCGACGAGTAGAGCCACACCCGAAGCATTATCCGCTGACCAACCCCCGCGCTACGAACCAGGACAGCTTCAGTTCACCGCCTCGGTAAGCGTGATCTTCAATACCGTGCCTTGAACCGGGCGTACTCAGTTAAAACGGTTATAGAAAACAAGACTTGTTACCCTTGGATTCCCTCCCCACAGCCCCTATTATTAAAGAAAGTTAATCACACAGAGAAGAGTCGATATGAGTAACAAGCCCGTATTCTCCAGTGCAGTCAATATGGACCCCGCCGCCAGTATCGCNAGCACCAACAAGGTACTGAGCAACACCTACTGGCTACTCGGCCTTACCCTNGCGTTCAGTGCATTCACCGCTATGGTGTCTGTCATGATGAATCTGCCACAGTCAATGGCGTTTATCCTCATGCTCGTGGGGTTTGGCTTGCTATTCGTTGTCCACAAGATGGCTGATTCTGCAAAAGGCCTGCCCGCTATTTTTGCGTTTACTGGCGTAATGGGCGCCTCCCTCGGCCCAATGCTCTCCTTTTATTTGGCGATGGAGAACGGACCCAGCATGGTGCTACAGGCGCTTGGTGGCACGGCGTTGATTTTTTTCTCGCTATCGGCGTACGCACTTAGCAGCAAAAAAGACTTCTCTTATCTTGGAGGGTTTCTGATGACCGGCCTGATTGTGGCCGTGGTTGCGATGATTGCTAATATCTTTTTAGCCATACCCCTGCTCTCTATTACCATTTCTGCGGTAGTCGTCATGATCATGTCAGGCCTCATATTGTTTGACACCAGCCGCATTATTCAGGGTGGCGAGACCAACTACATTCGTGCGACGGTGGGTCTGTATCTCAGTATTTTCAATATTTTCGTACATTTGCTACATCTGCTTGCCGTATTCACCGGTGGCGATGACTGAGCAAGCATACCGATCAACGAAAGCCCCGGTGTCGCCGGGGCTTTTTGTATCTGCGTCATGATACTGACTGTCATCATCCGAACACCCGCCAACGAGACTCGCCGTTGGCAACAGGCGCAACATTTTGTCAGTGATGCCCAAGATCTGGGGCATACCATTCGTCAGGTTTTTTTTCATAGTGCTGGTGTCCTCTCCGCCGTTCACCANGACGCTCTTCCCACTTGGCATTTGCTTGCGCAACGCACTGGTGGAGAGTTTCTGTTGTGCAGTCAGGCAGTTGAAGAACACCGAGTCGAGATCTCAGCTCCCTTTGTCGCAGGAGGCCTTGGGGCNCTGGTAGAGGCGGCGGTGCGGGCTGACAAGGTAGTCTCTTTTGTCTAATTCCAAGCACTGGTTTCTGACCATCTCGGGCGGTGCGGNCGGAGATCCGGGATCGATGNGAGCGGGAGTTGATCTGGCGCTGGCAGCGGGGGCCTTTGGGCAGGAGGTCACGCTGGTTTTTTCAGGACATGCGCTCAATTTGCTCGCACAACACCCCCCGGCTCAAGAGCCTTTATATCGCTTGCTGGGATCCTTGCCTTACTACGACATTGATCACGTGTTCGCATTAAGCGGGCCAGAGCAAGGCGGAGCTTACCGAAACGATCTAAGCATCTTGCCTCTCAACCCCAGGCAGTGGTGCGAGATGATGTCTGGCGCCGATATCGCGGTAAATTATTAATGCATATTCATTTACTGTATCGACTTGAACGTATTTCTGATCTAGCGCCCTTGTTGACTGCTACTGACACCATCATTCTGATGGATGAATCCATGGCAAATGACCCTCGCTTCACCACCTGCGCTTTACCCTGCGACATAAAGATATTGAGCGATCACTCGCTGGGGTCCGAGCACAGCCTCTCAAGAACAGAGTGGGTAGAACTATTGCATGCGCATTGCCACTGGCTTACCTGGGACTGATCGATGACGCTCGAAGCCGATTTAAAGAGCCTGTGCGACGCTAATGGTTTTCTGGCTCACCAAGGCAGCTGGAATGAAGATATCGCTTGTAGGCTAGCCCAGCAAGAGGGGATAGAACTGCTAGACGCGCATTGGGAGGTTATTTCTCTGCTGCAAGCGTTCTATAAGCGCTTCGGCGACTCGCCAGCCAATCGTGCNTTGGTCTCCTATGTCAAAGAACATCTTGGATCAGACAAAGGAAGCAGTCTTTATCTGATGACATTATTTCCAGGATCACCTGCTCGTGTTGGGAGCCGGATAGCTGGGCTCCCGAAGCCCAAAAACTGCCTCTGAGCATNCTAGATGCTGCCTNATCAATATCAGCCCGAGCTCTGTGACTCACTGTTCGTTGCTAAAAGCAGTGTGGCGCAGGAACTGCTCTCGCCATTTTCGGCTCCTCAGCCAATACTGTTTTCGTCGCCACACAATGGCTATCGACTGCGCGCAGAGTTCAGNATCTGGCACGATGGTGATGATCTCAACTACGTTATGTTTCCTCCGGGTCAGCGGGACAAGCCTCAGGTTATCCATCACTTCCCTATCGCGGGGNCCAAAATTACCGAAAGCATGGCGCCACTGAGAAAATGTTTAAGGANTACTCCGGCACTTAGAAAGAAATTATTTCAGATTGAATTCCTATCGACCCTCAGCGGCGAACTACTTATTACGCTGGTCTATCACCGCCCTTTGGATGAAGCCTGGGAGGTTGAGGCTCGCGCTCTGGCAACACGCCTTGGGTGTAAGTTAATTGGCAGAAGTCGAAAACAAAAAATCGTGCTAGAAGATGAATGGGTAGATGAGACGTTGGAGGTTAATGGCGAACAATATCGGTATCGCCAACCTGAGCAAAGCTTCACTCAACCTAACGGCCCCATTAATCAANTGATGATGAAGTGGCTGTTATCAGAATGCGAGCCGACAAACACAGACTTGCTCGAACTCTATTGCGGTATTGGTAATTTCACATTGCCCCTTGCACAAAAGTTTCGGCAGGTATTGGCGACAGAACTGAGCAAAAAGGCGATCGAGGCAGCCCACTGGAATGCTGCAATGAATAAAGTCAGCAATGTTAGCTTTGCTCGCCTCTCGGCCGAAGACATGACTTTGGCATTGGCAAACACCAGACACTTTCGGCGACTGGAGCACTTGCNCCAGCCGCTGTCTCAATATAATTTCTCTACCTTGCTGGTGGATCCACCCAGAGTCGGATTGGATCAAGCGACCCTCACACTCGCAAGCAGCTTCGAGCGTGTGATCTATATCAGTTGCAATACTGAGTCGCTGCGCGACAATCTTAAGTATTTGATGCCCACTCACTGTATAGATCGGCTGGCTTTCTTCGATCAGTTCCCCTATACCAATCACTTGGAGTCGGGCGTAATACTAAAGAGCCGAGCATTATGACCGCGATAACACGTAACCAGATATTAGCGCTTCTTCAAAACCACCCAGGNTGGAGGCTTGAGGACAGCTGGTTGGCCCGAGATCTCCAGTTCAGCGATTTTCAGAGTGCGTGGCAATTCATGANTTTTGTNGCGGAATGCGCTGAGCAACAGGACCATCACCCGAATTGGTATAATGTTTACGGTACGGTGCAGATCCGCCTGTCTTCCCACGATGCTGGCGGTGTCACAAAACGAGATTTTGCTCTCGCTACAAAAATCGACGACTACCTATCACAATCGGAATTTGTTGATTTACCTGCAACACCTATCCTTNGAGCATAACCACAGGAGAACACTAAATGCAGCCAGCTTTCTATGAAGCCAGCGTTTCTTGCTATCGACAGATTCTGGACAGCACCGCCAACGTCCTGAAGGCTGGCCAAGACTATGCAGATTCAAATGGTCGGTCGCTTGATGAGATCGTTCAGTACCGTCTGCACGAGACCATGTTGCCGTTCAGCTTTCAGGTTATTTCGATATGGCACCATTCCTATGGCGCCATCAAAGGTATGCGAGACGGCGTATTTTCTCCGCCACCGAGCAAACCCGATATCGACTACGNGGGGCTTTGTGGTCTTGTGGATGAAGCGAGAGGCTTCATGGANGGAGAAAGCCCTGAGTCCATGGAGGCANTGTCAGGTCAGAACATGCTTTTCAAAATGGGTGATATGGAAATTCCTTTCACCACCGACAACTTTCTCGCGACCTTTTCCAAGCCTAATTTTTATTTCCACGCCACAACGACTTATACAATCTTGAGAGCAATGGGAGTGCCTCTGGGGAAGATGGACTATTTGGGCANTATGTCGATCGGGCACTGAGCGCCATGACNTCATGGTGACGACCTAAATAGGGCCAGCAATCTGTATTCAGTCAGTCAAAAAAGATTGAATCGCTGAACTCACACCGGGCTCATTAAGCATCGGTGCATGGCCAACATCGGGCACCGAGAGCACAGTGCACTGTTTGCGTCGCTGGCACATCTTCGACACACAATCTTCAGAGAGAAGATCAGTGCGGTCGCCCCGTACTATCAGTGTGGGCACCGTCTCGAGGGCATCAAACATCGACCAAAGCGTATCAGACTCGGTATCGGCACCCTCTTCCTTGAGCGGCTCCACAATCCGGGGATCATAATCAATCACTATCTTGCCCTTGCGTTCGACATAGCTTTGCCNGGCAAAATAAGCCCACTGCTCATCGTCCCACAACGGGAAAATCTCTNCGGTCANTGACTTGATATAGGCGGTNGCAGACTCCCAATTATCGAAGGGGCCCGCCGAGCCAACATAGGATTTGATGCGCTCGAGGCCTGCTGTGCCAATTTCAGGCCCGATGTCGTTAATCACCGCACGCGAAATCAATCCGGGATACANAGCNTTCAAGGCAAAGGTTATCAGACCGCCCATAGAGGTGCCGATCACCCCGAGACGCTCAATTTCCAGGCTCTTTAACAAGCAATGCATATCGTGAACGTAGTGAATGATCNTGTAGCGCGAACTGTCGTTGTCGTATTGCGATAACCCCCTGCCACGCTGCTCGGGAACTAGCACTCTGAAATGAGCAGCCAAATCGGGCGCCAGATCCTGAAAGTCACGACTGTTGCGAGTAAGTCCATGCAAGCACATCACCACTGGCGCCGAAACTGATGGGCCAGAATAATCTCTGACATATAAGGATAAGTCGTCGTCAGTTTGGAAATAGAGANCCTCGAAAGCACTCATACTGTTTGCTGATACCGATTGGACAAGGCCTCATAAACAGCCTCTGGATAGTCTGGCGCCGCATCATCGAGGGTCTCTAAAATTTCAACAAGATGCTCGTTATCTTCTCTTCCGCACCAAATCTTGACGTAGGTACCGTCTTTATAACCGTTGTCCTGTCGGAAAAAATTCAGCACATTTTTGCCAACATACTGCCGATAAAGCTCTTCTGGCGACAGCCCACAGGCGTTCATGAGAGTGGCAAAGTGCGGCACCGAAAATGAGTGTGTTTCCAAAGCGTTTTGCGCCAACGCTTCGGTTGCGGCATGAATATCCGAAACCAATTCGCCATCACGGAGCATATCAGCACTAATTATGTCAGCGAGGGCTTCGAGGTTGGGTTCGGTTATGAACAAGGCCGACATACCGAAATGCCAAATATCTACGACTTCCAGCCTAACCTGATCCATATCGGGTTCTTGTTTTTTCCACCACTTGTAACCCACGTGATCCATCAGCTCACCGCACTCGATCCATACTGCTCGGTACCAAGCGAAATCCTGATCAATCCAATGCTCATGAACCCGAGCATTCATTCGAAACTGCATCTCCAACATATTTTTGACTGCTGTACGCTTCACCTAGGGCAAACCCTCGTTTTTTTCAATTAACTAATAGAACCTATGTTGTCGCCCTCAGCGTGCGAGACTATTGCTAGACACTGCGATTGGCGTAGCCCGACTGAACACAGATTCCCGTCATATCTCTTGCTTATTCATAGATCGAGAGATCTTTATCGAAGAGCACCTCTGAAAAGGATAATGCACCTACCGCCGCCAATTCATTAACTGGAATCGCCAGCTGAACAGGAGCTATAGGATCAGAATGAGGCATGTAGCGGCTACCACATTGCCACAGGATTGATCACCATCTGAACGGCTCCTTTTAATCGTGCTTGCCCGAGCACGAACATAAATTCCTTCACGCCATCGTCCGCGAGGCGTCCAGTATTCATTGTCTCAAGGATGTATATGCCGTTTTGCTTGAGTAAAATCGCGTGATCGTAAAATACCTTGTCGCCAGAGCGCGGGGGTACGGCACCCAACCCCCACGTGTCCGCGCCCACTGCGAGAGGCTTCATGTCAGCCAGGAAGTAGGCTGCCTCGTTGGTGATACCTGGGATCGTACTGACCCATAGCTCGGAATCCGATGAAAGCTTGGCGTCGGTCCAGCCTGTATGGAGCAGCACAACGTCTCCTTCACCCACCGATATACCTTGAGTAGCCATAGCGGCTTGAATATCTTCACTAGTGATGGGTTGCGCCGCCGCTAGATATTCGACGCCAAAATGCGCAGCCATATTTATTAATACGCCGCGAGCGACCATCGGCGGAATTTGACTGATATCGAGCTTCGTCAGACCTGTAATCGAAGAGAAGTCTTGCCCCTCATTACAGTTGTAGAAAGTGCCGCTTTCGCCAAGGTGCCCGAGACCATCCAACTGNGGGCCCGTCCCGAGCCACATCTGCACGAGATCATCGTTAACACTGACCTCCCAGCCGAACTTATGTGAGCCTTCCTTTCTAAAATGCAAGTCAGGTTGAACGACCTGTAGCGCGGTGTAACGAGGCGGGTAAGCGGGCATGCCCGGAGCAATCACGATTCCCAGCGGATGACTCGCGCCCTGCTTCACCAAAGCTGCTGCTGCTCGAGTCCTCTCGGNAGTAATACGATTGGCTGCGCCAATCTGATCATCAACACCCCATTCTGATGGCTGGCATACCTCTGCACTGGGCCCCATGGACAGACTCCATAGCCATGCCACCATAACAATGTGTCCACGCACCTTGACCACCCTGCTCACTCGCTCTTCATTCACAAAAGAGGTTTGCATGGAGGGGAGTCGGAAGGCAACAAAATTTTCACACCTCCCATTTTTAATGCCCCAAGGTCAACGCCTACCGCTGCCACGCTCAGACTTTTGGGAAACACAAAAGCGGCTGATCGGTCGCCGTTGCAAAAGACCTATCGCCCGGCAAAACTGCGATCGCGTTGACAACTCTACAGCGCCCTATTCTCTTCTTGCACCTCGCGGTGTGCATCAAGGAAAGCCTGCCAGGCATNGGCAGTAACCCCCCGGNGTTCGANGGTATACCAGTGGTTCATCTNTACGTAGTCATATGGCCAATCGGGCTCAAACCCCAGATATGGTGTAAAGACATGAGAGCTCCAATCCNNAAAGCCCGACTCTTTCNTCATCTCGCCATGCCGGGCTTGGGTNTCGATGACCTGCTGCAGGGTAGCGCCATCATTTAAAGTGCAATCGGTCCACTGACGCGGCNGCCAAGTATCNCGCTCTTCCCATNGAATACGGCTNTGCGCCGTGGCGGAGTTGAACATCGCTATTGCACCAGTGCAGATGCCCGCAGGCTCCTGAGCTTNCTTTTGCTCAGCCATCCACGCCNAATAATCATTGGTGTANCTACCCCACTCGCNATACATGGATTCGTCATCAGGCCAATTTCCCNACAGAGCGTAGTCGTAANAATGGTTGACGCCAGCATGCATGGGCGTCAGTNCANTCTGGTTATATTTTGACCNGGCTTTNTNTTTAAAATTCACCCTATCGCGCTGATTGGGTAATGACATCCTGCNTCGTCTTNCCGTCGTTCAAATTACAGTATGTGAACTCGGAGCGGATTTGGTACTCCTGCGCTTGCGCGGCTAGAGCAAGCACTAAAAAAGCCAACGTGAAAAAGCGCATTTGATCCTCCTTAACGCATCACAGTAGTGGTAGCCTAAATCGCCAGGGACATTAGCAAGCATGAACTCATAAACCCAAACCCTCACATTGCGAATCTGGCACATCGTTAGACCAAACCTCAATCGGGGTAGCGAATCTCTAGCGGCGGACACGATTCGGGTTGTGGCGGCAC
>NYTE01000035.1 GCA_002683335.1 Halieaceae bacterium
GGCCCGAGGCAAGCCATAACAGAACGAGCAGAGCAAAGATTGAAGCGATTTTCAGATTGTTTTTCATAATACCCGTGACACCCAGGCCTTAACGCCGATTCAAGTCAGACAACCGGCACAGCATGCAGTCCAACAACGAAGCGGAATGCAAACTCCAGGTTTGCACCACAGTGATGCAGGCTTTCGGCTGCCATTCTACTAGGATCTACCCGCAAGCACTTGTGCCCCAATTTTTTTTCACGTGCTATTGGGGNTNCNCTNCNGGGNTCCTCGCTCACGCATTCCTCACTNTTNNANGAGCNCCGGNCNCTTTTTACNNGTTCAGTTTTCCCTTCGAGANCGCGCTGNTTCCATCAAGCTGACGCTCTGAAAAACAACTGTCTGGGGCTCCAGTAATTCCTCTCCGAAGGATCGCAACCAGTCCGAGTGAATGCCGAGNATCCCTCCAATAGGAGNGTGGACGCTGAAGGTAAGCTGATAAGTTTGATCGTCGTCACCGGGTAGCTTTANGTTCTGCGCGTAGTGCAGGCCGTCNGACAAATTCAAGTGTGGTGTGAGNTGTATTGACTGGGATTTTCCNGACTGCTCGTTCACNATCTCAACATNCACCNNTAAATAAGCGACATGCCCGCCNGTTGGAAAGCTAGTTGGAGCATTTTGGTTCCACCGCGCAAGTACCTCTAGATGCACATCAGTCTGCTCTTCATGAAGGAATTGCTCTGCGGGATAGATGGCGTCTCGTGCAGCTGCCTCGAATGTTAAGGATATTCCCGGGGAGATTGCCTTAGTACCCAACAGAGTTTCTGTGGAGGCCTCCTGGGCTGCCAGAGCTGCGAAAGCTGCGATGAGATGTTTCATGCGAAGTACCTTCTGTTTATGAGTTCAAACACTATTCTAATCTCGCGCCATTGCAANCCTATCCCCTACGTTGGTACCTGTCGCCCACGCGCTAACGGTATTTTTAATGAATAGGAGTAGAACAAATATTTCAGGCGCAGTGCTTACTTGAGACGGCGAGCCATTATGAATGACCTTATCAGCAGCACGAGGAAGCACAATAGAAACAGAGNCATTAATAACTGCGATGCGGTAGCAACGCGCAGCTCGCCGCCAGATATGGCGGTAGGTAACGCTCTTTGTAACGAGCCGGCAATGCCCAACATAGAGATCACTGCTGCTGCATGCAGGGCATGTTTCCTGTACCTGTCGACCATTGCTATCAAGCCTGCTACCGCTAGTACCAATCCGAATCCGCTTGGGATTAGTGCGGTTGCGCTAGAACGCCCAGTGAGAATCCAGCTTAATAAGCCGAGGATGATCAGCGCAGCAGCAAACCCGATTGTCGTTTTTGCCATAGTAACCTCCGTATCGGGAGCGCCTCAACGATACAGCCATTTCAACTGCAAACTGCTGCGCGGATAAGTGCGTCCGTCTGGGTCTATTTACTCCGAAAATTAGCCGCTTCCTCGGAGCCATCTGTGGCGGTACCGGCGCTGTAAGCGTGNGCTCCAGCGCCAGCCAGTTGCCCGTCACCGACTATCATGTACTCCTCTCTGATCTTATGACCATCGAAAAAGCACTCCAGGATCTCTCGCACTCCATCCGCGTATCTCGTTTGTGCTGACAAAGTTGTGCCCGAAGTGTGAGGTGTCATTCCATGGTTTGGCATAGTCCGCCACGGGTGGTCAGCCGGTGCTGGCTGAGGAAACCATACGTCGCCGGCATAGCCACTCAGTTGGCCGCTCTCTAGCGCCTTTGCAATAGCNGCCCGGTCGCAGATTTTCCCCCTAGCAGTATTGATTAAGTAAGCGCCGGGTTTGCACTTTGCCAGCAGTTCTTCATTGAATAAATGTTCGGTCTCTGGGTGCAGCGGGCAGCTGATATTGATGACATCGCAGGCGCCGACCAAGCTTTCAACGGTCGGGTGATATTGCAGATTTAATTCTGCTTCTCTNTCCGCTGGCAGTCTGTGACGATCGCAGTAGTGAAGGTGGACATCGAAGGGGGCCATTTTGCGGAGCATGTCGTAGCCTATTCGCCCAGCGGCGATTGTTCCAATATGCATTCCCTCAACGTCATAAGAGCGTTTTACCGCGTCCGCAATGTGCCAACCGCCATCTTTAACAATCTGATGCTGCGGGTGATAGTCTCTGACCATTGCGAGGATCATCATCACTATGTGTTCCGCCACGGACCTTGAATTGCAGTAGGTAACCTCAACCACGTCGATGTTGTGATCCATCGCCGCTTGCAGGTCGACATGATCCGAACCAATTCCAGCAGTAATAGCCAGCTTCAAATTTTGAGCACCCTCTATCCGTTTNNTTGTGAGGTAGTAGGGCCAGAAGGGCTGTGAGATAACAATATCGGCGTCGGCTAATTCGCNATCAGCTTCGCATCCATCAGCATCTTTGTCAGATGTGACAACCAAAGTATGGCCTCGCTCCTCAAGAAATTTCCTCAGACCTAGCTCACCTGAGACGCACCCCAGCAATGTACCAGCGGCAAAATCCCGGCCCTTAGGAGAGGGCAATGGCATGCCGTCCGGGTAATTTGAAATTTCCGGTAACGTCGCAAGTGGATACTTTTGCGGCATCCCATCTGACGGGTCGTCGTAGAGAACACACAATATTTTCATTCGCTGTGCCTGCTGGGTTGTTTTAGGTTCGATTTTTCTGGTGCTTCTGATTCAAGTGCGATTTGCAGAGGAGTTGCGCGTTCCTGCAACAATTCGCTATCATCTTTATGCAAATGATAATCATTAGCATTAAGAATGTCTAGAATTACTTGGAGAAAACAGTGAAGACGTCAACAAAACTTTTTTGGGTAGCGCTTTCTTGGACTGCTGTCCCCGCGTTTGGTCACGACCACGATCAAATGAGCGATCAACCCGACGCACTACCGATGTTCGCGTTGTTGATGCTGTCGGTTTTGATCTCTACTTGCTGCCGTAAGCTATCAGCAATCAAAAAATCGCAAAGCTGCACTCGCAGTGATTTCAGTGAATGAAGACCACCCGGAAACCCACTAAACGACAGACGGATGCCGACAGTGTTTAAAATGAAAAATATTGCCCAAGGGCACTGCGATATACCCTGCAAAATCTACGATCCATGTATCGCACAGGTCGCGGCTTTGAGCGTCATTCGACTGCTGAATCTCATTCAGGACGTAACGAAGGGGAAGCTGGACGCTCGCGATGTTTCTAGGCTCAGTCGTCTCACGGCTGAGAAAGAGAAAGAATGTCAAATAGTCAAATCAGAAGTGCTGATAATTTGGGGGGACTACTTCAAAGAGCCTCAGATTATTGAGTATCCGACCATTCATGATCTGACGCACTCGATTATGCGTTGTGCGTCTGCGTGTAAGCAGGAATTAGACTTGGCAAACGGCGAAGAGCTTCTAGCGTTGCTCAATAACTTTGCCGATATCTTTTGGCAAAGCAAGGGTTACCGCACGGAGCTCTTAGCCGCACCCTATCCTCCATCCTCAGGAGTCGTTAAGCCTATTCTCGATCATGTTTGATGTTGCAAAAGTTGATGGCATCAGCATGTCACCGAGTTTGATGGATGGTGATCTCTTGCTGTTCAGAAAGCGATCGCAGTATGTGGTCGGCGATGTTGTTCTTTATCGACTGAGTTCAGGGGTCCTGCTAGTAAAACGCGTTGATGAGATCAAAAACGGCGTCATCGACCTAGGTTCAGATAACCGCTGGGTAGAGTCTTCTCTGTGCCTAACCGGTCTAAGCAGTGACGGAGTCATTGGAGTCGTTTTGGCCAGCTTGTCTCGGCGCCGCAATTTCAAAGTGCAGATACATTCTCGACCCCGATCAGGATTCACTTGGAAACGACTCTCTTCAGGAATCTTTTCAACACGATCTATTAAGATCTAATTAAGTTGTGTTGCGGTCGCTGTAGACACTAACACTGGCAGTGTTGAGGTCTACGATTCGATCTCGCCTAGTTCCAACACACCTTTGAACCGCTTCCAAAGCTCACGGGCAGATACTTGCCTCGCATGAGTTGTATCTTGCTTAAGCGCAACGCAAAACCCATCAGGGCTAGGGTCTTCTCAAGGGCTTACGAAGATTTCATGTTGGGCCTAGCTCATAGGGCACCCACTTTTCCCAGTTGGTTAGTCAGGGCGGGGTGCCATAAAATTTTGCAGCCATAGCGATGGGTCGGTAAGTATTTCTAGGGTATGCACCCAATCGTTTATAAGCCAGTAGGCAACAGTAGTAGCGGCGACTGCGAGGACGGCATTGCGAAAACGGTTTAGTTCATCCATAGCACTGTCATCCAAGGAAAAACCCCCGCAGTCAGGGGTCTGAAGTCTGGCTGGCGGGGCTACAAGGCCGCCACCTTGCTTGGCAGGGTGCTCCATGGCGGCCACTGTCCTGATCAATGATTCTCGGTTGTACTCGCAAAACGGGAGCGTCATGCGCCCGAGAGGGGAAGCGACCCAAGCAATAGAAATGATAATTATTATCATTAATGATGCAAGCGTTTCTTGCCCGTTGATAGCCCTGGTTGGGGAAGAGCTTTAGCCGACCCTCTTAATCATTGTTGTAACTGGGGTGACTGACTCGCTGAGCCGGACCGCAACATCAGTTGTTGCGAATGATAATGATTCCCATTATCATGGNAGTAATTCCATTTATGCTTTGGGAAAAACCATGAAGAAACTGGGCCAGTGCGTTGTAGGTGCGACCGTCGCAGTAGTTATACCGATGACTGTTGAGGCGGCTGATCTCGAGACGATCACCGTAGTTGGGTCACGGACGGAGCGTCCGCTCAAAGAAATCGCCGCAACAATTGATGTTATTGATTCAGATCGGATAGAGCAGGAGTTGGCACGAGACATAGCGGATCTCGTTCGGTTTGAGCCCGGGGTGACCGTATCTGGCACAGGTAGTCGCTATGGTTTGAGTGGCTTTAACATCCGCGGCATCGGCGGCAACCGAGTCCTGACATTGGTCGACGGCGTAAGAGTAGCCGAGGAGTTTTCCTTCGGACCATTTTTATCTTCGAGGCGAGATTTTGTTGACATCGACAGCTTGGCCAGTGCCGAAATCGCGCGTGGGCCGATCTCTTCACTTTGGGGAAGCGATGCGTTGGGGGGAGTCGTCTCTTTTAACACGCTTTCTCCCAGCCAACTTCTGGGAGACGACACGTTTTACTCTGGCTACAAAGTCGGTTACTCCAGCGCTGATACCTCAACAGTAGGAACGGTAACAATTGCCGGCCAGCAGGATGCCGTATCGTCTTTACTGGTTGCGACCTTAAGGAGTGGTCATGAGACTAAAAACAACGCATCGGCGGGGCCTGAGTTTGGATCCGATCGGACAGCGCCTGATCCGCAGGATACTAAGTCTCTCAACGTCACCGCAAAGGTCAATTGGGACATTGCCGATAACCAGCGTATCGGTGTGGGATTAGATAGTTTCAAAAACGAAACGGACACACAGATCCTTTCCGACTACGGAACGTTCTCCCGTGGAACGCTTGTAAATTCGCGAACGGCAGAGGACGAAAGAGAGAGGACAAGAGTGACGTTGCGTTACGAATACACGGATATTGGCTTTCCTCTATTAGAGAGTCTCATATTGACGGCCTATTGGCAGGATTCTGAGAGCTTTCAGGATCTCACCGAGTCGCGCACTCCCCCCCCTTATATCGCTGATCAAACGCGTAAACGAATATCGACATTTCAGCAGGAAATCGTGGGGAGTACAGCTCAATTTTCCAGCGTGCTGCTGACGCCGAATACCTCACATACCCTGACATATGGACTCGATTACTACGAGACATCGAGTGAATCAGTGAGGGACGGTGGAACTAAAGACGCTCTGGGTAATCCTGTCTTTGAGTTTTCGCCATTGCCTACCAGAGATTTTCCGAATACTGATGTGGAAAACATAGCCGTCTTTATTCAGGATGAAATTGAGTTGTTTGATGGAAAGCTCTTACTATCACCAGGTGCCAGGTACGACCGAAATAAGGCTACCACGGCTCCTGATTCTCTTTATCTGGAGGGTAATCCGGGCGTAGCCATGCCCATCGACTACGATGAATCTGAACTCACATTAAAATTTGGTGCTCTTATTCAGATGACGGACTCCCTGTCGGCATTCGGCAGATACAGCGAAGGGTTTCGGGCTCCGCCATTCGATGATGTCAATTTGGGCTTTACCAACTATTTAGGTGGATACAAAACCATATCTGCGCCGGACCTAACCTCAGAAACCAGCGAGGGTTTCGAAGTTGGGTTGCGATTCTTGTCAGAATACGCCGAAATATCAGTCGCGGCGTTCTCTACTGACTACGACAACTTCATTGCCTCTGCAGGCAGCGGACATTGCCCCACAGCGTACCGCGAGTTCGGCTGTATCGATCCATTGGATGGGTTTTTAGTATTCCAATCGGAAAACATATCCAAGGTGTCGATAGATGGCGTAGAGCTTCGATTCCTGATGGACATGGGCGTGATGGGCCTCGACAACTTTGGAGTTCGAGGTGCGATCGCATACGCTGATGGAGAGGATGCAGATACCGGCGAACCTTTGGATACCATTCAGCCTCTGACAGCAGTGCTAGGCGTCTCTTACGATTCGGAAAATGGTAAATGGGGAGGACAGCTCATTTGGACTGGCGTCAAGGCAAAAGATCCATCCGATATATCTGCGGGGAGCACTCTGAAGGAAACCAGCGGATATGGATTGTTAGACCTGTTTGCGAGTTATCGCCTGACACAATCCTTAAGCGCGAATGTGGGCGTTTACAACATGCTGGACAAGACTTACGTCAAGTGGGCAGACACGCCTGGCATAGGGCGCGATGCAGCCGAGAGGTTTACACAGCCCGGGCTGAATTTTAGCGCTGGAATCAAACTCGAGTTGTGACAGTGATCAAGATCGCTTCGGTATCTTTGTGGTTGTTAATAGCGGGGATCGCTCAGGCCGGCGATGAGGATGCTTGTACACCAGCAGAGGACCCCTCAAGGATAGTGGTAGCTGGTGGCTCAATCGCGGAGATGCTTTACTCACTTGACGCAGGGGGACTCATTGTCGCGGTCGACTCCACCGCCAACTATCTCCCTGAATCAAAAGATTTGCCATCGGTCGGTTATGTTCGCAATCTATCTGCTGAGGGGATACTTGCTCTGAAGCCCTCTTTAATACTGGGTGAGCACGACATGGGGCCAGCCGAGGTGCTCAGTCAAATATCTAGTGTTGAGGTTGAGGTGAAGCGTATTGAAGAGCGGCACTCCACCCAAGGCATCGTCGACAAGTTTGTATGCATAGCGAGAGTTTTAGACAAAGAAGACGCTGCGCGGGAAATCTTAGCAAGTCAGTTCTCCGACACTGTAACCTCGCTGGAGAAAGCCAATGTATTAAGTGCTGATTTGCCTCGAGCCGCTCTGATACTCAATTTCGTCGATAACCAGCCAATAGTTGCTGGAGCCAACACTTCGGGCGACGGTTTACTGCGCATGGCCGGAGCAAAAAATATTTTTTCCGATATCGAGGGCTGGAAGCCCCTATCGAGAGAGTTGCTGATTGCAGCTAATCCGGAGCACCTTGTGGTCACGGAGAGGGCTTTGAAGTCGATTGGTGGCCTAGAGGGGATGCTATCAGATCCGCTTTTGGCAGCTACCGAAGCGTTAAACGCCGATAATGTTCACGTCTATGCAGGTATGAGTTTGCTCGGCTTCGGACTGCAAACTCTAGAGGTGGCGCTCAGTTTGAAAGAAGCCATCGAGTAGGTATCTGAGTTGCAGGAGGGGTTCAGTAGCCAGATGGGTGAAGCGCAGGGAGGGGTTAGTACTGAGTTAAAATTTTTTTTTCTGCTTGTGATGTGCCTAGCGTCCGTTTTATCTGCACTGGCAGTTGGCGGAGTCCCACTCTCCTTACTTGAGATTGTGCGAGGTGAGGCCAGCAAGCTCGATTTAACTGTCTTCAGCCAAATTCGGGCACCTCGCGTCATGTTGGCAGCGACAGTGGGTGCCTCACTAGCTGTAGCGGGGGCGGTGCTTCAAGGTTTCTTCCGCAATCCGCTGGCTGACCCAGGTTTAATCGGAGTATCCGGAGGCGCGGCCTTGGGGGCAGTGGCCATGATTGTTTTGGGCTCTTCCTTGGCGTTGCCTGTTGCATTCGCTCCATTCACGATGCCAATGGCCGCGATATTCGGTTCGCTCTGCGTGACAGGGGCCCTTTATCTATTCTCCAACTACTATGGGCAATTTCGTATTGTCACCGTCTTGTTGGTGGGCATTGCTTTCAATGCGTTATCAAGCGTCGGCATCGGTATATTCCAATATATAAGCAATGACGCCCAATTGCGGTCTTTAATATTTTGGATGATGGGTAGTTTCGGCAGGGCGCATTGGGTGACTACTGTTCCATGCGTATTGGCAATGGTGTCAGCAGTTTTGGTTCTCATTACAAAATCTAATTCCTTGGATAAGTTGCAGCTGGGTGAAAATGAAGCTTTTCACTTAGGTGTAGACGTAAAAGCCACTAAGCGTGATCTAGTTCTGTTGTCTGCGATCTGTGTGGGCGCAGGCGTTGCAGTCTCTGGCATCATTGGCTTTGTGGGTTTAGTGGTCCCTCATATTGTCCGGTTCACCATCGGCGTCAGGCATAAGCCGCTGATGATTGGATCAGCGCTCGCGGGAGGTTCTTTGATGGTCTTGGCAGATCTGCTGGCGCGAGTCGTAGCCTTGCCAGCAGAGGTGCCAGTGGGTCTGGTGACCAGTGCTATAGGCGCACCTTTCTTCTTGTGGCTAATAACAAAGGTTAAACCGTAATGGCACTCGAGGCGCAGAACATAACAATTAATGTTGGTTCAAAAACCATTGTTAATTCTGCCAGCGTCACCGTTGAATCTGGATCTATCACTGTTTTGGTTGGGCCAAATGGAGCCGGAAAATCGACACTTCTCGGGGGGTTATCGGGTCATACGGCCCTGTCTGGCGGTCGCGCATTAATCGCGGGGAGGGACTTAACCCAGCTCACACCCAAGCAGCTATGTGATCAAAGAGCGGTAATGCTGCAGTCTGACAATCTTGTCTTCGATTTTACTGTCAATGATGTGCTTCGAATGGGGCTGGTTTGGCAAGTTGAAGCATCCGAGACTGAAAAAACTGAGGTGATAATAGATCTGGCCAGAAAATGTGGGATAGAGCATCTATTGCGGCGATCTGTCCTGACACTGTCGGGTGGAGAAAAGCAGCGTGTACATTTCTGTCGATGTCTAGTTCAAGTGATGGGAAGACATGAGAGAGATACACCGAGGTATCTTTTACTTGATGAACCGACATCAGGTCAGGATATAGCCAACGAGCTTCGCTTACTGAAATTACTCAAAGAAATAGCGGTACAGCGAGAAATAGGCGTGTTCGTGATCGTACACGATCTTAATTTAGCAGTGCACTTCGGCGATATTTTTTACATCATGAAAAACGGCACGCTTGTTGCCGATGGAGTAAGGGACGCTGTTATGACAGAGGATACTTTGTCGTCCGTGTATGAGACACCCGTGAAGACTGAGCTCACCTCGCGTGGGCTAAGAATCCATACTTTTTAGAGGAAAAAAAATGTTTCTTGCTATGAATCGCTTCAAGATAAACCCCATCTTCACTCAGGATTTCGAGAAGGTATGGCGTGAGAGGGATACTTTTTTATCTGAGGTTCCAGGGTTTAAAAACTTTTCCTTGCTGCGAGGTCCAGAGTGTGAGGACCACGTCCTGTACGTCTCTCATTCTGTATGGGAAAGCAAGGACGCTTTCATTAAGTGGACGGAGTCTGAGGCCTTTAGAAAGGCCCATCGCCAGTCAAGCGCGCCTAAAGGTACCTATCTCGGTCATCCTGCTCTTGAGACGTTTACAGCCGTATTAGAAGAATAAGAGCTGCGCTCTATATGTCAGCTTGCCAAGTTTTCAGAGAGCTGGGGTGGCATCGAGATTGACTGGCCCTAACACTGCGAGGCCGTCTATTCGTGGTGCTGTTTAGGCGTCGATACTATGTCTGGCTTTACTGCTCCACGAAAGCCCTCTCAATGACGTAGTGAGCCGCCGTGCCATGCCTTGACTCCTTGAACCCTCTGTCATCAAGAATATTGCAGAGATCCTTAAGCATACTTGGGCTTCCACACAGCATAAACCTGGCATCATCGACGGATGGCTTAGGCACGTCTATATCGAGGAAAAGTTTTCCAGAGGTCAGCAGGTCGGTGATTCTGCCTGTGTTGCGAAAAATCTCTCTCGTCACGGTGGGGTAGTAAATTAGCTTTTGACTCACTTCACTGCCGAAGTATTCATTTTTTGATAATTCAGTCTCAATGAACTCTGCATAGGCGAGCTCAGACTGCCACCGTACTCCATGCACTAGCACTATTTTTTCGAATCGCTCATATACCTCAGGATCCTGAATTATGCTTATAAAAGGGGCAATGCCAGTCCCTGTTGCTAAAAGATAAAGAAATCTTCCGGACAGTAAATGATCAAGCACTAACGTGCCCGTTGGTTTCTTACTGACTAACAACTCGTCACCCACCCGAATGTTCTGAAGTTTAGAAGTCAACGGGCCGTCGGGGACTTTGATACTGAAGAACTCTAAATGGGACTCATAGTTCGGACTAACGATACTGTAAGCCCGCATAAGAGGCTTGTCGTCAACCACTAGGCCAATCATTACAAAATGGCCATTCTCAAACCGTAGTCCCTGCGATCTGGTCGCAGTAAAGCTGAATAAGCTGTCGTTCCAGTGGTTTACGGTTAGTATTTTTTCGGTGGTCAGATTGCTCATTGGTTCCCTCAAGCGCATTAGAAGAAGTGCTAGTCGGCGTTTTTGTTAGCAGTGATTCTAGGTGCTTGCATTATACATGAGAATGATTATCATTTGTATGGGGCGCCTGCCCTGCAGTGCTCACTAAAGCCTCACCATGTCATCCCCATGATTGGCGGCAAAACTGCAGGGCGGCGCACTTTCATATCCCGGCGGACGGAGTGCAGTATTGGGTTTCGGCATCAGTGACAGCCCGCGCTCCCACCCCCGTGCAGCCTCTGGTTACCAGAAGTGCTTTTCGAGCCGAAGTCGTGCTCGCGCTGCACCAGAGGATGAATTTCTGAGGCTAAAGATCTGGGCATCAAGCATGCCAGCAACTGAAGAGCCCCTGAAGGTGAATATGGCTGCCTCGCGGGTAGCTAGAGAATGGTGCTGATGTGGGGGTGTGGCCAAGAAAGCATCGGACTTTCTAGCGGTGGCATCGAGCCGAGAGACCAGCTACGGAGCCGAAATATCAGACAGCGAAATCCTGATCAGCACCAGTATTGCTGTCTCTGCGGGTGGTGTTTGACTCAGGCACCGAGGGTTGCTCTAGAGGATCCGGATCGTTGCAGTAGCACTACTGGTATCACTCCGACCATCACAATCAGCACGGCCGCGAGCGAGGCCTCACTGAGACGCTCATCACTCGCCAAACGATATACATGTGTTGCCAGAGTATTGAAGTTGAATGGCCTAAGGATGAGGGTCGCTGGGAGTTCTCGCATGACATCGACGAACACTAATAGGCACCCGCCCAAAATACTCGATTTTAAGAGAGGTAAGTGAATACGCCAGGTTAGGCCGAGTGTCGTCGCCCCCAGTGTTCGTGCTGCGGCATCCATGTCACCAGAAATACTGGCAAAACCAGATTCAAGTGATTGGTAGGCTACCGTCAGGAATCGACAGACATAGGCATACAGGAGTAGGAAAACACCGCCAGAAAAAATTGCATCGGTAACGCTNGGCCAGATGTCGATCAGCCAATGGTTCACGGCGCCTAGAGGCTTTAAAAGCGCGACCGCCAGNAGAATTCCTGGGAGAGAATAGCCAATCGTGGAGACGCGGATCAGGCTAATATTGAGTTGGCTTGGATAAATTCGTCTCGTGTAAGCGAGCAGCCAAGCAATCAACGTAATCGCTATACTCGCTGTAAGTGCAAGAGAAACGCTGTTGACTGCCATTCGAAAGAAATTGGCACTGGTATTTTGTTGTAGGTGGTCAGATGCGTAAATGAGCAACGTCGTAAGAGGTATCGCAAATCCAAACATGACGGGTACTAGGCACGCCGCAATAGCAAGCCCAGCTTTTGCGCCTNTCAAATTGATTCGGGAGGCTTGTGATAAGTCGCTGGAATCTGCCGTTCCGCGCCNATTCTTCTCTTCTAATACAACGAGCATGATCACAAAGAGCAGCATGAAAGCCGCCAATTTGAGCGCTGCCGTGGCATCACCCAGCCCCAGCCAAGTGCGGAAGATGCCAGTAGAGAATGTGGGTACCGAAAAATAGCTCACCACACCAAAGTCGGCGAGGGTTTCCATCAAGACCAGTGCAAGTCCTCCTATAATAGCCGGGCGGCTGGCGGGCAGAGCGATGCGGAAAAAAGCGCTGTACGGCCCATGACCCAGTACTCGAGCGGCATCAAATTGGGCGCCGGATCTTCCAGCGAAACTATTGCGACTCAGGAGGTAAATGTAGGGATACAGCACTAGCGATAGCAATATGGCTGCGCCAGGCAGTGTGCGAATTGATGGTAACGGCAGCTCCCCGACATCGAGGGACAGCAACGAGCGAAGTGCAGTCAGTACAGGTCCGGATACCTCGAGCAGGTCAGTATAGACGTAGGCTACGATGTATGCGGGCGAAGCCAACGGGAGCATCAACAACCAGCTAAGTGTCTCGCGACCTTTAAAAGCACAGGCGCCAATTAGCCATCCAGTACCGACGCCAAGGGCTAGCGATAGTGTACCTGTCAGCGCCATCAGAGCGAGTGAGTTCAGAACATATTCACGGAGTACGGTTTCCTGCAGGTGTTCCCAGATCGGCCCTTGTGGTTCAGCAACAGCCANCAGNGTGGCGACGATGGGGATTGATATCGCAATTGCCATGACCCAGGCGGGCAACAGAAATAGAGTTCTGGAATGTTGCGACACAGTATGCATAGACTGCCGAGTATGAACTAATTATGGATAGTGTATTCAAGTGCTGGTGATTGAAAAAGTGTCGCATCAGTTTGGTCCGCATCAGGTGCTCAACAATGTCTCTCTAGAGAGTGTTGGAGGAGAAGTGACCTGCTTGATTGGGCACTCGGGCTGCGGCAAAACGACTTTATTGAGGCTGTTGGCTGGCTTATTGAGGGTTCAAAGCGGGCGCATTCTTCTTGACGGCGAGGTCTTGGCTAGTCACAAGAAAATGATGCCGCCGGAGGATAGGCCTATAGGCATGGTATTTCAGGAAGGGGCTCTATTTCCGCATATGAGCGTTGCTGACAATGTCGCCTTTGGGCTCCCGAAGAGGGGGGCACGCAAACTGGCGACAGAATGGTTGAAGCGCGTGGGGTTGGCTGATTTTGCTGAGCGGAATCCGGATAGCCTGTCTGGGGGGCAACGTCAGCGCGTTGCGCTGGCTCGAGCTATGGCGCCCGCACCCAGGGTCCTGTTATTTGATGAGCCATACGCAAATTTAGATCCACCTCTTAGAAGGTCTCTGCGAGAGGATGCCAGGCGTATCATTCGAGACACAGGCACTGTGGGGCTGTTCGTCACTCATGATCCAGCTGAGGTGCTGATGATGGCTGACAATGTCGCGGTGCTTGGCCATGGGTTGATTGTGGAAAGTGGCACACCGCAGACACTGTACGACAGGCCTAAGTCGCGATTCGCCGCGGAGTTATTCGGTGAGCCTCAAGTATTCGAAGGAACAATTTATGAGGATCGAATTGTTACGCCACTGGGGGAGTGGGAACGGTGCGTATTGGTTGATCCAGCTACCAACAATGGTGATGCGTCGTTGATCGTCGATGCTGACCATTTAGAGCTGCAACTTGATGATAATGGGATCCTGATCACTGATATTCAGAGCTTTGGAAGGCTGAATCGCGTTTCTTTTGGTGGGACTCGAGGCGAGCCTACAGTGATTCTGAATTGCCCAAAAGACGCAGGTACCGCGATAGGAGTTGGTTCGATGGTGCGGGTGGCGCCGAATCCTGGCGCTGTTTTTGCATCCCTCTATAAGGTTGAATAAGAGAATGATTCTCATTACTATTAGTGACTTCAGCAAAGGAGCGGATAGTTTTATGCCTAAGGCGTTGTTAATTCCTGCCTTCATGGTCCTTTTGGGCATGCTTATGTCCTGCATGGACGAGAACAAGACTGACGAACCCTCGGTCGACGAGGTCAACTTATACTCATCTCGTCACTATGACACTGACCAAGCACTCTATGACAACTTTACTGAGGCCACCGGCATCAAGGTTAATTTGATCGAGGCGGGGGCTGATGAGCTAATAGCGCGTATCGAAAGTGAGGGTGTGTCGAGTCCCGCTGATCTGTTGATTACCGTAGACGCTGGACGTCTATGGCGGGCTGAGCAAGCGGGTATCTTTCGACCTGTTAACTCTGCCGTGCTTGCTGATCGTTTGCCCGACAACATGCGACATCCCAAAGGCCTTTGGATGGGGCTCTCTAAACGCGCTCGTGTCATTGTCTATAACCGCGCCGCTGGTATGCCCGAACCTCTAGCTACGTATGCTGACCTTGCGGACCCCGCTCATCTGGGTAAGGTCTGCATCCGATCTTCAAGCAATATTTACAACATCTCTTTGATGGCGAGCATTGTGGCCAGAAATGGCGAGGCGGCGGCCGAAGAGTGGGCTGCGGGCGTCGTGGCCAATTTTGCACGGACGCCTCAAAGCAACGATACGGGCCAGATTCGCGCTGTTGCTAGCGGTGAATGCGGTATTGCCATTGCAAACACCTACTACCTAGCGCGGCTAGCGGCGTCTGAGGATCCTCAAGACCAAGCAGTGGCCGCGGCCGTAGGCATTGTGTTCCCAGATCAGGCAGGCAACGGCACTCATGTCAATATTAGTGGCGCAGGTTTGGTTAAAACGGCTCCTAATCCCGAAAACGCGATTAGATTTTTAGAATACCTCGCCAGTGACCAAGCGCAGTTATTGTTCGCAAATGGAAACCATGAATACCCTGCCGTGCCCGGGATTGCTGCGACATCAACAGTCGTGGCTCTGGGTGATTTTAGCGAAGATCCACTCAATACCTCTGAACTTGGGGTAAATCAGGCCGCTGCGCTCATGGTGTTTGATCGTGCCGGTTGGAAGTAGTCCAGCGTAGGACTGATTTTGTAGGCCTCGGTGATCACATCGAGGGCTGCGCTCAGCAATGCAAACATGGTAAATGCATGGCTGAGCCAGAATGGTGTCTGGTAGCGCGTATCTTTTCTGGTCGCCAACAGAGAAGAGCGGTGATCGGACACGAAATACGCGCCACAATCACCGCTCTAGTTTCATCAGAAGCTAATTTGCACTCTCACGCCGATGTTTCGGCCTGGGAGCGGCACTTCGTTCTTGACGAAAGACGCGTGGTTCCGCGATACCTCATCTGTCAAGTTGCGAGCGAAGGCACTTAACGTCAGTTGTGAGGAGTCATTGAGACCATAAGACCATGAGGCAAAGGCATCTAGACAGGTAAAGCCATCAGTCACCGACTCTCCGAGAGCAACGCTCGTCTGCTTTTCAACGTCCTTTACCAATAATCTCGCGGAGAAATTATCCAATGTGTATTGGGCTGAGAACANATTCCGCGCTGGAACAATTCTCGGAACATCCTCGCCGTTGGTGAATTCGGCATCGACCTCATCTCGCGACAGACTTAGTTGCAAAGCACCACGCGGAAGTTCAATCACTGTGCCGATCTCTATTTCGTAACCAGTAAATTCAGCATCGCGCTGCCTGTACTCGGCCAGAATAAAACCACCGTGGTCTGCGTGCTCGTCATCGTGATGCTCCTCCTCACCATGGTCTTCATCTATGTGTGACTCATGCTCTTCCTCCAGCTCATCACGGAGATAGATGTAGTTGTCAATTCGATTGTGGTAAACCGAGGCCATCCCATACCAGCCGTTGCGTTCGAAGCTAAAAGACAGATCAATGCTGTCTGCGCGCTCCGTATCCAGCGTGATGTCTCCCACTTCGTAGCGGTTGGTCGCGAGGTGTTCGCCATTCATGAAGAGCTCAACGGCTGACGGCACCTTACTGACGCTGGAAAGACCCAGAGACACGGTGGAGTAATCGTTCAGCTCGCGAGATAGCATGGCAGCGATACTGAATGCGTCCTCTTTATAGGATTGCGGCTCAAAGGTCATTTCGCCTTCATGGTGATCGTCGTGACGCTCCTCATCGTGATCACCTTCATGATCCTCCTCGTGCTCGCCTTCATGATCCTCCTCGTGCTCGCCTTCATGCTCATCATGATCCTCTTCATGGTGCATTTCAGATAAGAACCCATCGCGCTCTATGCGATCAAACCGCACGCCTAAATCAAGGGTGGCAAATCCCAAATCATCCGAGCTAAAAAAGCCTAACGTGGTCTCAGTCGAATCAACTGGCGCCATGAAAGCTTCTTCTCCAATGATCGACATCTCTTCCTCGGCATAATTGAAGACCAGTCGTCGCACTCGTTCTCCAGCACTCAAGTCCAGCGCCACCTGAATCTCTGTCGACTCATTGCTGAACACGGTAGGACCATGCTCATCGTGATCGTCATGCTCTTCTCCCTCGTGCTCGTCGTCGTGGCCAACCTCCATGTGCCCTTCAGAGAGCTCGTAGTCAGTATCTTTGACTGCGAAGTCAACAGAATTGAGCCAGCCGAAAGCGGTGTTGAGGGATCCTCTGAAAGTCACCGTTTCAGATTCAGTTTCAGCGTAAACGCGCTCTTCACCGTGTTCATCGTGATGCTCCTCTCCTTCATGCTCTCCTTCGTGATCTTCCTCATGTCCGTCATCGTGACCCTCTCCATGACTGCCGTGTCCACCAGGAGGCTCAACATGAAAGGGAATACCGTAAGTGGTGTTGAGATCACTATAAGAGACACCGACATAACCCCAGTCGCCTGTCGTAGATAAACCCAGACGATGAGCAGTAGATTCAAAGTCGGAGTTGGCTAATTCGCCCGAGTTACCGTGCTCCTCGTGGTGATCTTCGTCATGACCGTCCTCGTCATGCCCCTCGTCGTGGTGCTCTTCTTCCATATGAAGCACCGCATTGTCTGGAATCTCATAATTTTCGAGGTCCTGTTCCTGAAAGCTATAAGTGATGTTCAGGCCGCCCACATTTCCTCTGAGACCTAGGTCGACGGCTTCGCCGTCGTTTACGGTTTGTGCTTCGCCTCCTAAAAACCCACTGAAGCGCTCCAGATCAGTCATGGGAATCGTGTTATCAACAACGTTGACGATGCCGCCAACAGCGCCGTTCGAATACATGAGAGCAGAGGGGCCGCGCACAACCTCAATTTGTTGGAGGTCAGAGAGAGATGCGTCAATAGCATGGTCTGGGCCTAACCCAGATACGTCTCTGATCACGGTGCCGTTATTCAATACTTTGACTCGAGTGCCACTCAAACCTCGGATGATCGGCTGGCCCGCTACGGCGCCAAAATCTGCGGTTGCTACACCCACCAGTGAATCAATGTGTTCGCCCAGTGATTGGACACCAGCGTTTGCTACGTCCTCGCCGCTGAGGATGTGAACGGGCTTCAGTACTGCGTCCGTTACGCCTGTAAATGAAGCTGTGACAATAATTTCTTCTGTTAACGTGTTTTCGCTGCCAATGGCTGCGACCGGCAGCATAGATATGACTGCAATGGCATGGGCTGTTGAGCGGCGCATGCGAACCTCCTTTGTTGATGACTCAATGAGAAATAAGTGTTTNTTTAAATTTCCGATCGAGGGGGAGGTGCTCTCGCGTGAAAGTGAGAACTGATGGAAGAAGAGGGTTGAAAAGGTAACACGCACCCTCTGAATACAAAGCTTGCGGGTCTCAGTGGTTGCGACGCGACGGCAGGAATTGCCCACTCCGCTGAGAAGGTATGGCACTGTGCGCAAACCTGATCATTACAATCAATTTCTGTGAGATGTTCAGAGGCCAAAACTGTAGCGTGCAGAAATGCTGCAACCACCAGTGTTGCCAGGGGCATCACATACTTTTTGTTTTTACCTAGAGGCAAAACGCATTCCTGCTAGCATTCANGGCTTAATGATATAGTGTATCANAAACGTGCGATCGCATGCCAAAAGTAGCGTGCATCGCTATGCGAGTTGGCACATCGCGAGGCAGTCCCAGAGAAACTGCTGGAGTTAGGCGAGCGAGTGAAAAATCCGACCCAGAACATCGTGCAGCCGTCATGTCTCAAAAAAAGAACCCCATCCCCGAACTATAAGAAGTATAAATGGGGTGTCGGGTGTAACTGGTCGTCCAGAAAGTGGTCGTGGAGGCATGAGATCATGGATGTAGGTTCAGAGAGTGCCCGCGGTTAGTACTCGCATTGCTGGTCTTGTAGATCTTTTTCGCTCACCTTCGAAACCTGGCACAAACAACTCCATACCAACGAATTCCTCAGTGGCTTCCTGGCTGATTGAGTGCTGTTGAACTGGAATCCTTCCCAGCGAAAAGAGGCAATGTCTCATGGGGTGCTCGAGATGGTGGTGTCAGTGGCGGTAGGGAAGGGGTGGCCAGCTCTTTATCACGTAAGTGAGCCAGGATCCTGTCGATGATGTCCTGATCCTCAATGCAAACGATGACTTTGACGTACCCGCCACACCGACCGCAAACCTCTATATCGATACTGAATACGCGCTTGAGCCGCTGGGCCCAGGTCATCGCGGCATGCTGTTCAACGGGTGAGCGAACTTCAGTATTGGCGATTCGGTTTACTCCTTTGCCACGTTTGGCCGGGGTGACCTCCCCACGCCATCGGTGGTTCGGTGCCAGTGCTCCGTGATAGCGAGTGAGATTGACCCTGAGCTTGGGAACCAGTGCCGCCAATCGAGCTATGAAATCCACCGGCTCGAATGCTCCCTGTGTTGTCCCATCCCAGTAGGGCGTCTTCAGGGTATAGACCACCTTGCCGGTGGGGCTGAGTGAGGGGCGGGGAACGGCTGCGGCGGGGCGAGCAATATACCTACACAAGCGCTCGCGCTTCTCTTTCTGCTTTCCTTCGCAGCTCACCCCCGCGTGCAGGGAGAACCCATTCGCCTTGGCCACCCGCTCCAGTCCGGGGTCAGGCCGGTCCAGCGGGCGGATGGCTACCGACCCCAGTGCGCTGGAAGACGGCCTTGTTGAGAGGTTCCGATTCGTGACCGATGAGGTATTCGGGCCGCGAGATGTCAGCGTTGAGACTTTTTGCTGCTGTGTTCTGCGCCGCTCTTTACAGAGAGTCAGAGGAATCCGTTAACGACTCTGAGAGCGGCTCAATTCCCGGCTCGATCTTTGTTTTTTTTCGAGCTGACGCCATGCTGCACCTCAATGGCAAGAGCTTTTGATCTAAGGATGACAGGGTTCANCCTCCGTCTGAATTGNACCAATCACAACACCCAATAATGACGATCATCACGACTCTATTTCTAGCGGCCTGTGCCACTGAGACACTGATCGCGATCATGTCATTATATCCTTAACGACGATCCGGACGCGGGAGCATATATACTCACGCTATGACGCAGTTTCTTTTTTTGATCATTGATTTATTTATCGTTGTGGCGTTCATCGCCGCGCCGTGGGTGATCCTTGCAAAGCTTAACTTTCAACGACCCGATTGGTTAAAAGACGGAATCTTTGGAGTATTTGTTTTTGTGCTTTGGGCGGGCTTCGCACTGTATGCGGCCACCCAAACGGTACTCTGGCTGGGTTTCGTGCCTTGATCGAGATTATCTTGAATCGCAGTCTGAGTGGTGAGGCCTAGGCCTTAATGATGGTTTACACACGAGTACCTGATGTTCGTTACTGAACGCTGACAGGATTGAGGTCGACGGTACGATGCCGGCTAGCGCCACCACATTATTCACCCGCGGTTTTTTTCACTGACAGCAAGTCATCATATTGGGGTTTCTCTCCCTTGGCTTGAGCCGCGAAGGTTTGTCGAATTGCATCTCCGTCGAGCATCGATGCGTTCCATGTCGCAATGTAGTCCAGACCGTCTNCTGTGCTGTGATCACGAGCATAATTCACCATACGCTTTGCCCCTGTCACGGCGAGGGGGGAATTCGCAGCAATCTGCTGGGCAATCTTCATGACCGCCTCGAGCATCTCCTCTGCAGAGTCATAGATCTCATTTAACAGTCCAATCGTGTGCGCTTTTTCCGCGCTGATGCGCTCAGCGGTATAGGACATCTGACGCGCCCACCCCTCAGGAATGAGCTTCACCAAACGAGGGTATGTGCCAACATCGGCAGTCATGCCAATGGCAGTCTCGTGAATTGAGAAAAAAGCGTCTCTGGTGGCATAACGGCAGTCGCAGGCGGTGATGAGATCCATCGCGCCACCCACCGCGGCCCCCTGAATGGCCACTAATACAGGCATACGTGCCTCTTCCAGGCAGGTGAACGCATCCTGGAGTGCCATACAGTGATGGCGGAATGCTTCCGCGCCGATGAAGCGGTTAGTGTCTGCGGGGGTATCTAGTCCGCCGTCGGTGAATACCGATATATCCATTCCCGAGGAGAAATGCTTGCCCTCAGCAGAGATCACAATCACGCGCGCTGAGGCCTCTCTTGAAAGCGCGGTTACTGCTGTTGGCAGCTCTGTCCAGAACGCTGGAATCATGGAGTTCGCCTTCTCCGGACGGTTCAAACGGATATGGGCAACGTGGTTAGCAACGGTAAGTTCAAAACAACTGTAGTTCATGACGATTGACTCCTCATCGCTCTTCAACCGAGCGACTCCGCTTTCTGACTGCGAATCTGTTTTCTCATTAAAGTGGATGACCACGGTTTTTTAGATTGTACCCTCTAAAAAAAAGAGGTGATGTAAGTCCNTTCAGATTTGGCGGGGCGCTGTGGTCATGATTTTAGACATCAAGAATGGTCAAGTACTGATAAATAGGGAGGTGGTTGCTGATTTTTACGCCTATAAAGTTAATGCGGGAGAGCAGCCACCGGAGGACTGCAGCGAGTTACAGTCGCCGGCAAAGGACATTATCTACCTACAGAATATTAGCGTAAGCCCTGAATATCGTCGTCGAGGGATCTGTCGATCGGTGGTGCATGCGTTGTTGAAGCAGGGTAGGCCAGTGGTTATTTATCCTCTGCCCATAGAGGTAGAGTGTGGCGACAAGATCGACTGGCAGACGCAACAGCTCAAGGGCTGGTATAGGGAGATGGGTTTTGTCGAGGAGGGAGACATGATGTATCTATTCGGCGATGAAGAGGGAACCCATGAATCTGATGGCTATCAAGCCAATCGATGAGGGGTCAGCTTGTATGATTTGCAAGTCAGGCTAGTCATGCCCCTCAGTGCCTTGCCTTGTTGCCTTAAGGCGAGCATGTTTCGGGGTNAGGGTGGTTGAGTCAGCNCTATTGCTAGCGTTGGCAGTAACGTTCTGGGTTTGAGGACAAAATAATGGATGTTCCCTCGAATGCTTGACTGAGTGTTCCTTACGCGGGNCTGCTTTCACGCGGTTCCGCAAAAACNCTCGATGACTTATNCCTTTATTATTGCTCTGAGTTGATCCTNAAGAGATCTATACTTACGTCATAGTGATTAAGAGGAAAAGCAAGCAGTCATTGCGCCTCTGCAACATTATCTATTCANCCCTCATACCAGCAAAGTTAGTCAGGAGAGAATTCATGCNGCGATCGATCAGCACTTGTCTTGTTGCTNTGGTGTTGTNNTTTTATGCGGGGCTTGTTTCATCCTCGCAAATGCCGGACATCAATATTCCCTACGACAAGTTCACGCTCGACAACGGCCTCACAGTAGTAGTGCATGAAGATCGNAAAGCCCCNATTGTTGCTGTCAGTATCTGGTACCACGTGGGCTCCAAGAACGAGCCCGAAGGTAAAACGGGATTCGCGCACCTGTTTGAACACCTCATGTTTAACGGATCCGAGAACTATGACGCCGAATACTTTGAGCCCTTCGAAAACGTAGGGGCGACCGGAATGAATGGCACCACCTGGTTTGATCGGACGAATTATTTTGAGACGGTACCAACGCCCGCACTGGAAATGGCTTTGTGGATGGAGTCAGATCGCATGGGCCACCTGCTCGGTGCGGTGACGCAAGAAAAGCTGGATAACCAGATTGGTGTGGTACAGAACGAGAAGCGACAGGGCGANAACCAGCCCTATGGCAAAACGCAATACCGTATTCTCGAAGCCCTTTTTCCGCCCGGGCATCCCTACCGACACAGCACCATNGGCTCGATGGCGGATCTCAGTGCAGCTTCTCTGGAGACTGTTCAGCAGTGGTTTAAAGACTACTACGGCGCCGCTAACACGTTACTCGTTCTGGCCGGTGATATTGACGTTGATCAGGCCAAGACACTGACAGCGAAATATTTTGGTGACATCGACGCGGGGCCTCCCGTCACGAGAATGAAGGCGGCCGTGCCCACCCACCTGTCCGATACCCATGAGGTGATGTATGACCGGGTACCGCAGGCGCGCGTTTTTCACAATTGGGTGGCACCCGGACGCACCACTCGAGCGGCGGCAGAGTTGGAGTTGGTCGCCACTATTCTGGGCAGCGGCAAGAACTCGCGGCTTTACCAGGCGCTTATCTATCACCAGCAACTCGCAGTCGACGCGAGTTCTTCTTTGCAGGGTCAAGAGCTGGTCAGCATGTTCGATATCGACGTTACGCTCCAGCCCGATGCGTCGATGGATAGGGTCAACGCTATTATCGAGCGCGAACTACAAAGTTTTATCGACAACGGCCCCACCGCTGATGAATTGCAGCGTGTCCAGACGCGCATTAACGCGAGAGTCGTTAGAGGCCTCGAACAAATTGGCGGTTTCGGTGGTAAAGCTGTCACGTTAGCGCAAAGCGCGCTCTACGCTGACGACCCGGGTTTTTGGAAAACGCGACTCGAGTGGATCAATGCTGCGACGCCAGAGCGTATCAAGGCGACGGCTGCCGAATGGCTGGGTCGAGGTCGATACAAACTGGAGGTGTATCCGTTTGGCGATTTCGCAACCACCGAATCGTCAGTGGATCGCAGTGCCGGTCTGCCATCGGTGGGTGCTATGCCAGATCTGGTTTTTCCGACTGTTGAACGCGCGGAGCTCGAAAATGGATTTAAGGTTGTATTGGCCCAGCGCAGTGCCGTCCCGGTCGTCAACATCGCCTTACAGTTTGATGCCGGGTATGCGGCAGATTCCTTTGGTACGTTGGGCGCGGCCAGTTTCACCATGTCTATGTTGGACGAGGGCACCTCAACTCGCGATGCGCTACAAATCGCCGCCGAGGCCGAATCGCTTGGTGCTTACATCTTCACTGACTCGGACCTNGATACCTCTACCGCCTCTCTTTCTGCNCTTAAAACTCAGTTGGAGCCCTCGCTGGATCTCTTCTCGGAGGTAGTAAAGGAGCCTGCCTTTCCAGAGGATGAGCTAGCGCGGTTACGAAAGCGTTGGATTGCTGGAATTGGGCAAGAGAAAAACGAACCCGTTCAACTGGCGCTCAGAACGCTGCCACTGCTGATGTATGGCGATGATCATGCCTACGGTATCCCCTTTACGGGCTCTGGCACGGAGGCGTCGATAAACGCGCTCACGCGAGATGAGTTAGTGAGCTGGCACCAGACCTGGATAAGACCCAGTAACGGCACTTTGTTTGTGGTGGGCGACACCACCATGGAGGAGATGTTGCCCCTGTTGAATCAGTACTTTGGTGCCTGGAAAGAGAATCGGATGGCGGTGCCCGAGAAAAATATTGCCGAGGTGGCAATGAAGGAGGGTTCGGTCTATTTAATCGATAAGCCTGGCGCCCCCCAGTCCTTGATTCTTGCTGGACATGTTGCGCCATCGACCGGTGCGGATAACAACATCGATATTCTGACCATGAACGATGTGATAGGCGGGTCGTTTACCGCGCGCGTCAATATGAATCTGCGAGAGGACAAAGGGTGGGCGTATGGCGCATACACCTTCATGCAGGACGCCCGGGGTCAGCGACCATGGCTCGCTTACGCGCCGGTACAGACCGACAAAACTGCCGATTCGATCAAGGAACTGACGCGTGAAATGGATGAATTTCTGAGTTCAGCGCCGGCTAGGCAGGGTGAGCTCGATAAAAGCGTTCGCAACAACGTGAACAGTCTGCCGGGGCAGTTCGAAACAGCGGGCGCGGTTTTGAATGCGTTACTGAGTAACGATCGCTTTGGGCGCCCCGACAACTACATCAGTTCTCTGAAGCGTCGTTACGAGGCAGTTGATCTTTCGGGCGTTCACGCGGCTGCTCAACAAGTCATCCACCCCGAAAACCTGATTTGGTTGATTGTTGGGGATCTGGAGAAGATCGAACAGCAGATTCGCGACCTGGAACTGGGTGATGTGCAAATTATCGATGAGGACGGAAAGCCAATACCGCCGCCGGTTTAAGGCAGGTGTNAAACGATCAATTGACTGCCTCGTGGNTCGGGGGCTCGTGAGGTTCTCCGCCCCAGCCTGGTCCGTCCTAACTGGGTTGCGAGGCTAAGTACGTGTGACAAATTTAGTGGCAACATGGCAATGCTCTTGCTGCATGGGCTACATCACGCGGCGCGATCCATTGCTATGCGAAGCCGCCAATCTGCAGCAGAGCCATGTAAGCAGTGCTCGGCTGCCATCATCTCGACGCGAAGCGCTAAGTAATGCGCAGCAGTCCTGCGGTCGTTACCACGTGCCATAGACCACGCCTTGGCCCATAAACCTACCCGGACCGTATTTTGCGACATTTCCTGCGTCGCCATGGCGTAACGCTTTTCTTCCACCGCTTTGCTGTGGGCCTCTTGAATGGAGGCGCTGCTGTATCGGGACATTCCATGTCTCCTACTAATCGACTGACCGAAATTAGGCGATTTCCTGTTAGTAAGAGTCGATCAAATTCAGCGCTATTGATNGCCATGCTCCGCCAAGATTTTGGCTAAACGCGCCAANTACCGGTAGTGCGTGGGCANTAAGATCGAGGCCATCATAGGAAGTAAGCCGCATAGCTTGATTCGGTGAGCGAGTCGTCGGCCCCGCATTAAATAGCGTGATAGTTTTTGTTCTGTGGGTGGCAGCCTGTGAGACATCTACTCTCACCGATGGTACCTGCGTTCGCAGCGCGGGATGTTACCCGCCGGGTTAGGCGGCAGCGTATCCAGAAAGTCAAATGTCTAGGGGGCTTTGTATTTAGCGCGCTACTGACCACAGAGCGCCAGCAGTGCCTTGAAGGTGGGCGGCTCACGTGAGTCAAATCGCTCGACAATTACAACGACATGGGTGCGCGCCTCCAAATCGTCTGCCTTCAGTCCGACCACAATCACATCTCTTAATGTGGAGGTGNCGCGGGTTTAGATGCNCTGTTTGATTGTCGGTGGCGCAACAGGGAGCGCGCGGTATCTGCGATTTATTCAGTAAGCCTAGTTCTCATCGAGCAAGGCTTGCTTCACTAACGGCAACTGNTCGTTACCAAAATATAACTTGTCGTCGATTAAAATAGTGGGAGAGCCGTAGGCGCCGCGCGAAATCGCTTCNTCGGTATTGGCGCGCAACTGATCTTTGACTGGCTGCGTTGAAGCTTGCTCCAAAAGGACGTCTCCGGATAAGCCGCNCCGGTTGGCAATGTCGATGAGAACAGCAGGCTCGTCGATATTATCGCCGTGCGCAAAGTACGAACGAAACGCCGCTAGAGAAAATCTAAGCAGCGCTTCGGGGTCCTCTTCCAATGCGCAGCAGCACCGCATCGCCAGAACCGATTTCACCGGATGATGTTCCGTAGGAAATACCAGCGGTAATTCTGCGAGTCGCGCCCACTCATGTAACCAACGGTAGTTGTGCACGATTTTGGGTGCCATGGGCTCTGCGCGTGCTGCGTACACGTCCTGGTTAACGGCGTTGAACACACCTCCGACCAGAAAGGGCCGCCACCGCACCACGATCTCGGTCGCCGCAATCATAGGTTGAATATTGTTAAACGCGAGATACGTCCAGGGAGAAGAGAGGTCATAAAATACTTCCAGCGTTTTCATAGCGTTCTCGTCTTAGATAAGGATCCTCTGAATGCTCACTGCTTACTCGCGCCGGTGCAAGTGTTGTCGGTTCAAATGGGGCAGGGTGGTTGGGATCGGTGTATTAGATGTGCTCTGGTTGACGAGATTTGGCAACCTAAGGTCAACATTCGGGGGCTTGAAAACGGATTGGCTAGATTTTGGGAGCGCTTGAGTCGCCGTCTGAGACCCTCTGTGTTGATCCGTTTTGACGCTTTTCGCCGGTTAATACGCGCTCTTTGAAACAAAACACTCGAATCAAGAAGACTAGCGCTGACTTTTATAATGTCAAAAATATGTTTTAAAAATAGAAAATTGTATTGTTTAATAGGATCAAAGAACATTTTATTGATGAATATATGTCTAACGCTAAGCGCAATCAACTTAAAGCCTGTGCGCGGCACGGTTGCCGAAAGCGAGCAAAGAGCAAGTTTTGTAGCGAGGAGTGCCGAGTGGCACACCACAACGCCAAACGAGCGCCCGCTGCTAAGGTCAGGATTATGTGCGTGGGTTGTAAGAGTGTTTTCCACGGCAGGCCAGACCAAAAAACCTGTGGGGCGACCTGTCGGTCTCGGATTTTTCGTGCGCGGCAAAGGCATAAGGCGGAAGCCGAGGGCGCCCCAATGGAATGGAGCGAAAACACCCCTTTTTCACCCGCAGAACTCAAAAAACGAATGCAGGCGCAATCGCTCGAGCCTGGCGTGGAATACTCATGGCTGCCAGCCACACCTAAAAAGGTGCGGGTGCGCCGTGCTTCGGAGTCCGCCAATCAAATGCGTTTTGATTTTTCAGAGGATGCTTTCACCGTGGATAGAGAAGAAACCTAAAGCAGTCTGGTGAAAATAGCGCTCTGAGGTATCTTAGGCGTTATTCGTCCGCATAATATGCCGTGAGGGCCGAGGCTCTTCGTAAGGGAATTGCATACCGGCAACCGCAACAAATATGATGTTGTCATGGTGAGACTCCACCATGTGTTGATGTCCCCTAAATCACATGTACTTCAGTTAGATAAGCTATCGTCCAAAATCGATCGTCAATAATAACCGGCGTTCACACGGGGAGGCGGTCGGTGATCGATGAACCAAGCCGGCACCCTCGTTACCAGACCATGCCTCGCCTTTTAATAGCGCCACCTCTCCCGGTTTTAGAGTTTGGATATCATTTGCGGAGCTATACAGTCCTGATTCGTTATCCGGCAAACCCTGACTACCGCTTCCCAGCTTGGAGCGATCTACAGCCCTATGGGGCAGCCACTGCGTGCCCGCTCCGCCATAGGTTGTTACCAGCCGACAAGGGACCGCATCAACGTGGAATCTTGGACACATCGCTTTATCCAATGCACTCAGTCGCAGACCGATACGCTTCAGGTCGAACAAAAAGCTAAACATTTCGGCGAGTTGGGCGACGTCTTGAGCCAGATCGTTCAAGTGCTCCGCTGGCAATACCCGAGATATTTCTGTGTGAACATGCTCGGGAGACACCATAAGGTTTAGCGCCAATCCCGGAGCGCGTTTTAGCAGTGACTCGGTAGCGCTTAAATCCTGATCTGAAAAGTGCCTCTGCCATATGGCGATATTGGTATTGTCGNGATATATCTCNGACAGTGTCGTCACATCACCGCCAATGGCTGCTTGTATATGACGTTTGCCTGCGCTCCGCTCGGTTGNCGAGGGGGTATTGTCAGTGCGGTCGAGCGCACCCATACGAGCATTCATGCCGCTTCNTCCCAAGCNGGGAAGGGATCTACNAGTGTTTCCCAGAACTGNCGCCCTNTAAGCATCTGATCTTCGGTGAGCAGGCAATCGTCTAGAGCTTGCTTGATTCTGTTTTGATCAAGATTTTGACCAATAAANACCAGCTCCTGACGCATATCACCAAANGGCTCCTCCCAGGTTCGTTCAATACTTGACAGATAATCCGGGTCGTCTGGCCAATGCGCGCGAGAAACCGCTGACCAGAAGCGACCCCCGAAGCCGTATCGGGCGATCCCTCCTGCTTGGCTCCACTGCCCGGCAAATTCAGGCCGGCTTGCCAGCCAGAAGTAGCCTTTCGATCGAAGCAACATTCCGTACTCTTCTGTGCCGTGAAGAAAATCAAAGAATTTCTTTGGATGGAATGGCTTACGGGCGAGATAGCTGAAACTGGCGATACCATATTCTTCGGTCTCTGGTATGTGCTCACCCCGCATCTCTTTGAGCCATCCAGGAGCCTGTTGTGCGCGCTCAAAATCGAATCGCTCTGTGCCAATCACTTCCTCAAGATCGACAGCTCCGTGCTCAATCGGAATGATCTCGGCATCAGTGTTAAGTGTTTTCATAATGGCGCTTAGTCGCGCAACCTGAGCTTCACCCGCCAGATCGACCTTGTTGAGCAAGATGACATCCGCAAACTCGACCTGGTCGACCAGAAGGTCTGCAACGCTACGCTCATCGTCTTCGCCGAGGGATTCGCCGGTCTCCTGTAGAAACTTGGCTTCCTCGTAGTCTTTCAGGAAGTTAACCGCATCTACCACCGTCACCATCGTGTCGAGCGTTGCGACATCAGACAATGATATACCCCGGTCATCTGCAAAGGTGAACGTTTCGGCGACCGGCAAAGGCTCGGAAATACCCGTAGACTCAATCACAAGGTAGTCGAATCGTCCTTGAGCAGCCAGATTCCGCACCTCCTCTAGCAGGTCTTCACGCAAGGTACAGCAGATGCAGCCATTGCTCATCTCTACCAGTTTTTCCTCGCTCCGATTCAGCGTCACCTCATTTTTGACAATTGCAGAGTCTATGTTTATCTCACTCATGTCATTGACGATGACGGCTACTTTTCTGCCCTCTCGGTTATTGAGAATGTGACTCAGGACGGTAGTTTTTCCCGCACCCAAAAAGCCTGACAGGACGGTAACAGGTAAACGATTTTTAAATCCAAAATATAGTAACCCCGAATTGCGCGGTATGAGCCCGGTGCATCAATATGGAGAACCAAATAGAAGTAGAGAAGTGACCACATAATGCCTGTTTGTCATGCCGCTCTAGAAAGTACTCAGTATCCGAGCGCTCGATCACCGTGTTTTAACTATCCGATCGGAAAGAGTGGTGATGAAGACAATATCCGCATCCACCACCCGTTTTGACGTCAACGATCAGAAGTCCAGCTGGACCCTGACCCCCACGTTCCGACCCGGCAGTGGTACTTCATTCTTAACGAAAGAGGCATGATTGCGCGCCACTTCATCAGTCAGGTTTCGAGCGAAGGCTGTCAAAGTGAGACGCGTTGAGTCGCTGAAGCCGNAAGACCAGGAAGCATCAGCGCTCACAAGCGTAAAGCTATCGGTGCTCGATTCGCCCGGCGCCACACTAGTTTGCTTTTCGACATCCTTCACTAATACTTTTGCCGAGAAATCATTCAGCGTATAGCGTGCAGTCAATATATTGCGCGCTGGTACGATTCGAGGTACATCTTCACCGTTTGTGAACTCCGCCTCGACCTCGTCGCGAGCAAGGCTCAGTTGCAAGGCTCCGCGAGGCAGTTCAATCACCTTGCCAATTTCCACCTCGTAGCCAGTGAACTCTGCGTCTCGCTGCTTATATTCAGCCAATGCCAAACCACCATGCTCAATATGCTCCTCTTCATGATGCTCATCGTCGTGCTCTTCCTCGCCATCATGGTCATCCATGTGCGCGTCGTGCTCTTCGTCGAGCTCGTCACGTAAGTAGATGTAGTTGTCNATCCGGTTGTGATACACCGAGGCTCTACCGTACCAACCGTTACCCTCAAAGCTGAAGGTTAAATCAACGCTGTCAGCCCGCTCTGCATCTAGGGTGATGTCCCCTACTTCATAGCGATTAGTCGCCAGGTGCTCGCCATTCATATATAGCTCGGTCGCTGAAGGAACCTTGCTAACACTCGACAATCCAAGGGATACAGAAGTGTAGTCATTCAGATCGCGGCTCAATGCGGCAGCCACACTGAATACGTTTTCCTTGAAAGACTGAGGCTCGAAAACCATGTCGTCTTCGTGATGCTCATCATGATGGTCTTCGTCGTGCTCTTCCTCTTCGTGCTCATCATCATGGCCGTCTTCGTGCTCGCCATGTTCTTCGTCGTGATGTATCTCCGAAATGAACCCATCGCGCTCTATTCGGTCATAACGCATACCCAGATCGAGGGTCGCGAAGCCAAGGTCATCCGAGCTGAAGAAACCCAATGTTGTCTCTGTGGAATCCACANGGGCCATGAAAGCCTCTTCACCAATGATGGACATGTCTTCTTCTGCATAATTGAATACTAAGCGACGAATCTGTTCGCCAGAGCTCAAATCCAGCGCAATCTGAAGTTCTGTTGATTCGTTGCTGAATATAGTAGGCCCATGCTCTTCTCCGCCATGTCCCTCGTGGTCATCATGGTCCTCGCCCTCATGCTCTTCGTCACCATGCTCGGCTCCCATGTGCAGCTCAGACAGCTCGTAGTCGGTATCTTTGACCACGAAATCAATGGAGTTCAGCCAGGACAAAGAGGTGTTGACAGAGCCTCTCAACACTAGTGTCTCAGATTCAGTTTCAGTGTAAACACGTTCTTCACCGTGCTCATCGTGATGATCTTCCCCTTCATGCTCTCCTTCATGATCTTCCTCATGTTCGTCATCGTGATCTTCTTCATGACCNCCGTGCCCACCAGGAGGCTCAACATGGAAGGGAATACCATAAGTAGTGCTAATGTCNCTGTAGGAGACGCCTACATAGCCCCAGTCTCCGGNAGTGGAGAGNCCCAATCGGTGTGCAGTGGATTCAAAATCTGAATTGGCCAGCTCACCAGCGTTGCCGTGCTCATCGTGATGATCCTCGCCGTGGTCCTCCTCATGATGTTCTTCGTCGTGGTCCTCCTCATGNTGNTCTTCGTCATGCTCTTCATCCATGTGAAGCACTGCGTTGTCGGGAATCTCATAATTTTCCAGGTCCTGCTCCTGAAAGCTGTAAGTGATGTTGAGACCACCCACATTGCCNCTGAGACCAAGGTCGACGGCTTCGCCGTCGTTGACTGATTGAGCCTCGCCGCCCAAGAACCCGCTAAAACCTTCCAGATCAGTCNTTGGTATTGTGTTATCAACGATATTCACAATCCCGCCGATCGAACCGTTCGAATACATGAGCGCAGAGGGTCCACGGACGACTTCAATTTGCTGGAGATCGGATAGTGGTGAGTCGATTGCGTGATCGGGTCCCAAGCCTGAGACGTCCCTAATCACCGCGCCATTGTTAAGCACCTTAACCCGGTTACCGCTAAGCCCGCGGATAATGGGCTGACCTGCGGCTGCACCAAAGTCGGCGGTAGATACGCCCACCAGCGAGTCAATGTGCTCCCCGAGCGATTGAACCCCGGCCTTCGCGATATCCTCGCCGCTAAGCAAGTGAACAGGGGCCGTCAGAGCATCGGTGACCCCAGTAAATGAAGCGGANACGACCACTTCTTCGGTTAGTGTATCTTCGTTGCCAATGGCTGCGACAGGCAGCATATAAAGTGCTGCAAGTGCGTGAGCTGTGGTGCGGCGCATGCCGACCTCCTTAACTAAATGTTCAGTGGAAAATTAGTGGCTCTCTGATCGGATCACCGGGCAGGACGTGCCCTCGCATAAAAATGACGTTCGGTGGGTAAGCAAAGCTGAGTAGGGAATCCGCCCCTCGCGAAAGCGTGGTTCACCTGCAGTGTTGATTGAAAGTCGTCTGGAGGTAGCGACCAATCCCCGGGNGGCAGCTGNCATTGCGCACAAATTTGATCGCCACAGTCGGTTTGACCGAGATGCTCAGAGCTGAAGGCTGAAGCGCGCAAAATTGACGTCGCGACCAAGAAAGCGAGTAGCAATAAATAAGGAATGTGCAGACGAAGGGGCAAACGACGCTCGACCGAAAATTGACTCGATAATGATACAGTGTATCATGATCGCATCTGCGCAATAGCAGTGTTTCGGAATAAAATAGTAAATAAGTGGCCTAAAAGGCGGCGTAGTCGTATCGATATGCGGCCAAAAGTTATTGAAACCAATCGCAAACCAGGGTTGTGGGAGCGTTACTGTCGATTTACCCAAAAAATCAAAACTGACGCCCGTCAATGTCATTACTGGCTTCCTGGGCGTCGGCAAAACGTCGGCGATTCTCAGCCTTTTGCAACAAAAGCCTGACCACGAGCAGTGGGCAATACTCGTGAATGAGTTCGGCGAAATTGGCGTAGATCGGGGTTTGATTAAGGGCCAATCAGCGCCAAGAGATGATGTCATGGTTTTCGAGGTTCCCGGCGGCTGCATGTGTTGTGCTGCGGGCTTGCCTATGGAGATGGCCCTGAGCCAAATATTTTTTTTGGGCGAACCTGACCGGCTAATCATTGAGCCAACCGGTTTGGGGCACCCGGCAGAAGTGTTGGGGGTGCTCGCTACCGACCATTATCAGCGACTGCTGGAACTTCGCACTACGGTGGCGTTANTTGATGCTCGCGCTATCAATGAAGCGCAGCACCGGAGTCACCCAAGCTTCATTCAGCAGCTAGCGGTGGCAGATCTGGTCCTAGCTAACAAAGCCGATTTGGTCTCCGAGTCAGATATCATTGCGTTGCAAAAATATTTGGATCACCATTGTGCATCCAACGTCGAAATGCATCTCACCGAATACGGCAGCATGAGTCTCGACCTTCTCAATGGCCGTTCATCATGGTCGCAAGTACCGAATGAGCAACACCATCCGGCCGCTCACTACACCTCGGTGTCTGATCTTCCGATACCGGATAGCGGGTTTCTGCGAGCCAAAAACATGGGTGAGGGGTTTGAGAGTCTGGGGTGGCGGTTCAGTGCTGAGAAAATCTTCAGCCACGACAAGGTGGTTTCATTCCTGAAGGGATTGAAGGCTGAGCGAATTAAAGCGGTTTTGATTACTGACNCGGGTATTTTTGGGTACAACATCAGTGGCCCGGCTTTTTCAGAAATACTCATCGACGACTGCATGGAGAGTCGATTGGAAATTATTTCGACAGAGTCAGATTCNAGATGGGAAGAGGCGCTGATGGAATGNCTTGCGGCGCGATGACCAAAGCGAGTGANACGCTTANGGAATCGTTCTAACTAAACGCCTCGGATATAGATTTGCGACGATTGATTCACGACCTTGCCGTCATGCTCTCCCGTAATCGTGAGTATGATCGACTCATAGTTTGCGCCATCGGTCAGCTCGTAATCAAAGCTGANGCTGCCTGAGCGNTCTTCNAGGGCAATTTTATCGGCATCAAGCACTACATTTTTGGTTGCTCGGACCTTGAGCGACACATTTTTTGAGAATAGAGGCCGGGAAAAGTTGATCGTTACCGTGCTTTTTTCTCCCACCTGAGCCCGTGCCATCGAGGGATGGACAACATCGAAGACAGGTTTTGGAGGGACGAGACCGGCCATGCGAGCGATAGTGCCCTGGACGAAGCCCATGTTGTTAGGGTTCAGCATCATATGGTCATAGCATCCGTGGGACCCACTGGATAAGACGACAAGTGAAAAGCCGATCAGTATTTTGGATGCCTTGCTCATATGAACACTCCAATTTCGGGTAGCGCAAGTGTGTAGTAGGGGCCGTTTCTAAGAAACCTGCTTAGCGGCAGTATACATCTTTACCGAGGGGGCTGCCGCGGCCACAAGGGCAGCAATCAGGACCGCGCCAAGCATCGTCACTCCCTCGTACGTCAGTATGCCCGTTTCCAAATACAGTCCGAATCGAGAGAGCATTGTGTCTCCTAATAGTAGAAGGGTCACATACAAGCTAGTGCCGCCCAATAGCATCCCCAGTAAACAGAGAATAATGGCCTCCATTTCGACGAGGCAGAACAAGTAGAGCGGGCTAGCACCCATGATCCGAAGTAGATGGATCTCCTGATGCCGCTCTCTTATGGATGCCAATAGGACAGCGCCCATGCCGAGTACAGCGGCCAGCAATACAAGCGTCGAGATCAACCTGAGTACGTTTTCAAACATACTCATCATTTGCCAGAGCTCAGACAAAGCGACGCCGGGCAAAATTGCCATGAGCGGCTCTCCTTCGAATTGATTAATTTGTCGCTGCACATTGAAAGTAGTCAACTTTGAATTAAGCCCAAGCATGAAGGCAGTAATGCTCTCGGGCGTCGACCCTGTGACTTGGTTGTTGCCCGCCGCACTAAAAGCGGAGACTGGCGCGCGAGCACCACCCGCATGCATCGCTTCAATGCCGTCCAAATGGACATGTATCGTCTGATCCACCGGTGTTCCCGTAGGCGCTAAAACGCCTACGACAACGAATGGCCTATTTTCATGTTTTGTGAAGCTGGTGCTTGCCAAGCCATGAGCAAGGATAATGTCAGTTCCGTTGGTATAACCCAAAGCTGATGCCACCTCTGCACCCAAAACCGCATCAAAGGTCTCTGCAAACGGGCCTCCTTCGGCAAAAGCAAGACTGCGTTTCCTACCAAAATGGTAATGCTCAAAAAACGCGTGTGTCGTGCCCACCACACGATATCCTTCATGCGAGTCACCTAACGAAATAGGGATCGTCCAGGCGACGTCCTCCAGCTGCGCTATGCCNTGGTAGGCCTGCCAGCTGATGTTGTCGGTGGGAGATCCGATTCGAAATACGGAGTAGAGCAGGAGGTTCAGTGAACCGGTTTTGCCGCCGACGATCAAATCAACGCCGGATACAGTGCTCGCAAAACTGTCTCGTGCCTGCTGGCGAATGTGTTCAATGCCCAGCAAAACAAAAATGGCGACGCTAATGGCCATGAGGGTCATCACTGCGGAACCCTTCCTGGTCATTAAGCTACTGGTGGCTACCTTCAGAAACATGTATCAGTCCGGTTTGTCTGTAATATCAGATAGGGCGTCAAGCCTAGTGAAGTACTTCGCCAACGCCATGTCGTGACTTACAAATATCAGCGTCATATCCCGCTCCTTGATCAGGCCCATCAGCAGGGAGAGGAAATTATCGCGATTTTCGCTATCCAGGGATGAGGTGGGCTCATCAGCAATCAGAATCTCAGGTGAGTTAATGAGGGCTCGCGCAATGGCGACTCGCTGCTGTTGCCCCATGCTGAGATTCGATGTGGGTTTAGCCCAGCTATCNTTGTGAACCGTCAAAGCGGTAAGTAGTGCCGCCGCTTCCTCGCGCCACCGACCGTTACCACCGGCGGAAAACGTGTTGGCCAGTCCAATATTGTCAATCGCATTCAGGTAGGGGATCAGATTAAATCGCTGAAAAACACAGCCAATATTGTCGGCGCGGAATTGATCTCGCTGTCTGACCGACATTTGATCCAGCCGCTGGCCCAGCACCGATACTTCTCCAGTGTCACAAGTCAACAAACCGCTCAAGATGTTCATCAAGGTCGACTTACCCACGCCTGAGGGACCGTGGATAAGTACTTTTTCTCCGCGTTGGACCGCCCAATGATCAATTTCAAGCAACGGCCTTTGGTGGTCATCCCCAAAGGAAAATCGAATGCCCGTAAGCTGCACTGCCATGAGTGATGCCTGGTCGAGTGACGACCCTCCCCATTACCTCGCTTAATGATACTCTATACCANGTAGAATTCAGTTATCTAGTTTGGCGCGGGATCAGCACTTGAGGGACATTTAGTGAAGGTAATCTCAGAAACATTTTGGTGGATCGGATTCATACAACTTCTCGGTTTTGGCAGCTTCGTCTGGGCGCAAGGTGACCTCAGCGGTTCCGAGGCGAAGTCGCAATTCAAGACCGTTGAATGGGTTGACCTGATTCCATCGGAGGTATTGAAGATCCTGTTGAACCCCCCAAGCTATATCGCTGAGATAGAAGATGGCTCTGACGAGGATCAAATTTCCAGCCAGATAAAAAACACCCTGGTAGAAGAAGAGGAAGANATATATCAGCAGGCCTTGGCATCAACGGATGTGAATCCAGCCTTGGATGGCCAAAATATTCGGATTCCCGGGTTCGTGGTGCCGCTCGAATTCGATGAGGAACAAACTATCAGCCAGTTTTTCTTGGTCCCCTACTTTGGGGCATGCCTGCACATGCCGCCTCCGCCGCCCAACCAAATTATTCTGGTAAATGCTCCCGACGGTGTGCAGATGACTGCTTTGTACGAACCGTTTTGGCTGGAAGGTGAGATCGCCACAACCATCACAGAAAATGACATGGCTAAATCTGCTTACGCGATGAAGCTACATCGGTTGTCGCCTTACAGCGAGTAATCAGTCAGTTTTGTAACGTGACCTGAGGTGTTTCTGGCACAGCCTGCGCCGCGCCTTGACCCCAGTCTGCGACCCATAAGACGTCGATTCGCTCTAAACCAAAAGGCAGTTGATCAGTTCCGAAGGCGACCCGCGTTATTGCCTCATCACTTTCACACTCAAAGCGATATGAGGCCGAAATATCGCTGTGGGAATTCGGAGGGCTTTCGGCATCTTCGCCATGAATGGGATGGTCATCATCTATTGCTGATTCCTCATCCTCATGTTCGTGATCTTTATGATGGTGCTCGTCGGATGGAGACTGGCTTGCTCCCACGATTGACCCGACATCAACCACGGCATCGGTCAGTGCACAGGTGTTGCCATGTAAAACGAATAAGTGACTCGGCACCAGTAAAGCAGTCCGCGCCTGCTCAACGATTTCTCTTTGCTCAGCGGTGGCAGATTCGGTCTCGAACCCCACCACACTCTCTGCTGGCAAGGTAACCTCTATTTGAATATTTTTTCCTTCAGCAGATAGAAGTAATGTTGCAGCACCATGCTCATGTACGCCGCCTGCTGCCCAAACATATGCTGATTCAATTGCAGTGGCGCTGAATACTAAAAGGCAAATAACAATCTGGACGCGTCTAGCAATCATAGTTTTCTACACAAGTGTGTGAAGATCGGCAGAGTTTGAAGTTCAGCGCGTGGCTCAATGCAATGACGGTGGACCCTGCGAGGGTNCCGGCCACCTCTAAAGGCGGGCCACCGAAATNATCGCCAAACAGCGCAGACATAACGAGAAGCAATATACCCGTCATCCCCAGACCTAATATAAAGCTTTGTCTATGTTTTTTGCACCCCATGGTAAGGGAAAATATGCTGATGGGAATAACAAATACCAGTAGGGCGAAGTGAACTTTCTCATCCTGTAATGCCATGAGAACCGCTGACGGATAAAGTGACACAGCTATGGGTAAAATCAAGCAGTGCGTAGCACAAAGCAGAGAAAGGCTGATAGCTGCTTTGTCACCTGTCGGATTCAATGTCGTTTGTTGAATCATGACGATTTACCTCAGTTTCTGCTTGGCTGGCAATGTCCGCACCAGCCTTTGATTTCCAACTGAGAGCTGATCGAATTGAAGCCAGCAGCACTGGCTGCGACTCTCAGAGCATCAACTGCTTCGCTACAGAGATCTATCTCCTCAACATGTCGACAACTATCGCAGATGAGAAACTGTGACTGCTCGTGCTTATGCGAGCAGGAAATATGAGAGCACGACACGTATTTATTAGCGAGCTCTAGTCTATGAATAAGGTTTCCATTCTCTAATAGCTCCAGTATGCGATACACCGACATTGCAGGCATTTTGCTGTCACCCTCGGCGTCGCATAATTCGGCTATTTCATAGGCCGAAAGAGCAGCATCAGCCTTGATGAGTACGGCCAATACCTGCTTGCGTCGGCGGGTAAATCTGATTCCTTGGTCAGCACATTTTTGTTCAGCAACCGAGATTGCTTTCTCGTAATCAAGCATGTCTGGTAATGCGGCTCTTCATAATCAGAGGGGGTAAAAGATACACTATATCCTTTCAACTCGATACCGCGATAAGCCAGTGATTGGGTGAGAATAAAACACGAACCTGATCCCGCGAATTAAAGCCAACCGAATCACCTATGAGCTTCCTGCCTGGCGCTTACTCAAAAAAAGAGTGTGCATAACATTAAAAAACGATTTTAATCATGACATTACAATGCAATAACGACAAAAGGGTTGGCCGCGATAGCGGACATGGGATCAGTCATAAAAACCAAGAGCCGCCGTCCACCATGTGGGTTTGCCCGGTGACAAACCGACTCGCATCTGACGCTAAATACATGATGGTGCCTGTGAGATCTTCGGTTTCAAGATTGCGCGGAATCAGCTGATTGTCGGCGATGACCGCTTTTGCCTTGTCAAATTTCTCGCCAAAAAACTCCTGTGTTCCCTCTGTCATTACGGCAGAGGGAGCCACTGCATTCACTCTAATCTGATCAGCACCCAATTCACGCGCCATCCCCCGAGTCATGCCGATGACGGCTGATTTTGAAGCAACATAGTCGAGCCCATAGGGTAGGCCAAACATTGCCGCCAGTGACGAAATATTAATGATTGACCCACCGCCGCCGGCACGCATGTCCGCCACGACCGCGCGACTAGTGAGCCACGTCCCCTTTATGTTGACCTGCATGACCCGATCCCACTGCGCTTCGTCCAGGTGTTCAAATCGGGCTCCTTTCAAACCGGCATACAGAGCAGCGTTGTTGATAAGTACATCAATGCGCCCAAAAGCTTCAATCGTTTGAATCGCCATCGCTTCGCAGCTTTGGGCATCCGCCACATCGAGATGAATGGCGATTGCGTTACCGCCCGCTGCGATGACTGAAGCCACGGTCTCCTCGCAATTCATAATGTCCGCCGCGACGATAGCTGCTCCCTCGCGCGCCATCGCTTCACAATAGGCTCGACCCAAACCGCGTGCGGCACCTGTAACAATCGCGACCTTACCGGCAAGTTGCATGCTGTCATCCAAATATTGATTGGCGCGACTAGTGTAGCGTGCATCTCGCAATAAGACGTGCAAAAAGTCTGAGCTTCTGGTTTTTGAAAATGACTGGCTCAGTGGGGGTTGCATGAGTTTTCCTGCGCTTCGAATAGCGCTCGCGACCCGAAAGCCAGCGACCCTGACTTTTGCCGAGTTGGGTGATGCATTCATCTTCGCTTTCTGACACTCTTTGCGCCACTGTAGTGGACACCTTTTACTCACGCGCTTCGCAATGTGGGCGGGCAGAAACGAGAGCCGTTTTATGACATTTCCTATCGAGGCTGTGAGGTCACAGTTCCCCTCACTGGCAACCACTGACAATGGACAGCGTCGTATTTATTTTGATAATGCAGCCGGTACCCAGGTGCCACAGCAAACGATTGATCGCATTGTCGATTTTTTTGAGCGATTCAACAGTAATACGGGTGTCTTCAATCCTACGTCGGTGGCGGTAGATGCCATGTATGCCGAGGCCGTGGCAGCGATGGCCGACTTTCTCGGCACTGGTGATCCGGGAGAGGTGCTGCTCGGGGCCAATATGACGACCCTCACTTACCAGTTATCGCGGAGTCTTGCGCACCAATTTGCACCCGGAGACGAGATCATCATTTCCCGTATGGAGCATGAGGGTAACGTCACACCCTGGCTGCAGATGGCCGAAGACAATGATCTGGTGGTGAAGTGGCTGGAGTTTGATCGTGACAGCTGGCGGGTGGAGCCCGCTTCACTCGAACCCCTGCTAACGGAGCGTACCCGACTCCTTGCACTGAACTACGCCAGTAACCTGACTGGGGGCGTCAATGATGTGAAAGCGCTGACCACCATGGCACAAGCCGCTGGCGTTATCGTATATGTCGACGCGGTACAGTACGCTTCGCATCGCTTGATTGATGTAACAGACCTGGGCTGCGATTTTCTCGCATGTTCGCCCTATAAATTTTACGGCCCGCATCTTGGCGTGGTGTTTGGAAAGCGAGCACGTCTAGAAGCGCTCCACGCCTACAAGTTGCGCTGTGCGACCGATGATCTGCCGCTTCGCTTTAGTGTTGGTACGCCGGCGTTTGAATTAATTGCCGGATTGCTCGGGACGCTGGACTATTTTATTTGGCTTGCAGAAAAAACTGGCGAAACGGGAGAGCGTCGTCCTCAATTCAAGGCCGCCTATGCCGCGATGGGCGCTCATGAAGATCAGCTATCCGAGTGTCTCCTGCAAGGACTATTGAGCGTGCCCGGATTATCGCTCCAAGGAGCGCCAACGTTGCAGCACCGAGTGGCCACTTTCTCATTCACACACGATCGCTACCCGGCCAGCACCGTTGCTCAACAGCTCTCGGCGGCGGGCGTGTATTGTCATTGGGGTGACAACTATGCATTTGAGGTGGCGCGTGCATTGAATCTTGATCCCCATGAGGGTGTTTTGCGTCTCGGGCTTGCTCACTACAACACTCTGGATGAGGTAGACCAGGCGCTGGAGATGATCAAGGCAACCCTTGCCGCCTAGTGAAGCCTCAGCATGCGGTCGTGGTTGCGGGGTAAACTTCAGCCCAGATCGCTTCGACCCACTGGCGTATGGTCAGCCCTTCCAGCCACCGATCCGATAGCTCTCGCTGATTGCCATCAGTAATAGCATAGGGGGGAGGGCCTAACTCGACCAAAAAACGAAGCGTGGCATCTTCGCTCTGACGGTCGCACCAGCCACTAATACCGGCCTCCCACCAACTGCGATACTGCTCTACCCAGGCGGTGTGTTGCGGGAAACCCAACGGGATCTGTATCTGCTGGTTGCTGGAAATCCGGCCCTGAAAAGAGTCGGAGCGCTCAAGAATCGTTGCAAAGTAATCAGAGTCAGTTTGGTTCAGTGGAAGTTGCAATTCCCTGTCTACAACGAAGTGCGACAGGTCAGCGCAAAGTCGAAGTGCGGGCGCTGCCGCCAATACTTCGAGCGTGAAAAATAGATCGTTCAACGTGCCGTTGCGGTGGGTTTCCAATAGCACTGGAAAGGGGTAATCCTCGGCCATGGTCAGCCAGGTATTCACAATAGGGATCGCATCAACCGGGTTCAGTGGCATAACGCCACCAATGACATTGACCTGCGTGGCCCCCATTTCTCCTGCGAGATTGAGTAGCGGCTCAAGTGAGGCCACATCATGAGGGAAAGCATTCACCATACATTTTAGATGCAGTGCGTCGAAAGCTGGGCGGAGTTTTTGACAATCGGCTATCTCGGAGACATTAGGGTCGATACAGGCGCCCGCGTAACCCGCCTCGGCGATGCGCTCAAGATGAATTTCAGGTGGATCTTCGGCTACTCTTGGTATGCGTTGCTCCATGCCCCAAAGCGACTGATAGACTTCGAGCGAGTGAGACATGTCAGAAGGCGGTCAGAAAGGAGGCCGCATTTCCCCCGGTGAGTTGCCCTGACTGTGCAGCCCGAAGAAAGGCCTTGCCGGTGACGTTTTGCAGACCTGGCGCATCGTGAAAAATACGATAGCGACGATAGCGGTGATACATTACCAGTTGCGGCCATAAGCGAATAACCGTATCGGGGTTTTCCCCAAACAACGCGCGATGCAATGCGGGTAGTTCAAACCACGGTGTGGTGGGTTTGGCATGGTGCGCGTTGTGGTAACCAAAGTTCAGGATTAACCAATTTACCCACTCGTAGCGCCAAGAGAGTATCGGGCTAAAGGTGTGTTCCTGCTCCCATTCCAGATCTCCCTTGTGCTCAGAGACCTCGTCGGTAAAGAGATTAGTTCGATAGGGGTAGTCGTGTTCCAGCCCGTCAACGAACCGCAACACAACAATCATCAGCATGTAGGCAATGAGGTAGCCGGCCAGGGCCACCGGTGCCCACCACGCCAGTGCGCAAAGCACACTAAACCGCATCAGGATGATGGCGACATTCCTCAGCATTTGATGGCGCCGCTGCGGAATGATGAACGCGGTAAAAACCATGATCGCGTGCATCAAAATACAATGCGCGGGGATGTAACACCACTCCAAAAGTGTTGTTACGCGATATACGAATGGGTGGTTCCGGAAAAACGCCTCGTAGTCAAACCATACCACGTCATCGTTTTCGACGTGGTGGCGGAAGTGCTTGGTGCGGATGTCTTCCACCGTGCCGTAACAGGACCCGCAAACCCAGCCGAGTAGCGCGCCCAATTGGAGGTTATGACGGTTTATATTGAAGACCGTGTTATGCGCGCATTCATGGATCATGTAAGCCGCAATGATCATGCCATGACCTACCAGCAAAACGCCGGGCAGGAAGCTGCCCCAGCCTCCGGTCAGCAGCCAGTACCAGCCGATCGAATAAGTCAGGAGCGAGTAAGCGATGGCGCCGCTATGCCACAGTCGCCCCTTGTTTGTTTTGAATGTCCAGAGTGTCATGGTGCAGGCTTCAGTGTGTGGTTGACACCGGCGTATCTCCTGAATGAGTTACTGCGCCAGTATACGAGCGCGCGCAGATAAAAAAATGAACGTGGGACAAAGTTTGTGTGCTGTGAGCATCTTACTGCGGTCGATAATCCTCGACCGGCTCTCCCAATAATCGTAAGCCCAGCGCAGTGACTGCGGCTGCAAGCAGCATGCCTGCCCACCAGGGTAATCCAAGACTGGTTGGGACGGTACCGCAAAATAATGCGGCGGCACCCGCCAGCACAGCATACGGTAACTGGGTTCTCACATGCTCCATGTGGTCGCATCCGGCTGACAGAGAGGACATCACCGTGGTGTCCGAAATAGGCGAGCAGTGATCTCCCCATACCGCACCAGCCAGTACCCCCGACACCGAGGCGTAAAGAATATGATGACTCTCTGGTCCCGCCAATCCCTGACTATTCATAATTGCCCAACACAAGGGTAATACCAGCGGTAGAAGAATGCCCATGGCCCCCCAGCTACTGCCGGTTGAAAAAGCCGTAAAAGCTGCCAGTACAAAAATGGTCGCGGGCAGCGCTGAAGCCGGCAGACTGTCGCCGAGGCTGGCGATCAGAAAATCGGCGGTGTGCAGTTCTCGGCTGATTTCCGACATTGACCAGGCCAGTACAAGAATAATCATGGCGATGAACGTAAATCGTGCACCGGATACCCAAGCGTCAACAATCTCGTCCAGCGTCAATAGCCCTTGTAGGGCAGTCATGACGACAGCCGTGAACGCAGAAAGCAAGGATGCCCACATGAGCGCTTGGTATGAATTGGCCGACCCGATGATGTCGCTGATGGTTTCGCCGTCACCAGTGATATAGAGGCCCGCCAGAATGCCGATGATCATGACTATCACGGGTATCAGGGCGTTGATGGCGTTTGGCTGGACACCATCTTTCATGGCCAGTGCCGCTTCGTCATCCTGCCCAACGGTGGATGTGACTGGAGGCACTGTGACGCCAGTAGCGCGAGCACGTTGCTCGGCTGCCCGCATAGGACCAAACTCTCGGCCCGTAGTGATCACCAGCACCATAAGAAAGATGGCCATGAAGGGGTAAAAACTGTAGAGAATCGAGTTAAGGAAGATGCTGTAGGCACTTTGATCAAGTCCGTCTAGTTGAGCGGTTGCATCACCAATTAAGCTCACTTGGTATCCGATCCAGGTCGTGACGAGCGCGACAGTCGCAATCGGCGCGGCGGTAGAATCGACGATGTAGGCCAATTTCTCCCGAGAGATTCGCAGCCGGTCTGTAATGGAGCGACTGGTATTTCCCACCACTAACGTGTTGGAGTAATCATCGAAAAAAATCACGAGTCCGAGGGACCAGACGGCGAGCTGGCCCCGTCGGGCACTGTTTGCCCCCTTGATGATCCACTCCACAATGCCGCGCATACCGCCATTGCGAGAAACGACACCGACCATTCCGGCGATCATGAAGGTGAACAGCATGATGGTAACGTGGTCGCGATCGGCCACTGCATTCACCACATACACCTCAAAGCTATCAAAAAGCCCGTAGAATATTCCCTCAAGGCTCATTCCCTCGAGTGCCCAGGCGCCTAGCCAAAGACCTAGCATCAGTGCGGGCAGGACACTGCGGAGTAGCAATGCCATACCAATGGCCAGTAGGGGCGGCAGAATCGACACCCAGCCAGGAATCACCACTACGCTTCCATCGCTGGCGAGGGTGTTATTGACCATCAGGCTCAGTTTTACGGTGTTGGCGTCTTGCGCGACAACCCCAAGGAAAACCCAATTGTCACCGCTCTTTTGAGCGTCGTAGGAACGGTCATTTACAATGAGCTTGGGCGGAACCCTCAACGAGGATGCGTGGGGCGCTCCGGCAGAGGAAATCGTTAGGTCGTAGGGGATGCCCTCAAGAAAAACCTTTGGTAAGGAAACGCTTTCCTGGTTGGCTAGAGCGGGTGACGTCATGGCGCTCAATATGCAGGCAAGCAAGATAACGACTAATCCGCTGAAGAAGTTGCCTCGCATATCCCGCCCCCGATGATTTATGCTCGATTATTACAGCAATTGATGGCGCTGTGGTTGCCAAGCCCCGATTTAATCTGATCGCCTATGTAAGAGATCGGCCTGCCATGTCGCCACGCCCTGGAGGCGTGATGTCAGAGCTTTTTCTCCTGTTAACGGCAGGCCTGTTGGGTGGTGTGGTCAACATTGTGGCAGGTGGAGGCAGTGGCGGGCGGATATATCGCGGCGCGCGTATTACAAGTTTTTAATCAGGGCTGGGTGCGACGCCTTACTGTTGGCGTAGCTGCTTTCATGACGATCTTTTTTTTCGCGCCGCCTACGCAGTGGTTTGATTATTCCGGGTCTGGACGTGTTTCAGAAACTGTAAAGCGGCGATTGCGCCGACCACAGAAAAAACGAGCAATATGCCAAAGAGGTGCTGAAAACCCAGAAGGCCGGGACTTTGGTCAATCAAAAATCCAGCAACAGCCGCGACATAGACATCTGGCGTAAATCCGATCACAGAGACCACACCGACAGCTGTGCCGGTTTGCGCCAGAGGAATCTGACCTTCCTCCAGCAAGCCAAAGTAGAGACCACGCAAGCCAAAGATCGCGATGCCCGTGACCAGTGTATTCAACAAAATCATGTGCAGAGAGCCAAGTGCAGTGCCAGTGAAAGCAAAAAGTGAGTGGCTGATGATTAGCAAAACAAAGCATACCAGTGCCATGCGTGAGATCCCCCAACGATCGCCCAGTACACCTAGTAGTAACGCGGCGATGGGTCGGGTCCATGCGCCGATGGTGACGATCTGTGCAGCATCGATTTCGTCGATGCCATGGCCCCGAACGGCAAAGAGGGCGTATTGGTCAAAGGCTTTGTAGCTGGTGTAGGCACAGACTAAAACCGTCGCCTGTAGCCAAACGACTTTGAGCTGGATGACAGATTTAACCTGCCGAAAAAATTGGCTATGGGAGTGCTGATTCGATTTTTCATCACCCTCACTAAACCCCTTCAGTGTGAACCAAACCAGGACCCCTACCGCTGCTGTGACAGTGGTATAACCATAAATAACCTGTTTTAAGACAGCCCCTTTGTGGGTCAAAGTGGCTTCGTCGTAACCTAGGGGGAACGCAGATGAAAAAACGAATACACCAACGGAGGCGAGTATCGCCGCGATCAGCCCTCTGCCGAAGTCAAGCAGGCCATAGGCCATTCCTTGCTGCTCGTGTCCCCCCCACGTCCGAGTGACTTTAATGAGAGTCGCCCAAAAAAGCAGAATGCTGGTTAAACCAAAGAAGCCCCAGACCAACATGACACCAAAAACATCAGGAAAGGATGCAAGGTACACCCCGCCCAGCGCAGTAGCCCATAGCGAGCTGGCCAGCAGCAACCGGGGTTCAAAGCGATCTGCCAGCGGGCCTCCAAAAAAGTACGCAATCATGGCGATGAAGCCGTAGGCGCTTTGTGCAACACCCAGTTGCGTTGCACTGAGTTCAAATACCTCAAGAAAAGTGGGGCGGAAGAAGCGTGTGACATGATAGGGCAGTGTGAAGATGGCCTCTCCCGCGCAAATCAGGGAGAAAATCACTAAGGCGCGTCGCCAAGGGGTGCTCACCTCAGTGCCTTAGCGTGGAGAGACTCGGAGTTCGTTAAACTAACCGTTCAGGCAAACCAGCCCAGCAGCAGTTCTATGATGATAACGTTCGCGATATCGATAAAGAAGGCGCCTACCAAAGGCACGATAATAAAGGCCTGATGACAAGCGCCATAACTCTTGGTCACCGCCGACATATTGGCCATGGCCGTTGGGGTAGCACCCATCGAAAAGCCACCGAAGCCGGCTGATACAACGGCCGCTTCGTAGTTTTTTCCCATAATCCGGAATACAACAAAGATGATAAAGGTAGCAGCGACCGCTACCTGAGCACCGAGAATGAGCACCAGTGGCCCAGCCAGTTCCACCAATTCCCACAGTTTCATGCTCATCAGTGACATGGCAAGAAAGGTACCCAGCGATACATCCGCGATCAGCGCTACGGCGGGTGTTCGGGCCGGCCATTTGGTGCCGGTGATACGGGGCAGGGCATCTGGGCGCAGATTAGTGATCAAAATCCCCGCAAATAGACAGCTTACGAAAAGCGGTAGCTGGACGCCGAGCTGCTCGAGCCCTTCGTCAAAGAAAACACCGATAATGATGCAGATGTGGATCGACAGTATGGCGTCCAATACATCCATATAGTGCAGGCCCACCGGTTTGTCTGCGTCCATGATGCCAACATCCACAGGCTCGCTGCTTTCGGGGCTGAGCTGATGCTTTTGAATGAGAAATTTGGCAATCGGTCCACCCATCAGGCTTGCGAGCACCAGTCCAAATGTGGCGCAGGCGATACCTAGCTCCATGGCGCCCGTAATACCGTAACGCTCCGCAAATATGGGTGCCCAAGCGATGGATGTGCCGTGACCCCCTATCAGAGACACACTGCCTCCGAGGAGGCCTACCGCCGGTTCAAGGCCCACAGCGGTTGCGACCCCAATTCCCGTGAGATTCTGAATAATCATGAAGACCACGGTCGCACACAGCAGAATCACGAGAGGCTTCCCGCCCGCCAACAGGTCCCGAAAACTGGCATTGATGCCAATTGTCGTAAAGAAGTACACCAGCAGTACGTCTCTCGCTCCCAGGGTGAATTGCACGCTGATGCCCCCAAAAACGTGCAGGACATAAAAGAGAATACAGACCAGCAGTCCACCGGTAACGGGTTCGGGAATGCTGAATTCGCGGAATGCGGGTACCACCTGGTTCAGTCGTTTGCCGATGAATAAGACAACGATACCCAGCGTGACCGTCAGGAAATGATCGATGTTAAGCGTGCCTTCAACGAGTT
>NYTE01000036.1 GCA_002683335.1 Halieaceae bacterium
CAGTATTCATAGCGTTCCTTTCAAGACTCTTTTGGTAGCCTGAAGGCAATCAGGTAATCGCCGGGCGGCGTTCCCATCGCGGCGTGGCCACCGGCCGCAATCACGACATATTGCGTGCCGCCCTCGGTGAGTTGATAGGTAACGGGCAGTCCGTGACCGGAGGTGGGTAAACGCCCTTTCCAGAGCTCTTCCCCCGTGTCGGTATCAAAGGCTCTGAGGAAGTGATCCGTGGTGGCGCCGATAAAGGTCAGGCCGCTGGCTGTGCTGACTGGGCCACCTAAATTAGGAGAGCCCTGAATGTACCAGAATGGCCAGGGGGCCATATCGCGCGTGGTCCCAAGGGGCACCTGCCAGTCGACGTTGCCGGTTCGCAGATCAATTCCAGCGAGCGTGCCCCAAGGTGGCGGCGTGCAGGGAACCCCTAGTGGCGAGACAAATCCCAACCAGCGTCGATTGCAATAGGGGGTGCCCTCAGAGGGCTCAAGTAAAAAGGGGCCGTCGGCTACTGGCTCAGGACCCTCGCCATCACATTGATCACGGGGGATCAGTTGCACTACTGTACCCATGTGAAGCGTGTTGACGACCAGTTTGTGGCGGCCTGGGTCAATAGCCGGCCCGCCCCAGTTCTGGCCTCCAAATGCGCTGGGTATATGAAGAGCGCCCTCCAGTGCAGGGGGCGTGAAGGGGCCCTCGTAGCGCAACGAGGAGAGGGTATCCTTGCAGGTCCATTTATCCCAGGGCACGAGTCCCCAAATGGGGTCACGCTCGCCGGGTAGATCCAGCAGCGAACGGGGTTTAACGGGTACCGGTTGAGTGGGCGCTGTGTAATCTCCGAGCGCCGCGCCCTGAGGCATGGGCACCTCCTCTACGGGAAAAAGGGGTTCGCCGGTCTGTCGATCAAGCAAAAATACGTAACCTTGTTTGGTGGTCTGCGCCAAGCCCTTGACGGCTCGCCCGTCGATATCGGTTTCAAAGAGCGTAGGTTGCGAGGGCACATCAAAATCCCATATATCATGGTGCACCGTTTGGAAGTGCCAGACGACTTCTCCGGTCTCAATCGATAGCGCGACGACCGAACTGGAGTAGTGGTCAAGATTGCCTCGGTGCCCCCCGTAATAATCCGGCGACGTGTTACCCGTCGGCACATAGACAAGACCCAGTTCCGGATCTACCGACAGATAGGACCAGGAATTGGTCGTGCCCTGTTGATAGCGTGGCGTATCGGCAGGATTGTCTTCTGCTTTCGAAGCACTTTTGTCGGATTCGCTCACTGCGATGACGGGTTCCCATGCCCACAGCAGCTTTCCGCTGCTCAGATCATAGGCGCGGATAACACCGCTCGGCATCGCGACCGTAATATTGTCTGCGACAGATCCCCCGGTGATGAGGGTGTTTCCGGTGATCGCCGGCGGCGTGTTGAGCATATAGAAGCCCGTCTCGTAAGGGCCAAGGCCCTCACTAAGATCGAGCTCATGCTCTTTCCCGAAAGGGCATACTTTACCGCTATCGGCATCCAAGCCGATGACACGAGCGTCCATCAATGGCGCGATGACCACGTGGTGACAGGGCTCGCCTTCGGGCAAGCGGGTATCAGTCCATTGTGTGACGCCGCGGCACCGGGGCATAGGGAAGCCCTCTAGATCAATGTCAGGGGCGTAGGACCACCGCTCAGCACCCGTCTCGGCATGAATCGCGAGAATGCGATTGAAGGGCGTGCAGAGGTACAGATGTTCATCGATCAAAATCGGAGTTGCTTGCCACGAAGACTGGAGTGGGGCTTCGCCACTTAGGCCGCCAATAAAGTTCTCGCCTTGTCGAAAATCACCTGAGCGATGAGTCCAGGCGATCTCTAGCTTGCCCACATTCTCTGGTGTGATCTGGGTGGCCTGACTAAAGTGTCCGCCCCCTTCGCCGCCGCCCGGTAATGACCAACTGTGATGAGGCTCAGCCGTGATCGGCATGAGCACCCACAAAAGGCCTAAGAGAGTCCACGCGAAGTGGCGGCGATTAAGGAGNGATGTGNGTGCCACACTCAATATCCCCTGTGACATACCTGAAGCGTCAAGCCGGCGAGCGCGACGTTTCATGAATCGGCTCACCTGACGACCACGGGTTCACCCGATGTGGGTAACACGCTGTGATCAGCGCTAAAGGGCAGATCAAAACCCTGCGGAAGCTCTTCCGTCATATCCAGCACGGCTGCCAGTCGACCCACGCCTACGTAAAGGGCGCAGTGCATGAGNAGTTCCATTATTTCGGCTTCAGAAAAAAGGGCTTTTAGCGCAGCAAAAAATGCTTCGTCGATAGATAAATGGTCACAGGCGAAACGATCGCCCAACTCAACTGCAAGCTGCTCACGGTCATCGAGCGCNCCTGTTTCTTGCGGTTGTTCTAGGCCACAAACATCTGCTTCACTGACATCTGCAGTAGCAGCGCGGTAACGAATCGCCATGCAACTGCGGCATTGGTTGTGGAAAGCAACACGTAGTCGCAGGAGCTCAATCAAGCGTTCAGGAAGTGTTCGGTTGCTCACCATGGCTGCCCCGAAACTGATNGGCCCCATGGCCAAATCAGGGGCGTGAGCGAGCATGCGTGTAATTCCTAATTCGAGGTCAGTGGCGCTGTCGGCGGCAACAAATGTTCGCAGCTCACCAGTCCATTCGGACACGGGTACAAAGCTGATTCGACTCATGTTCTTACCTTTTTTATTTGAGTGTTGACCTTTGGTCCTCATTCTAGAGCGCCACGTGATGCGTGACTACTTGTTACGGACACGCTATTCCCAGCGCGTTTCAGAGATCAAGCCTGCTTTATTCTCTGCGCTCGGGTCTGAAAGCAAACCTACCCGCGGACTAAGACATTATGGGGTTATCGCCGGCGCACCCAGCCGATATGAAGCGTCAGTGAATTGCGCGCGAAGAGACTAGTTTCACAGGCGAATTCAGAGTTGCTCGGCAGGCGTCCCCAAAATGTTGNTGATTACCTGAGGGGCGTCATCGTCGGTCNGGGCCATGAGGATNACACTGATGCACCGCAAGGTCCATCAACGCGGGCGCGTNAGAATTCGTTATNCGGCACCNTATGACATTCGATTAGACACCCGTTTNGCTTAACCCAGTTGGTTGATGACNTCTCCAAAGAGCTCGTCGTCAGAAGGGATGACTTTATGTTCGGTAAGAGGCATCGAAACCCAGGTCTCATTGATCAGATCCCGCCAAGAGATATTATTGTTGGTGCCATTGCCTCCCCAAGAGCCACAGCCCAATGAGAAGGTTTGTCGCATACCATTCCAGACGTTGCCGCTGTTGGATGCCGATTGCGGCTGATTTACCATCACCCGCGACGTATAGGTGTGCTCTGCGAGCTTCATAATATTGGCGTCGCTGGTTGAGTAGATCCCGCAGGAGTGACCCTGACCCTGATACGCCTGAATATTCTGTGTGAGCTCTATGGCGTGATCGATATCGCGAGCACGATAAAGCGCCATGATCACCGACAGCTTCTCACCTGANAAGGGATGCGTTGTTCCCCAGCCGTCCTCTGGCACGATAAAGAAATTAACGCCTTCGGGAATGGACAGCCCCGCCATCTGCGCTATTTTCTTTGGCGGCTGAGCGACCATGGCGGTATTGATATGAAGTTCGTCGTCCCAAAGCGTACTGCGCAGTGCGGCTTTTTCTTCTTCATTGCAAAGATAGCCGCCTTGTGACTTTAGCTTTTCGAGCATGGGCTCATAAATGTCATCGAGCAACACGACGGCGTTGTCAGAGGAGCAAGACGCAGCCAGATCCAGCGTCTTCGATAGACGAATTTTTTCTGCTGCCGCATCGAGATCGGCCGTATCGTCGACCGTAATGACGGCATTGCCGACGCCGACGCCCAAGGCAGGGGTGCCACTTGAATATGCTGCATGCACCATGGCCCCGCCGCCGGTCGCGAGNACCAGATCACATTGCTGCATCAATTCGTTGGTGGTCTCAAGACTCGGTGTCTCGATACCGATCACTAGGTCCTCTGGCGCGCCCATTTTTTTCAGCGCTGCGCGCATGAGATCACAAATCTTCTTGTTGGTGAGTTTTGCCCGCGGGTGTGGCGCAACAATGATGGAATTCCGGCCTTTAACTGCGTGAATTCCTTTGATAACGGGCGTTGCTTCCGGATTCGTCGATGGTGCCAGTGCCCCAATGACTCCCAGTGGTTTTGCCAGTACGCGAATGTTCCGCTCAGGATATTCTTCAATCACACCGACGGANTTGTCATGAATAATATCGAGTAAGGTGGCGCGAGTTTTGCGCTGGATCTTGAGGAACTTACCGTCGTAGTTGCCTAGCTGGGTTTCATCGACCGTGAATTGCGCTATTTCTTCAGCAACTCCAGGTCTTGCCACTGACCACACCATTGCCNTGATGAGGGCATCAACCTGCTCCTGTGAGTAGTGNTCAATCTGTTTTTGCGCCGCTCTCGATCGTGCGACCAGATCGGCGATAAACGCTTGCGCGTCGTCATTACCCTGTGACATGACCTTGCTTCCCTACGGAGTCGTTTTAGCGGTGGCTAGGGTAAACCCCACGGCGCCATCTTGCTAGTCGATGGGCTATTTGCAATTGGGCAGTAAAGCCAGTCTTGGCGATAAAGTGGCAGGCGCTGGCGCTGAGCTTTACCTCGAATCAGTTTATACTTGCGAGCCCGATTTGTAGCGACGTGAAGACCGCTTTGATGATGAAAGGCATATGATTAATACGCTGGGGGACAACGAGAGGGGCGGNGACTGATGCCCTCCTAAGAAGAGTTGGAAACAGAAATAGCNTTGGAGAGCTCAGGGTGGATTTTGAACTGAACGACGAGCAGCAGGCCTACATCGCCAGCGCAAGGGCGTTTTCAGACAAAGCGTTGGCGCCACATGCGGCACTTTGGGACGCTGAGTCCATCTTTGCAAAAGATGCCCTGCGCGCCGCCGGAGAACTTGGTTTTATGGGGATGTATACCCCCGAGGCTGCGGGTGGGCTAGGCATGGGCCGGTTGGATGCGAGTCTGATCGTTGAGGAGCTGGCCAAGGGTTGCACCACCACCGCTGCATTTCTGACNATCCACAACATGGCGACGGCGATGATTGGCAAGTATTGCCAGCAATCGGTAGTAGACGAGTGGTGTCCCGATCTTGTGATGGGACGAAAGCTGGCTTCATACTGCCTCACTGAACCGGGTGCNGGCTCTGATGCCGGTAGCTTGCGCACCAGCGCCCAGCGGGATGATGACGCTTATATCGTCAATGGCAGTAAGGTATTTATCTCTGGCGCGGGTGAAACCGATGTGCTCGTAGTGATGGCGCGCACTGGCGATGCCGGCCCCAAAGGCGTGACGGCGCTGTTGATCGCGGCGGACGCAGANGGCGTTCAGTACGGAAAAAAAGAACACAAAATGGGCTGGAATGCACAGCCCACCCGGATGATCACCTTTGACAACGTGAGAGTGCCGGTAGCGCAGCGCCTTGGAGAAGAAGGNCAGGGCTTCGCGATTGCGATGGAGGGCCTTGATGGTGGNCGTATCAATATAGCGACCTGCTCTGTGGGCACCGCTCAGCGCGCGATTCAGGACGCTACTGGGTACGTGAAAGAGCGCAAACAGTTCGACACGGCCATCGCCGATTTTCAGGCTACTCAATTCAAGCTGGCGGATATGCTCACTGAATTGGTGGCTGCCCGACAAATGATCCGGCTGGCTGCCAGCAAGTTAGACAACAAGGACCCGCAGGCAACCACCTATTGTGCGATGGCCAAGCGCTTTGCTACGGATGCGGGCTTTACCGTCTGCAATGACGCTCTGCAGTTGTTGGGAGGCTATGGCTACATTAAGGAGTACCCGATGGAGCGTTATGTGCGCGACACCCGGGTACATCAAATTCTCGAAGGAACCAATGAAATCATGCGTGTGATCGTCGGCCGNAAGGTGCTGATGGATGGCGCACTGGAGGTAATTCAATGAGTATCAGCCCGTCCGAAAAAATCAAAGTGTCGATTGACGGCAACATTGCTACGGTCGTGATCGATAATCCTGCCGCCAATACCTGGGATCGAGACAGCCTGCCGGCGCTCAAGCAGGTGATTGGGGCGCTCAATGCTGACCTTTCTGTCTATGCGCTCGTGCTGACCGGCGCTGGAGAAAAGTTCTTCTCGGCGGGCGCTGATCTGAACCAGTTTGCTTCTGGCGATGGCGATGTTGCCCGAGCGGTGGGNGAGGCTTTTGGCGAGGCTTTCGAAGCATTGGCCGATTTCCGAGGGGTATCGATTGCCGCGATCAACNGCTTCGCGATGGGTGGTGGTCTGGAAGTCGCGTTGGCCTGTGATATCCGCATTGCAGAGGAGCAAGCAGCATTGGCCTTGCCCGAGGCGCGGGTGGGTCTTTTGCCCTGTGCTGGTGGAACCCAGCGACTGACGCAATTGGTAGGTGAAGGTTGGGCCAAGCGGATGATCCTGTGTGGCGAGCGCATTGGCGCCCAGCAGGCGGCGACACTGGGCCTCGTAGAGGAAGTCGTGCCGGCCGGCGAGTCACTCGCCGCCGCGACTGCTTTGGCAGCAAAGGTGGGTAATCAATCACCCTCATCAGTAGCTGCTTGTAAGCGCTTGATTCACTCAGCACGAAATATTGCGATTGCTGATGGACTCATCGCCGAGCGTGACGAATTCGTGGCGCTGTTCTCCACCGAAGATCAGCAAGAGGGGACGAATGCTTTCCTGGAGAAGCGCCAACCGGCGTGGAAGAATCGATGAGCGAGAGTGTTCTTGTTGCCGAGTACCCNGCGGGCGATCGGGTTATCGGTCGCTTAACCCTGAACGTAGAAAAGACCCTTAACNCGTTGACGCGGGAAATGGTTGATGTAATCACCGATCGCCTTGNGGCCTGGGCAGATGACGATCGAGTTGTCGCGGTGGTCATCGATGGTGCGGGCGACAAAGCCTTCTGTGCGGGGGGTGACGTACAAGCTCTGCGCAATTCNTCCGTCGAAAGCCCCGGTGGACCCTGTGATTACGCTGAGCATTTCTTTGCTCGCGAGTATCGTATGAACTACCTGTTACACACCTACGCCAAGCCGCTGATTTGTTGGGGCCACGGCGTCGTGATGGGTGGNGGGCTGGGTATCTTGGCTGGTTGTCGGTACCGGGTAGTCAGTGAGCGAACACGGATCGGCATGCCCGAGATCACGATTGCACTGTTTCCGGATGTCGGTGGCAGTTGGTTTTTAAACCGTATGCCAGGTCAGATCGGGCGCTTTTTGGCTCTGACGTCGTCACATATCAATGCCACCGATGCGCTGTATTGTGGTTTGGGGACGCATTTTTTTGCGCACGAACAAAAGCAATCTGTGCTCGAGGCGCTGGCCGGTTTGGCATGGGAATCTAATTTAGAAGCGGACACTGCCAAGGTGGACGCGTTGCTTAAAGGCATCACAGCAGAGGTTGATCCGCCCGGAGCGCAGCTGGCGCCGCATATCGACGTGATCAATGAGTGGATGGCGGGGGGTGATTTATTGGCGATTTTTGATCGCGTCATGGCATGGCANGGCGAGGATACATGGTTACAAAAAGCGCGGGATGGATTAGCCCATGGCTCTCCGCTAGCCGCCACATGGATATTCCGACAATTGAATCAAACGCGCGACGCCACCTTGAGAGCCGTTTTTGAATCCGAGCTGATACTGGGTTGCAACATCATGCGCCACCCCGAGTTCGCCGAAGGCGTTCGAGCACTACTGGTCGATAAAGACCGCTCCCCAAGCTGGACTTANTCCGACCTTGCATCGGTACCCGCTGAGGTTGTCGATTCTTTCTTTAGTGCGCCGGATGCGATGCCGACGCTTGGACTGCCGGAGTAAATCATGGCGACAATCGCTTTTTTAGGCCTTGGTAATATGGGTGGGCCCATGGCCAAAAACCTTATTGCTGCAGGCCATTCGCTCACGGTTTTCGACCTTGTGGAAGCGGCCTGTGCCGCCCTTGCAACAGAAGGCGCGTCTGTTGCACCGTCTGCTGCCGATGCGGCTGCCAACGCCGACGTAATTATCAGTATGTTGCCCGCGGGTAAGCATGTCGCGGCAACGTTCTTGGGGGATACTGGATTGTTGGCCAACGTCTCCACAGACACGTTGATTCTTGATGCCAGCACGATCGACGCCGCCACTGCGCGGCAAGTTGGTGAAGCCGCTGCCGCGCTGGGTATCGATTTTATGGATACGCCAGTGTCGGGCGGTGTTGCGGCCGCNGCCGCCGGCACCTTGGCCTTTATGTGCGGCGGCAGCGCGAGCGCTTTTACGCGAGGGCGTCCCATACTTGAGGGAATGGGAAGCGCCGAGAAGATTTTTCACGCGGGTCCTGCGGGGGCTGGTCAGGTGGCCAAGGCAGCCAACAATATGCTGCTCGCGATACATATGGTTGGCACTTGTGAAGCGCTGGCGATGGGTGAGGCTCATGGCCTTGATCCAGCTGTTTTATCTGAGATTATGAAAGCAAGTTCAGGTAATAATTGGTCGCTACAGGTCTATAACCCCTGGCCCGATGTGATGCCNGGCGTTCCCTCGAGTAACAATTACCAACCTGGATTTATGGTCGACTTGATGGTGAAGGATTTAGGCTTGGCCTGCGAGGTCGCTGACAATGGCGGCGTTGATAATCAAATGGGTAAACTCGCAACCGCGGCCTACCTTGCTCACCAGGCCGATAGTAACGGTCCTCGTGATTTTTCGTCTATTCTCGAGTGGGTAAAGGCCGCTAAGGACTGAGAGGCTGCGAGTGGAACTCGATCGACCATTTCTGAAGCTCCCTTTCCTTTTTGATCCCGGGGTGCTTGCCGCCGAGGTCGATCGGCTCGTTCCTGAAAATTGGTTAGCGCATCCCTCGGGGCTTTCTGGCAACACAGCGGTGCCCCTGGTTTCGATTAATGGCGAACCAAGAGACGGCTTCGATGGACCGATGGCCGCTACAGCGGTACTCCGGCGCTCCCCATATATTTTGCAGGTGGTCAGTAGCTTTGGTGAGGTGGTGGCCCGGAGTCGTTTAATGCGCTTGGCGCCCGGTGCAGAGGTTCAGGAGCACGTCGATTTNAATTATCACTGGTATAGCCGAGTGAGAATTCACGTGCCCATCGTCACGGAACCGACCGTNCGCTTTTTTTGCGGCGCTGANGAGGTGCATATGGCCGCCGGAGAGGCCTGGCTCTTCGATTCGTGGCGACGCCATAGAGTGGTCAACGGCAGCGCAAAAGATCGCATTCATTTAGTCGTGGATATTGCCGGCTCCGCCAGGTTTTGGAGCATGGTGCGCCGCGTGCAGCGGGCGGACACTGTGGAAGCACCGCANCGNCTGGCCTTTGATGAGAGCCGNGAGTCCGNGCTGCGGGTGGAGCGCTTTCCTGCGGCACCGGTAATGGCACCCGGGGAAATGGCCGCCATCGTCTNAGAACTCCTGTCAGACTGTTCGGCCAACCCCAATAATAGCGCCAGAGAGTTGGAGTACTATCACGATCTGTTGTTTGATTTGGTGCACGACTGGCGAAATCACTGGTCACTCTATGGCTTTATGGAAGACGGTATCAGCGGATATCAAGCGCTCTTGAAGAGAACTCAGGCGGGACTCAGGCGGGACCCGCGAGTGTTGGTGACTCAATCGAATAAGGTTGGCATCAATCCGATTATCAACCAGCGCCTTCTGGCGGCAGCCTTAAAACCGCAGCGATCGAAAGAGTTTGTTACGGGGCGTAGTTGAAGCTCAAGAAGTCCTGCTCGTATCGCTCCCACAGCGCCTCTCTCAATTCATTATCCAAAAGCTGTTGATATGAGTCGTGCTCAGAGCTATTGCGATGTGCGAGTCTCGCCTTTGGCAGTTTCAGCCGATCACAGATAGTATCGAAGTCGACATGAAGAGACTCGTAGCGGCCGACAAAGTCGAGACCCAGCGCCCCATTTTCGTCATTCAGCAGTGCGTGTTGAGGGGTGACGAGTACCCGACTGCAGAACTGTGGACGCTGTAGCGCGCTTTTCATCCACTCGGTAGGATTCTGCTTGTAGCTGGGGTCTGTTCTGGCCAAAAAAGCACATGCCGAGACGAATCGATCGTAGGGATGCCGTGTGAAGGCGAATCGGAAAAACCGACTCAGAGTCTCGGGACCTACCACGCTGCTGAGTTGTTGGTAACTCACATGACCGTGGTTAATTGCCGCAATTTCAGGAAGGGGTGATAGCTGCTCGCCGTAGCGAAGCTGTTGTTCCCAGTCTGCCGATGAAAGGTGTGGTCGTAATGCTTCTCTTACGGCATGGGTGCCTGTTTTGGGTACAGCAAAAAATATAAAATTTTGTGACTCGGCGTAAATCACTGTGGCGGTGTGATGCCATAATCATCAAGAATTTCTGCTCCAAGGGCATGCTTGAGTGGATTCAGAAAATGCTCAAAGTTGCGCCATTGGTCAAGACCAGATCGGTAAATGGGCTGCCGCACTTGTTCCGCACTCGGTGTTCTTACGCTGCGCTCAGTTTTGTGGAAATTCAGGCAGCCATCCTCGAATGGCAACTCACAAAAATCTAATAAGCGCTTTACCTGTTTATCAAGATCTTCCACGACTTCTTCGTGCTGTATACGTAATACAAAGCCTGGTAAGACCTCATCCCAGTGGTTCATAAGCCGGACATACTGTTTGTAGTAGTTTCCTATTTCTTCCTGACTGTAGGAAAACTCCTGCCCTTCCCCAAAGAGTTGTTTCAGGCCACTAAAACAGCAGGACATCGGGTGCCGTCGGGCGTCTATTATCTTCGCCCTGGGCAATATGAGCTTAATTAAGCCCACGTGGAAAAAGTTGTTTGGCATCTTGTCGATGAACCGAGGTGCTGATCCTCGATAAGCCCGGGTGTCAGCAATAAACTGTTTGCCAAATTGAGTGAATTTGTCGGCCCCTAGCTCCTGTAAGATTCGAGGGTAGCGAGGACTTGGATCGCTCGCCTTGTCTCGACCGCGCAAACGTTTTGCCAGATCGAGGATGTCGTGGAGCTCCATCGTGCCGTCGACCATTGAGTGAGAGGCCAAAATCTGCTCTAGCAATGTCGATCCTGCTCTGGGCAAACCAACAATAAAGATCGGATCGTACGCGGTGTGGCCCACCCCACTTCTTTGCTCGAACAAATCTTTCGTGCACACGTCAATCTGTGTGGAAACGCGGATATCAAGCTGTTCTGCACTGTGGTTCGATGTTTTCTGCTTCAGCGCATTACCTTTCGCATAGTGGTCAAACGAGCGTTCGAACTTCTGTTGATCTTCATATGCTTTCCCCAATGCAAAATGTATCTGGATCTGATCAAGCTGTGGCGTCCCCTCAGACGTCAGGCTCTTGGTCATCGCGGTTATTTCTTCTTCAGAAAAACGGTAGGACTTGGTGTTGGCAAGACTCCAGTAAGCGTCACCAAAGCTGGTGTTGAGTTGGTAAGCCTCCTTAAACAGTGTAACGGCGTGGTCGGCACTCCCAATAGCGTTGTAAATGTGGGCCAGCGATACTTTTAGTGCCGGATCATGGGGACTTGCTTCAATCAATTGCTCGTAGATTTGAATCGCTTCTGTGTTTTCTCCTACACCAAAGCATGCTGAAGCTGACAGAGCTAATGCTTGTTGAGGTGGATTGTTATGCTTTTGGCAAAGAGCCTTGGTGCGCTCGTAAGCCTTATGGAACCGCTGACGTCTCAGTAGAATATGGACCAGCTGTAGCTCCGCATCTATGTGGTCAGGCTGCAATTCGACCACGGTCTCCAACAAAAATTCTGCGTCTCCGAATACACCCGTGCGTGCGGCTACCTCCGCCATCAAACGCATGCCTTCGATATGCGTCTTATTCTGTTTCATGAAAAATCTGCATAGCCGTTCGGCGTCAGCGAGTCTGTTGGCGGCGAGATAACTGATCACTGTTCTGAGTTCGTCGGGCAAGTCACCTAAAAAAGCCGCTTGCTTAGAGGCTTGCTCGGCCCGGTTGTCTCGCTGCTGTTCATAGATCTTGGCCAGATACTTCCAGCTATTGAGTAGCGATGCATCTAGCTCAACCGCTCGCTCGAATGCGGTCTGTGCGCCGTCCTGCTCATCAAGAGCGGCCTCACAATAGGCGAGCTCCTGGAACCCCCGTCCAAAGTCAGGTTTTTCTGACAACAGATCTAGAAGAATGCGCTTGGCTTCTCCGTTTTGCTTTTTGGCACGATGCAAAACCGCTAGTGCGTAGCGGGCTTCAAAGTCTGTAGCATCCTGAGACAGGATCGTTTCTAGAATCGCCTGGGATTCGTCAAATGCACCTCGACTGAGAGCGGCCCGCGCTTTCTGTATTGTCTCGTTGTTCACCAAGTATTCATAACTCCTTGCACAAAAAAGGGCGGACAATGTCCGCCCTTAGGCATCAGATTAGTGTTGGGCTGCTTAGAAGCGGTAAGAGAGCCTCAACCCGATAGTGCGAGGTCGATTCACTGACGCTTCTGGCGTGAACTTACCTGCAGTCTGCACAATAGCGCCTCTTTCGCTGGTAAGGTTCCTCACGTAAACCTCAGCAAGCCACGAGTCCTTCATGAGGCCTGCGCTGACACTGAGCACCGTCGCAGACTCGTTAATGAACCGAGTGCTGGCCGGCAAGCCTCCGTTTGAGTCAGCTACCGTACCAAAGTTACCACCTGCAGCTTCCATTGCTAACCCTGATGTGCTGCCGGAAGACAGAAACGCGGTATCGTCCATGAATGAGGCACTACCAACGATCCCGGCGAGTGATTCTCCACGATAGGTGACTGAGCCCGTCACGTAGGCGTTAGCGCCCATTCCTGGCAGTTCAAAGTCGTAACGCGCCCTCAAGTTACCCGAAAAGTCGGGTGCAAGTGGCAGATCCGAGCCGACCGGTACGGCCACTCCCTGCAGCTGGTCGTTAAGACGGGTGATTTCTGTGCTTAAGAAACTGGCTGCGCCAGAGATAGTTAGATTGTTGGTGGGTGCCCACTGGAAATCAACATCAATGCCGTTGGAGTCCGCATCGCCAACATTCTCCATGAAAACGAGGAAGGCGACATTGGAGGGGTCAAAGCGCGAGACTTGCAGATTCGTGATTTCTGCCCAGTAGATGCTTGCGTTGAGTCGCAGGGTACGATCTAAGAACTCGCCTTTCATCCCGAATTCGATATTTTCTAGTGTATCGGTGACAGCCACTACTGGAACAACATAGCCGTCGTATACCCCGTTCTGATTCGCCGCGAGTTGGCCGGCATTACGATTTTGCGTGGCTGGTCGATAACCCTCTGAATAAATCCCGTAGAACATGATGTCATCGGTCATATTCCAGTTCGCCGTGAAGCGGACAATCGTGTCCTCCTCATTGGTGGAGCCGTCAGCTTCGATATTATTGATGTCTAGTCGACCAGCTTGAATCGCTGCCAGTGTCGCCGCGTTGCTCCCCCCGCCGCGAAACATATCTCGCGCTCCATTAGGACTGGTGGCATTGAGGATAATGTTATCGTCCCCAGACGCCGCGTACTGGCCTAAAGTTAAGAGGCGATCTGAGACATCGTTGCTGAAGGCGTTACTGTTACAACGGCCATCCTCTGTAACCAGAGCGTTTCCAAAACCGGCACCTGCTGGGGTGTCGCGATCTGTAAATGGCGCACCATATCGGCAGCCGAAGGAGAAGTTTGAGGCGCCTTGTAGCTGAGTATCTAAATCATATCTGCGCGCACTGAACGCGATAGTCAGTGAGTCAGTGACGTCTAGCGCCAACTCCCCGAAAAATGCCATCTCCTCTTCAGTACGCGTGAAGTCGTTATAAAAGGTTGTTAATTCGCTCCTCGGCCCTTCTGTATTGGTTCCGGGAGTATTGGGGATTGTGGTGTTACCTACCTCAAAGGGAGCACCTGAGCCGAAGTAGTTAATGATATGGTCACTGAACGCATCATTCGTTGAATAGTATTGGAATTCTCCAATATGCGTTGTCTCTACATCACTGTAGTAAACGCCGGCCATAAACCGGAATGCGTTTTCGGGGTCACTGCTGATCCGGAATTCATGGGTCGTGCGCTCATTGGTGGATTTATCTGCGTACTGCTTTGTGGGGTCAAAGCAATTATTGGGCGCATTCGCTTTGTCGCCAGAATAAATGTTACCGCTACACAGGTAATAGGTGATGTAGCCGCCACCGTTGTTGTAGTGGGTGTAGTCAATAAGCGCATCAACCTCGCGGTCTATGTAGCCACCGGTGTATACCAGATCAAGATTGGCGATTCGTCCCTCAAGCGTCCATGTGGTGATGTCGAACTCATCGACATTATGTTCCGGGACAAACTTTTGTGCGCTTTCGTCCCCTAGGCTGGGGTCGATCAAGAAGGAGCCTTCCACGTCAATTTCTTGCGACATGTGCTGAACTAATCCGCTCCAATTGTCGTTGAAGTCGTAACGGAGCCCGACACGAAAGCCATTGTATTT
>NYTE01000037.1 GCA_002683335.1 Halieaceae bacterium
GATCCGCGTCAGCACGCGGTCATTTTTAATATTGGCTAAACCCTCTCCACTTAAGCGGTCGAGGATCGGTATCGTCGTTGCCAAAAAACACATCCGCAAAGCCACTAGACGAAACCGAGTAAAACGTATCATCAGAGAACACTTTCGGCTCTATCAGCCTTCCGTTTCTCTCGATCTGGTGATTTTGGCCAGGAGTCCTGCAGACCAACTTTCAAACCCCTTGGTTTGGCAGGAACTGCATCACCTGTGGCTTGCACTTAATAAAAAAGCCTGCGCTTTATGCGTTGGCTGAAGCGCATGGACCAGTTCCTGGCAAGAGGTCTATGCCTCCTCATACGCGCTTATCAACTCACATTGAGCCCTTGGCTCGGGCGATCGTGCCGCTTTTCACCAACTTGTTCACAATACGGGATTGACGCGCTACAGACCCACGGTACCCTAGCCGGCTGTTGGCTCACTGTTCGCAGGGTCATTCGCTGTAACCCCTACTGTACCGGCGGATATGACCCGGTACCTGAACATCACCCATATCGTCAACCAGACTGAGACAGAACACATGGACATCCCTCGATATGCTTTGATCGCCGCCAGTATCCTGCTGGGTCTTATGCTATTGGGGGAGTGGACGCGCTTCACTGCCGATGAGCAAGCCTTGATACCTGCGAGCCCCATTGTCGAATCCACCGTGCAAACAGATAGCACGGCCCTATTGGACGACCGCGCAACAACTTTCGATCAATCACCTCCGGACGACCTGCCCAGCGCTGAAGACCTTGCCCAATCTTCCAGCGCTGACATATACAACGGCGTCAGCGCACAAGCCAGCTCATTGGTAAGAGTCACTACCGATGTTCTCGAAATCGTTATTGACCTTGAGGGAGGAGATGTTGTGGGCGCGGCCTTGCGCGATTACCCCAAGACCCTCGCTGATCCCTCTGACCCATTTGTCCTACTTGAAAGAAACGGCCAACGAACCTACGTGGCGCAGTCCGGTCTGGTCGGACCAGATGGCATTGATCGCCAAGCACGTGCGTTATATCGGACAGACAAGCCCAGTTACGAACTCGTAAGCGGCAACACACTTGATATAGAACTGCATTACCAAAATGTCGACAGCGCCGTTGCGGTAACGAAATTATACCGCTTCCAGCGAGGCAGCCATACAATTTTGGTTAGCCACGAAATACAAAATTTATCAAGCCGAACCACTAGCTTCACGCCTTTTGCCCAACTCAAGAGAGATAGTTCATCCGCGCCATCTGACAATAACTCAGGCATGGGTATGCGCCCATTTTTGGGATCAGCGCTGACACATTCTGAACAACGGTTTGAAAAATTTGATTTTGAAGAAATGGCTGAAAACCCATTTAAAGCAGATGTGCAAGGAGGCTGGATCGCAATGCTTCAGCACTACTTCGTCAGCGCATGGGTACCTAGTGCGACAGACACCCATCGATATCGAACGCGCCATACCAACAATGGCTTCAATATTATCGGCTATACCGGACCCGCACTAACCCTCGCACCCGGGGAAACTACCACCGTAACTAACACGCTCTATGTCGGTCCAAAAAACCAATCCGTTTTATCCGGTCTGGCGCCTCACCTCGATTTGGTTGTCGATTACGGTTGGCTGTGGTGGATCGCCCAACCACTTTTTTGGCTCCTCACAACGATCCAGTCGGTTGTCGTGAACTGGGGAATAGCCATTATCGTTTTGACGCTGCTCGTCAAACTCGCTTTTTTTCAGCTCTCAGCTGCTGGTTACAAATCTATGGCGAGGATGAGAAAAGTTCAGCCTCGCATCGTGGCAATTCGTGACGAATATGCAAACGACAAGGCCAAGCAGTCTCAGGCGATGATGGAACTTTACAAGAAGGAAAAAATTAATCCCTTGGGTGGGTGTTTTCCCATCCTTGTACAAATGCCAGTATTTATCGCCTTGTATTGGGTGCTGATGGAGTCCGTGGAGTTACGGCAAGCGCCGCTTGCTCTTTGGATAAAAGACCTGTCGGTAATGGATCCATATTTTGTGTTACCCATCCTGATGGGCGCAAGTATGTTTTATATGCAAAAACTTAACCCAGCACCACCAGACCCCATGCAAGCAAAAATTATGCAGTGGATGCCTATAGTGTTTACGTTTTTTTTCCTGTGGTTCCCCGCCGGTTTAGTGCTTTATTGGCTCTGCAATAACCTGTTATCGATGGGACAGCAATACATCATCAATCGGCGAATTGAAAACGGCAATCTTTAATCCCCATATGGATCAGCAATCTGAACTGGTCGCAACTGCCGCGCTAGATGGGGACACTATTGCCGCTATTGCCACTCCTCCAGGTAAAGGGGGCGTAGCGATCATCAGGCTATCCGGTCATCGTGCTTGGCCCATTGCCCGAACCCTTTGTATGCGGTCAGTGGAACCCCGAACCCCAACGCTCTCTACCTTCGTACATCAAAGCGTCGTTATTGATCAGGGTCTTGTTTTGCTGTTCCAAGGGCCGAACTCTTTTACCGGCGAAGATGTTGCCGAACTTCATTGTCATGGTGGTATGGTCATCAGTTCAATGCTGCTCAACGCGTGTATGGCACTCGGGGCGCGCATGGCGAGACCAGGGGAGTTTTCGGAACGGGCTTTTATGAATAACAAGCTTGACCTCGCGCAAGCGGAAGGATTGGCTGACCTCATTGATGCCCCCACCCAACAAGCAGCCCAACAAGCATCTGCTTCGCTTAGAGGCGCGTTTTCCGATGCCATCAACGCTCTCGGTGATGAGTTACTCAACCTCAGAATCTATATCGAAGCTGCCATTGATTTCCCGGAAGAAGAAATTGATTTCCTGTCAGATAAAAACATAAGCCAGAATTTATCGACTGCACTTACTAGACTGGATACCCTTATTAACAATGCGCGACAAGGCGTACTGATGAGCAAAACCGCGAAAATTGTCCTCACAGGCAAACCTAATGTCGGAAAAAGTAGCCTAATGAATCAACTTGCTCGCGAGCCTGTTGCCATCGTTACCGCTGTACCTGGCACCACTCGAGACGTTGTGAAACAAACTCTCAATTTAAAAGGTGTAGCATTTGAATTTGCCGACACTGCGGGCATTAGGGAAGCAACCGATATCATTGAAAAAGAGGGCATTCAGCGAGCCCGTAACGAATTGGAAACCGCCAATCTCGTTATTGAAGTAATTGATGACGCAGCAGATGACAACACGGAGGAAAGTTTCGAAGGCGCCACTCCGACCATCCGGGTCCTAAATAAAATTGACCTCTCTGAGCGCAGGCCAGGAGAACAGCCATCAGAGACCATCACTACTATTGCGGTATCAGCAATAACAGGTGCGGGTTTTGTTGAGCTTGAAAACGCGATTTTGTCCATTCTGGGTTTTTCCAACACTGTCACCTCAACACCCTTTAGCGCCAGAGAACGCCACGTAGCGATTCTTCAGGCCACCTACAACCTACTTCACAAAGGTATTGAACAGTTTCATCAAACTGGTGCGGGCGAAATTTTGGCAGAAGATCTTCGAAGCGCTCATGAAACATTAGGAGAAATAACCGGCGTATTGGGTGCAGACGACTTGCTAGGAGAAATTTTTTCCTCTTTTTGCATCGGAAAATGACAGGCCGCTATATTTTCAAGCCTGTTTAAAAGTCCAAAACCTGATAGGTGTTTAGACAAACACCTTGATTTCTATGCGATTAAGTCACTCACAGCCTATTCACAAGTCCAACACATCATATCAACAGATAAGCGCTTAATTGCAGCCTCATTAGTTAGCACTGTGCGTAACATCGGCACAAACACTATACCCGCCTGTGCATACCTTTTTAGCCTTTTACAACCACGCTACTGTCCACGGGTTAATCCCAACTAAAACAGTTCTTGTAAGCGCGTTTTCCTAAGCGTTAGATGACGTATAAGCAGCTGTTTATAATAATTTTTTTGGACTTATCCTCTAAAAGTAGATCCCCTAATAACAACAGTATTTAAATATTCTTCATATATATATTATTTAACATATTGTTGTGTACTACTGTAAACCTGTGACGTTTGGCGACCATTTACGTCAAACAGACTGGTTCATACTGACCGTTAGCCCGTTTATACTCCGCTCCCGCTTTTAAAAGTAGTTACGTTACCGCCATGCAACATCCAAACGCATATGACGTCATCGTGATCGGTGGCGGGCACGCGGGTACAGAGGCGACCTTGGCTTCCGCCCGCATGGGTGCGCGGACACTACTGATTACTCATGCCCTGGATACCTTGGGCCAAATGTCGTGTAACCCTGCTATTGGGGGCATTGGAAAAAGCCACCTTGTGAGAGAAGTCGATGCTATGGGCGGCGTTATGGCTCGTGCGACTGATTTATCGGGAATCCAATTTAGGGTGTTGAACGCGAGAAAGGGGCCCGCAGTGAGAGCTACTCGCGTGCAAGCTGATCGCGCCCTTTATCGTCAGGCTATTCGTGAAGTTTTAGAACACACTGAAAATGTTCAGATTTTTCAGGACGCAGTAGAAGATATACAAATTACTGGAAACGCGGTGTCTGGTGTTATCACGCGCTCCGGTATTGTTTTTTCTGCTAGGGCAGTAGTGCTTACCGCAGGAACGTTTCTTAATGGAAAAATGCATGTGGGAGAATCCCAGGCTTCAGGTGGGCGCATGGGAGATGCGGCTTCTTTGAGCTTGGCAGACCGCCTCAGGGAAGTTTGTCCGAGGGTGGGACGCTTAAAAACAGGCACACCCCCACGCATCGATGCCAGCTCCGTCAATTTTAACTTAATGTCTGAACAGTGGGGTGACGAGCCCCGCCCGGTGATGTCGTTGATGGGCCGACGTGAGGATCATCCGTTGCAGCGGTGCTGTTGGATAACGGAGACAAATGAGAAAACCCATGAGCTTATTCGATCCGGGCTTGATCGCTCTCCACTTTTCGGCGGCATCATCGAAGGTGTAGGACCGCGTTATTGCCCCAGTATTGAAGACAAAATTCACCGTTTTGCAGATAAATCCTCGCATCAGATTTTTATTGAGCCAGAAGGGCTGACAACAAACGAGCTATATCCCAATGGGATTTCCACGTCTTTACCATTCGACATTCAACTGAGTCTGGTGCGGTCGATTAAAGGTTTAGAAAAAGCGCATATCACAAGACCTGGATACGCGATTGAGTACGATTATTTCGATCCGCGTGATTTACAGCACAGTCTGGAAACAAAAACCGTTTCAGGTTTGTTTTTTGCGGGTCAAATCAATGGCACAACGGGTTACGAAGAGGCAGCAGCGCAAGGTTTGGTGGCTGGCATTAATGCCGTTTGCTCGGTGAGAGAACATGGTCCATGGGAGCCACGACGAGACGAGGCTTACATCGGCGTGTTGGTTGATGATCTGGTAACGCTTGGCACCTCAGAACCCTATCGTATGTTNACTTCTCGTGCTGAATATCGGCTTCAGTTGAGAGAAGANAATGCGGATTTGAGGCTAACTGAAACGGGCCGATTACTAGGTGTTATAGGAGAACAGCAATGGCGCTGTTTTGTTGAAAAGAGAGAGGCTATCGGTCAAGAAAAAGACAGGCTGGAAAGCGAATATGTACAACCGGATTCTGAAGTAGCGCGAAAAATCACGCCTTATTTAGCAAAGCCGCTTAATCGGGTGTACTCATTGGCTGATCTGTTAAAACGACCAGAATTAACCCATACGATATTATATGCGGCNGCGCCTTCAAAACGCCCCGTACAAGAGTCAGTNGCGGAGCAGGTCGCGATCCAGCTGAAATACGCAGGGTATATAGATCGTCAACAACAGGACGTCTCGCGCTTACAACGACACGAAGCGATGACAATTCCAAAGGATCTTAATTTTGATGAGGTCGACGGATTGTCTCATGAGATTTCTCAAAAATTGGCAGAGTTGCGACCAACGAATCTGGCTCGCGCTGGGAGAATACCCGGCGTCACACCCGCGGCAATGTCTTTGTTGTTGGTTTATCTCAAGAAGCGAGAGATGAGCGAGTCTTTGCGCGCCACAGCGAATGGCTGAACTCGAAACACAACTTCTCAGCTCATCCGCGCGATCCATAGGTATTTCACTCAGTGATATGCAGCTCGAACAGCTTATTGCATATGTGGATTTACTCGAAAAATGGAACAGAACCTATAACTTGACGTCAATTCGAGATAGACAAGAAATTTTGTTGAGGCACGTAGTAGAAAGCTTGGCTGTTTTACCTCTTCTTCAAGGATCGAATCGACTGGATGTGGGCACAGGNGCAGGTATACCGGGTATCCCCCTGGCGATAGCCAACCGTGAATTTCGCTACACGCTGATTGATAGCAATGGAAAAAAAACACGATTTTTGGCTGAGGTGAAAAGACAGCTGGGTTTAACTAACATCCAGATTGAAACTGTGCGAATCGAGTCCTGGCAGCCCAAAACGGTTTACGATGCAGTGTTAACNAGGGCATTTGCGGACGTGAAAACAACGCTAACCAGAATCAGCCACGTGTTGAGCAAAGAGGGGTCGCTGTACGCAATGACAACCGATAGTGTTGCCAAGATTGATACAGCGATACCCGATAATATGTGCTTGCTTGAGGCTCAAGAGATCAGGGTGCCCGGACAAGACTGGTCCTTCAATGTAATGATAATTGGGCGAAGCCAAGGCGCGGTTGTATGAAGGTTGTTGCAGTAGCCAATCAAAAAGGTGGCGTAGGAAAAACGACAACTAGCGTCAATTTATCTGCCGCCTTAGCGGCAATGGATAAGCGGGTATTGCTCCTGGATTTGGATCCTCAAGGCAATGCATCGGTATCTGTTGGGTTGAACAAGTCAGAGCTGGTCACCAGTACATATGAGCTATTAGTAGAGCAGCAGCCACTAGAGGATGTTGCCCTCTCCCTTTCACAATTTCGTATGGACGTGGTGCCGGCCAATGGTGATTTAACAGCGGCTGAGGTTGCCCTATTGTCGGTGGATGATCGAGAGCAGCGGCTGAAGCAGGCGCTCGAGTCAGGGACGCAACAATACGATTTTGTCATCATCGATTGTCCCCCCTCACTTAACATGCTCACTCTCAATGCATTAGTGGCGGCANACTCTGTCTTAATAACGATGCAATGTGAGTATTTTGCGNTGGAAGGGCTGTCAGCNCTGNTAGAGACGATCAACACNATCAATCAAACAGTGAATCCTAGCCTGCGCGTAGAAGGAATTNTGCGNACGCTTTACGATCCAAGAAATGCCCTAACAAATGANGTGTCTGAGCAGCTCCATCAGCATTTNNANGGCTTGGTTTACCGNACAGTGATCCCGAGAAATGTTCGTTTGGCCGAGGCGCCNAGCCACGGGCTGCCGGGAATTGTTTATGATCGTCTGGCCAGAGGCGCTACCGCTTATATGGCGCTGGCTGGGGAATTTATGCGCAGGCAGGAACATCATTCTAAGGATAAGGTTTAATGGTCCAGAAGCGGAAGTTAAATCGTGGGCTAGAGGCTCTGCTTGGGTCTGGCCTCATTGCCAAGCCACATCAAGAAGTGACGGCAAGCATTCCTGAAACGAGCGACAGTGCAGTGTCCACCGCTGCAACGGCAGAGGTCCCTATTGAGCATTTGCAGCCGGGAGTCTACCAACCTCGAAGCGAATTCGAACCAGAAGCNCTGCAAACGCTCGCATCGAGTATTACAGCGCAAGGTATTTTGCAGCCCGTGGTGGTCCGCCCGTTACCCAATCACCAATACGAGATCCTGTCTGGGGAGCGACGCTGGCGGGCGGCACAGCTCGCTGGACTAGACCATGTGCCTGTGGTGATTAGGGATGTGCCTGATAAAGATGCCATCGCCATAGCGCTTATTGAAAACATTCAGAGAGAGGACTTGAACCCGGTGGAGGAGGCAGCCGGTCTAAAACAGCTTCAAGATGAGTTTGAGCTGAACCAAGAACAGATTGCTGAAGCGGTGGGCCGATCCCGGTCTGCTGTCGCGAACAGTCTGCGGCTGCTGAATTTACACGGTGATGTGCAGTACATGCTGAGGCAGGGAGAAATCGAAGTGGGCCACGCAAAAGTGCTGCTGGGCCTTGAAAATGCAGATCAGCCGCGAGCGGCCCGACAAGTCGTGAAGCGGCGTCTGTCTGTCAGACAAACGGAAGTATTGGTTAAAGGCTGGGGCGCGCAAGACACGCCAAAGCCTAGCAAGGACCCCGATGTCAGTCGATTAGAACAAGATTTAAGCGATCGGTTTGGTGCGCGAGTCAGAATTCACCATCAACAGAACGGCCGAGGGCGATTGGAAATACAGTATACAAACCTCGACGAATTGGACGGGATTTTAAACAGGCTGGATTAAATCCTATGTGTTGAAGGGTTTTACCCTTTCATCTACACTCCCCAGCGCATGAGAGGGGGGCTGGGTTGGTCTTGGCCAAAAACGCTGTTTCTGGGCCTTTCGCGACGACACGTANACGGCTGTTAAAAGCTGTACTGATGACGATGATGTTCGTCAGTGTTGTTGCGGGGGTTGCTGGTGCAATACACAGCGTTCGAATATCTCTGGACATGGTGCTGGGTGCGGTAGTCGTTCTGTTGCCGAGTGGCTGGATTGCAGTGAGCCTCACTTCTGAGCGATCTGTCCTCAGCCCTATATGGTTCGGGTTGGCGCGCTACAGTTTGGCAACATTGGGCTTCGCTGCTCTTTTTACGGTTCGGCCGGGCAGCGATCCTGTGGCAGTGTTGGCGGGAAGTGCGATTGCCTTGTTTTTGCCGTCAATAATAATGGCAAAAAAAACAAGGGGTCCGGCCGGTACGGCGGCAGAGAATACTAAATAGGACGCCTTTTAAGGCGCAGGGAGATTCGCGGCAACAATGGCAGCAAACGGCGACAGCCAGACCGTATCAGAGTATATCGTTCACCACCTGACTAACTTGACTTACGGCAAG
>NYTE01000038.1 GCA_002683335.1 Halieaceae bacterium
TGCTCAAGCGCGGTGTCGCTAGACGGAGGAACGATTGAAGTGGAGGCTGATGCATCTGGTGACGACACTGAGAATATCCAGTGCGCCCTCGATGCGGCCATTGACGGGGGCTATCGCGATGTTTTTCTGACCTCGCCTGACTACAGCATCGGAGCTATCGCTGTTACCGGTTTTATCGGAGATCTGCGTGGTCGCAGTAAAGCCAATACCACCGTATCAATTCAGGATTCCTCGCTCTCTTGTGACGAATCCATCGGTGTTGCGCTTGAGTTTCGTGTGGGTACTGCCTCGGTGCGCAACATGACGCTCTCTGTTGACTCCCCTTGTAGCGACGGGAGTTCTGCCAGCGTGATCGCCTACTACTCAAATCCTGCCCAATGTGACAAGCGCACCACCTTCGGAAACGTTGATCGGGTGGTAATCACCGGCACGGGCACATCTGGGTTGCACGCGGTGACAGGTGTATTGATGGGGGCTGCTCCGGGCTGTACCGCGGATAACGAGCGTGTCTTGGGCACCCTCAAGATCAATAGATCTGATATGGCCAGCCTGGAATTTGGTGCCATCAGCTCTGTCGCCGGAGGCGGGCAAGTTGACGTTAATTATAATAATTTCGAGAAAGTGGGATTGCCCCTCACCGTTTTAAATGCCTCACAAAGCACGACTGTGCTGGGTAATACCTTTAACTTTAATGATGTGCCCGACTATCCGGCCGGAGCAGGGCTTGGCACGACGGCGGTATTTATTGCCAGTACGTCGGATTCGCCCAGCACCAATAGCACGACTTTGAAGAGCAATAAATTTAAGGATGCGGGCGCCACCTCAGCGGGGTACGGCATCCTTGCAGGACAACTAGGTTCAAGTATCGCTCATACGATGTTGGTCAGCGCCAACACCTTTACCGGCAATGCGGGCAGTACCGAGGGCGCCGGCCTGGCAGCCATCGACACCAACGATGGCCTAGCGTCGGGGAATCGTTTTTCTGGCAAAGCCGGGGCGTGGATAGAGCTTCGAAGTGGCTCCTCGGCAGACGGCTATGTGGGTGGCAGCGTGTCAGGATGGGCCATTGTTGCCAATAATTTCGCAGGCTCTCAGGCTACCACGGACGTGCTTTTAGGCACTCGAACTTCCGGAATAATAGTAGGCAAAGATCAGGACCTACCCATCGTCGAAGATCAGACAGGAAACAATGACGTACTNCAGAGCAGNTCCAGCAGTCGGGCACGTAACTGGGGTAACGCTCGGGGTGCCGGCGACGAAGGCGCCCGAGAGCAATTTGAGCAACAGTTAAACACCCTGATGTCGATGCTCAAGCGGCGCTAGGCTTAAGCAAGACTTAGCGCATCCCAAACACAGCCACTGGACTACCACGAAGACCTATTGCGCACTGATGGCATATTGCAACCGCGCTGCTGACAAGAGGCGTGAAAAGAATTACCACGACTGGATTTAGCTCATCCGCCCAANCACANGCCGTTGTGTCTTGGAATCGAGCAACTCGGGCNAGTNTTCAATATCGACGTTGGAGTTTTGTGTCGCTNCGGTGNATCCGGCAAGATCATCGGCCGCCTTGAGNAGCAAGACAANCCAACCCTGCGATTGCTCACAGCACCGCCCAGATGATCACCTTAGNCTTTAGAAATCTCCNTCGTGCAGGGCGTTCGCCNAAGTCGCCACAATNNTCACAGTCGCATAGTAATTCCCTGACCGGACATGAACTNTTTAGCCTCNCCAATAGTGTACTCACCAAAGTGGAAGATACTGGCAGCCAACACCGCGTCCGCGCCACCCCGGGTGACACCATCAACCAGATGCTGCAAGGCGCCGACTCCGCCTGAAGCGATGACGGGAATATCCACCGCATCAGCAATGGCGCGCGTGATGACGAGCTCGAATCCATTCCGAGTGCCGTCGCGATCCATACTGGTCAGCAATAATTCGCCTGCGCCGAGTTGCGCCATTTTTTTTGCCCAGGAGACTGCCTCAATACCGGTGGGCTTGCGGCCACCGTGAGTAAACAATTCATAACGCACACTGGCTCCCTCGGCAGACACGCGCTTTACATCAATCGCCACTACAATACATTGGGATCCAAAGCGCGCCGCAGCGTCTGCAACCAGTTCTGGATGATCAATCGCTGCGCTATTGATGCTGACTTTATCGGCGCCAGCATTGAGCATGGTGCGGATATCGGGCAATGAGCGAATGCCGCCACCCACCGTGAGAGGGATAAACACCTCGCGTGCAATCTGCTCAACGGTATGAACCGTGGTAGCGCGCTCTTCATGGCTGGCGGTAATGTCTAAAAAAGTGATCTCGTCCGCGCCTTCTTCATTGTAGCGCCGGGCAATTTCGACCGGGTCTCCAGCATCGCGAATGCCCACAAAATTCACGCCCTTCACCACGCGACCCTGATCGACGTCGAGGCAGGGAATGATGCGCTTAGCCAGTGGCATCAGTCGACACTCAAGAAGGCGTCAACCATGGCCTGAGCCGCGCCGAGATCCAGTGCCCCTTCATAGATCGCGCGCCCAGTGATGGCGCCACAAATACCGGCCGACGCATGCACCATCAACTCCCTGACATCGTCAATCTCGCTGATACCGCCAGAAGCAATGATGGGTAACCCAGCCTGCTTCGCCAGCGCGACCGTGGCCTCGACATTGGCGCCCTGCATCATCCCGTCACGGTCGATATCGGTATAGACAACGGCATGAACACCCACATCTGCGAAACGGATGGCAAGTTCCGTGGCGTCTATTTCACTCTCGCTGGCCCAGCCTTCGACGGCGACGCGCCCACTCCGCGCATCAATACCCACGATAATGTGGCCGGGAAATGCGGCACAGGCCTCGCGCACAAACTCAGGGTTTCTCGCCGCCATGGTGCCGAGAATTGCGTAGCATACACCCGCCTCGAGATACTGATCGATAGTCTCAAGACTGCGAATACCGCCGCCAATTTGAATCGGCAAATCCGGGAGCGCTTTTGAAATCGACTCGATAATACCTGCGTTGACAGGCTTTCCTGCAAAGGCACCATCGAGATCGACAATATGTAATCGACGGGCTCCTTCTGCACACCAGCGCTCTGCCATCGCCACGGGGTCATCGGAAAACACCGTGCTATCAGCCATATCGCCCTGGCGCAGCCTCACACACTGGCCATCCTTGAGGTCGATAGCGGGTATTACGAGCATGTTCCGTCCCAGGTTAGAAAGTTTTTAAGGAGCTGCAGACCGGACTGATGGCTTTTCTCCGGGTGAAACTGGGTGGCAAACAGGTTGTCTCGGGCGATAGCGGCACAGCCAGTTAGCCCGTATTCAAAGTGCGCAGCGATCACATCGGGATCATCAGGCACGACGTGATAGCTGTGCACAAAATAGAAGCGAGCATCGGTTTCGATGCCCTGCCACAAGGGGTGAGGCTTGGCAGGCGCCACCTTATTCCAGCCCATGTGGGGCACCTTAAGCCGCTCATTGGAGGCATCCTTATGATGCTCGCCAAAAAACACTACCTGCCCCGGGATTGTGTCGAGACAATCTACGCCGCCATTCTCCTTGGAGCGCGTCATCAGCGCCTGCATACCGACACAAATCGCAAGCACCGGTTTTTTATCTATTCGCAGTGCCTGATCGAGTAGCTGATCGCAACCGAGATCGCGTATGGCGCTCATACAGTCGCGTATGCCACCCACCCCGGGGAATATCACACGGTCCGCAGCACGGATTGCATCGTGGTNGTGGCCAACGATCACCTCTGTAGCGCCGACATGCTCCAAGGCGCTCGCCACNGAGTGCAAATTGCCCATGCCGTAATCGATTACGGCAACCCGTTGGGTCACGACCTACAACACCCCTTTGGTAGAGGGACTAACACCCCTCAAGTTAGCATCTCGCGCTACGGCCANACGCAGCGCTCGGCCAAAGGCTTTAAATACCGTTTCTGCCTGGTGATGAGCGTTGTGGCCACGAAGGTTATCGATATGCAGGGTGACCTTGGCATGATTCACAAACCCCTGAAAAAACTCCACAACCAAATCAACATCGAAATCGCCAACTTTTGCTCGGGTAAAAGGCACGTGAAACTCCAAACCTGGCCGGCCACTACAGTCGATCACTACACGCGATAGCGCCTCATCGAGAGGAACATACGCGTGCCCNTAACGAACGATACCGCGCTTGTCGCCAATCGCCTCATTAAAGGCTTGTCCAAGTGTGATGCCGATATCTTCGACCGTGTGGTGTGCATCAATGTGCAGGTCACCCCTGGCGACAATATCCAGGTCTACCTGNCCATGGCGTGCGATCTGATCGAGCATATGCTCAAGAAAAGGCAGCCCGGTATCGAGCTCGCACTGACCCGTGCCGTCGAGGCACAGCGCCGCAGTGATCTGGGTCTCGAGTGTCTCGCGACTTATCGTCGCTTGGCGAACACCTGTCTCCCGCTGACTCATGCTATTTCTCCAGGATGGCGGTTATCCCGCGCGTGGGGCACTACACTAAGGGCCCTATTGTAAAGAAAGAGACCCTGCACTTCATTGCGAAGCTTTACCACTTCATGAGCTCACCCGATCACATTGCCGATGCACTGCTAAACTGGTTTGACCGCCACGGACGCAAAGATCTGCCCTGGCAGCAAGACCGGACGCCCTACCGTGTTTGGGTCTCCGAGATCATGCTGCAGCAGACTCAAGTGACGACTGTGATTCCCTATTACCAGCGATTCATGACCGCGCTCCCGTCGGTCGAAGACCTTGCGGCCGCACCTGAGGATACAGTGCTGCACCTTTGGACCGGCCTAGGGTACTACGCCCGCGCGCGTAACCTGCATCGTTGCGCACGAGAAATCTATCGCGAGCATAAGGGCCAATTCCCGACAGATCTGGCGGGGCTAGAAGCACTCCCGGGTATCGGACGCTCCACCGCGGGCGCGATCCTATCACTTGCCATGCATACCCGCGCGCCAATNCTGGATGGCAATGTGAAACGGGTTCTAGCCCGCTACCATGCCGTTGAAGGTTGGCCGGGNCAACGCGCGGTAAGCGATCAGCTGTGGCGGCACGCAGAGCACCATACACCGCANGAGCGAGTAGCAGACTTTACACAAGCGATCATGGACCTTGGTGCAACCTGTTGCACTCGTAGCCAGCCAAACTGCAGTTCCTGCCCGCTCCATGACGGGTGTATGGGGCGGCAACGTGGTCGCCAAAGAGATTTTCCCGGTCGCAAGCCGCGCAAAGAAATACCGCTTCGGAGGCGCTGGCTCGCCGTTGTCACCCGCTCTCCGGGCGAGGTGCTGCTAGAGAAGCGGCCCGTCTCAGGCATCTGGGGGGGCTTGTGGGCACCACCCGAATTCAATGAAGAAGCGGCTGCCCGAGCCTGGATACAAGACATCGTTGGCCTACCGGGCGAAGACTGTCGCATTGACGCGCCCTTCCATCACGCCTTTACCCATTTTAAGCTCGAGGCGCACCCGGTCAGAGCGCATTCGGGAACGAACCAAGCGGATGCAACGGCCGTAAACATAAATGCTGAGGGGTTGCAGTGGTTCAGTTTGCATCCCCCACCCGCTGTGGGCCTGCCCGCACCGGTCTTGAGGTTGCTGATCAAGCTGGATGCGGAAACCCTTTAAAGGAGCAAGTGATGTCGAGAACCGTCCAATGCCGGCGTTACGGCGAAGCACTCGAGGGGCTCGAGAGAGCGCCCCTGCCCGGTGCCAAGGGCCAAGATATCTTCGATAATGTGTCAAAAAAGGCATGGCTCGAATGGCAAGGCCACCAGACCATGTTGATCAACGAAAAGCACCTGAGCCTTATGGACCCGGGAGCACGAAAGTACTTGATGGGCGAAATGGATAAATTTCTTGCTGGAGAAGACTTTGATCAGGCAGAGGGCTATGTTCCACCCAGCGAATAGGTCACTGAAGACAACACACAACGCCATCGCTACGTGCAGATTGCGCAGAGAGCAACGACAATGAAAGCGAAATCTTGGCTTATCACCATCACCGTTTGCTTAGCGGTCACCGGCTCACTCGCTGGGGTCAAGTTTTTGCAGGTGTCCAAGGCGATGGCCTTTATGGAGAGCTTTCCACCACCCTTCGAGACGGCGACAGTCGCCAGAGCAGAAGCTGACGACTGGCAGCCCAGTCGCCTCCTGAGNGGTACCGTGCAGTCTCCGGAGTATCTGGTCATTTCAGCGGAAACACCCGGCAGAATCGTGCAGCTNCCCTATCAAAGCGGCGAAACCGTCCCGGCAGATGCCGAAGTANTGGTGCTATTTGATGACGACGTCGAAGCTCAGCGAGATGCGCTGCAAGCGGACCTGAACCTCGTAGAGACGCAGTTATCGCGCAACCTTATATTGGAGGCAGATTCCCTGGTATCGCAGGATCAGCTGGACATTCTTAAAGCTCGCAAACTCGCACTGAGCGCGCAGATTGCGGTTTCCCAGGCGCGGCTGAGTAGAATGACAGTGCGCGCGCCCTTTGCCGGCACGATGGGAATCTACTCGCAACGCGTCGGCGACTTGATGCACTTCGGCGAGGAACTGACCACTCTCACGGGCCTGGAGCCCACCCGATGGATTGACTTTAAAGTGCCACAGGGCCTCGCCAGTATTGTGGTCGGCGACACCGTCGAAATCCGTGATGTCAATGGCGTCTTTGCTGGGCCTGCGAGGGTCATTGCGGTCTCTGCGGCGCTTGCTCAGCAAACCCGAACCTACGATGTTCGCGCGGAGCTNGAGGCGCCTGCTCTCAAACACGGCTCGCTCGTGCAGGTGGCGGTCGATACAGGGCCATTGGAGAACCTGATGTCAGTACCGAAACGAAGCGTGCGCTGGGACCCTCAAGGCCCCCATGTCTTCGTCGTTGAGGAGGCCGAAGCTGACGCTTTTCTCCCTCATCGCGCCAGCATCCGACGAGTAGAAGTTCGCGGCGAGACCCGCGAAAAGCTATTCATCCGCGGAGAATTGGTTCCTGGTGAGCTCGTTGCCGATAAAGGCGCGTTCAAGCTGGAGGACGACCTCTTCATCTCGATTCAGGGCAGACCCACTGACCAATGATCGCCCATTCTTCATCGCCACGTTGGACTGACCTTTTCATTAATAGGCCAGTGGTCGCAATAGTGGTCTGTTTGAGCCTGTTGCTGATCGGGATTCGGTCGGTGGTNAATCTCCCCGTCATTTCCTTTCCGGTAATAGAGAGCTCTTCCATTGCGATCGTCACGGCGTATCCGGGAGCCAGTGCAGAGACCGTGCAAGGCTTCGTCACCGAACCGATTGAGCGGGCCGCCAGCAGTGTACCGGGACTCGATTACGTCGAATCAGTCACGACCGCGGGCGCCAGCACCGTCACCCTATGGCTCCAACTGAACCAAGACACGACCGAAGTCATTTCTACTCTGTCAACGCGACTGAGCCAGATTCGCTTTGAATTACCAGAAGGCACTGAGGATCCGTCGATACAGATCAGTCGNGCCGACACGCCATATGCCAGCTTCTACCTCGCATTGCGTATCCCACCAGAGCGGACCTACGCCGGTATCAGTGACCTGATCCAACGAGACATTCTGCCCAGGCTGGCGTCGATATCTGGTGTTGAGCGAGTGGAGAACTACGGCTTACAGCAGTCCATGCGCATTTGGCTCAACCCCTGGAAAATGGCGGCGCTCGATGTCAATGCCGCGGAGATATCAGACACACTGCGACGCAATAACGTCATCGGCACCTTTGGGCGCACCGAAAGCACCTCCCAGAGAATCAACCTCAAAACCAACAGCGAAGCTAAAACCCCCTCAGACTTCGCGAACATGCTGATACAAAAAGATGGCGACACGGACATCCGCTTAGGCGACGTGGCGCAAATCGAAATTGGCACCACAGAACTCAATAATCTCGATCGCTACAATCAGGATCAAGTGGTGTTTGTCGGGGTGTATCCCGAGCCCGGCACCAGCGAAATCGTAGTGGGTAATGCCCTTTATAAAGCCGTGGACGAGATTAACGAGTCGCTCCCGGAGGANCTCGACCTGTTTATTCCTTTCGATAACTCTCGCTATATGCGAGAAGCCGTTGCGGAGATTTTCAGCACACTGGGAGAGACCATCTTGCTGGTGGGGCTGGTAATCATTGTGCTGATGGGCTCTGCACGCAGCGCCCTTGTGCCTCTATTGGCGATTCCCATTTCCATTCTGGGCGCGACAGCGGCGATATCTCTGATCGGCTTCTCCATGAACCTGTTGACCATTCTGGCGATTGTGCTCTCGGTCGGCTTAGTGGTGGATGATGCCATTGTGGTGGTGGAGAACGTCGCCAGGAACCTGCGTGAGGGCATGACGAGAAAAGAAGCCGCCCTTGCCTCTTCTCGCCGACTACTGTCTCCCATCATTGCCATGACCATGACGCTAGCGGTGGTGTACGCCCCAATCGGNTTCCTCTCTGGTCTCTCCGGGGTATTGTTTCGAGAGTTCGCCTTCACACTGGCCATTGCNGTCGTGATATCGGGCTTCGTCGCCATCACACTGTCACCCATCATGAGCGCGTGGGTGTGCCCTGACAAAGGCCANGAAACTCGCATGACGCGCTGGGTCAACGATCGCTTCGAGCGGATCGCACAGGGGTATGGCGACCTAGTGGACTTCTCTCTGCGCTGGCGATGGCAGCTTGTTACTGGGGGATTTTTTCTGTCGCTGCTTATTATCCCGCTCTACCTGTTCTCGCTAAAAGAGCTCTCGCCCATCGAAGATACCAGCAGTATTGCCATGATTGTTGANGCAGCACCGGAAGCCTCAATGGAAGAAACTGTAGATGGCTTTGTCGATGCCGTNGACGTAATGCTCTCGGAACCCACTGCCACCTATATCTGGCAAAGCATTAATCCTGGCTTCGGATTTGGCGGCCAGGAGTTTGTCTCCGCCAATGAACGGGAGGTAACGACCCATGAGCTCTTGCCTGTCATCAGCGAGCGGCTGAAAGGCGTGCCAACGGTCANCGCGTTCCCCTCTGCGCAACCCTCTCTACCTACCGCGGGTCAGTACGACCTCGAAGTCGTCGTCACGTCCAGTGATTCCCTCGACAACATGCGCCGCGTTGCCAGCGCAATGGCTGGGCGGGCGATGGCTTCCGGGCTGTTTTATTTCTTTGAGAGCGGCCTCAANATAGATTTGCTTGCGGTGGAATATCAACTGGACAAAGACCGGATGGCAGACCTTGGCATGACCCTGGGCGACCTGACCTCGCAGATGGGCCTGCTTGTCTCGGAAGGCTACGTCACACGCTATGACGAGCGCGGCCGGGCTTACCGGGTGATCCCGCAGCTACAGCAAGCCTTCAAAATATCACCGGAAGCGTTATTGGACACGCCCGTCGCACTGCCCTCCGGTGAGCAAGTCCCGTTTGGCGCCTTTGCCACCCTGCAGCGCAAGACCGAACCCCGNGCACTCACTCGTTTTCAACAAAAGAGTAGCTTTAAGCTGTTCGGTGGTGTAATTCCCGGTTACACCAAAGAACAGGCACTGACCTATGTAGAGGAGCTGGCCGACGAACTGCTGCCGCCCGGNTACGTGCTGGATTATACGGGCGAATCCCGTGAAATACGGCGCGAGGGGAATACCATGGTCAATGTACTGGGCGCCTCTCTCGTTATGGTTTTCCTGGTGCTTGCGCTACAGTTCGACAGCTTTCGTGACCCTCTGATTATATTGCTCGGTTCTGCACCACTCGCACTCTTCTCCGCGATGGTCATTACCTTTACCGGCTTCACGACAATTAACATTTATTCGCAGGTGGGGCTGATTACGCTGGTTGGGCTGATCTCCAAAAACGCNATCCTGATTGTAGAGTTTGCCAATCAGGCCCAAGCGCAAGGAATGAACAAGCTGGAGGCGATCAAAGCGGGCTCAATTTACCGACTGAGGCCGGTACTCATGACCACGGGCGCTACCGTTTTTGGCCATTTCCCGCTGGTGTTGGTNGAGGGCGCTGGCGCTGAGGCACGCAACAGCATCGGATTTATTCTGGTAATCGGCATGTTGATCGGCACCCTGTTCACACTGATGTTGTTGCCCGCGATCTACGCGTTNCTGGCCTCTGACCATCAATCAGCGAAGCCGGTTACAGACAACGCCCCGGAGAAAAATCCAATACCGGCATAGCGCGAAGGGCACCATACACAGTGTCACTTGACGCGTGGGGAGTGCGCGGGTTTAATACGCGGCCCTCAGCTTATATGTCTCTTTTCGCCCAGGTAGCTCAGTCGGTAGAGCAGTGGATTGAAAATCCTCGTGTCGGTGGTTCGATTCCGCCCCTGGGCACCATCTAAAGATATTTAAAATATCCAACCTCTTGAAAGGCCTCTGAAATCTCAGATGGCTAATGAATTTCAGGAGGGGGTGATGCACAAACAGTCGCACCAAAATACTCATCCGACCTTTACTTATCGCAAAGGTCGTATTTTTTATTTCAGACGAAAAATCCCAAGTGATCTGCGTTGTCACTACAAGAGACCTGTCTTTGTACAGTCGTTGAGGACTATTTCGCGGTCATCTGCTCAGAAGGCCGCAGCGATCCTGTCAGCGCGTTTGGATGAGCAATGGTTGATGCTGAGGATCAAACGCAACCAATCACCTGCTTCACAGTTGTTAGTTGAAGCCGAACATAAATCTGAGTTGCCACTCATCTCANAAGTCTTGGAGCGTTACTTAAAGACGAGAGGACACGGCAAAGCCGAACTGTTCTTTGTCCATGCCAAGCGCAACATCGGATATGTAATTCAACGAGACGCGACAAAGGTGAAGAAGTATGCGACTTTACTTTTTTCTGCTCCAGGCCCTATGTTGATGTTAGACGCAATCGCAAAATTCATAAACGAAAGGGTGCTCCATGCCTTTGATGCCGTCTTGCTTAGGAAAGCCACAGTCTCAGATTTGACCAATCAGATCCAAAAGCTAAAGGAACAAAAAGGGAATCTGGAGTCGCTGAGCGCCAGCTTGGATCAGCAACTTCATAAAAAGGGATTGGATCCCATTGGCACATGGGTAATAGCTGAAGTTTCAACTGGCGTCAGGATGTGGCTAGATCTTGGCGACTTGTTTATATCTCGCTATTGCTTGCAAGGTGGATTTGAGGCTGATGAAACGCGATTCGTGCAGAATTTCTTAGAGGCCGATTTTTGTTTTATCGATGTTGGCGCCAACATCGGATGGTTTACCCTTCTCGCAGCCAGACTAGTAGGAGAAAAGGGGCGGGTAATAGCCTTTGAGCCGCGCCCCGACCTTTTTGCTCGACTGGCGATGTCAGCAACCGAAAATAGTTTCAATCAAATTGAAGCGCATCAGGTGGCGCTAGGGCAAGAAACCGGAAAAATGCCAATAGCCTGTAAAGTCGCCGCCGCAAACCCAGGTGGAACTTGGTCTATTCCCAATGAACGACTGAGAGCAACGATAGATGAGACTTATGAGCAGTTCGAGGTCGATGTGTGCCGCTTGGACGATTTCGATATCGACCGATGTGACCTACTTAAAATAGATATCGAAGGTGCAGAGTACCTTGCTCTTAAAGGTGGTTCTAGATTTTTGAGTGAATTAAGACCTCTGATCCTGTCAGAGATAAATCCAATTCCTTTGAATAATGTGTCTGAGGTCAGCCCTATCTACTACCTCAATTTTATTCGTGAATTTGGGTATCGGGCGCATCGCATTGAGCAAGGAAGGATTGGCAGGGAAATTACAGACGACGAAGTAATGACACTCGACCACTATATAAATTTAGTATTTGTCCCGAAATAACCCCATTCCTTGTCAAGAGCGCCGATAGGAAATTCCAGTGCCGTGAGCGCGCCGTCAGCATAAAACTATTTTACACNCTCAACACCCTATCAAGTCCATCCAGACCTATACATACCTGATAGGGGCCATGGTGACCTGCGAAGGGGGTAGCGCTATTGGTAGCACCAAACAGTCCCTTGACGGATGGGGTGGCTCTAGGAAATGCTTAGTTTTCAGAGATCTTTGAAGAGATGTGGTGCCTTGGCCCGGAAATGATTGGTATCTCCGGCACCATTTAAAGATATTTAAAATATCCAACCTCTTGAAAGACCTCTGAAATCTCAGATGGCTTATGAATTTCAGGAGAGGGTGACTATAGTTTCAGCCCTCAGGACAACTCATGCTTTCAGGTGACCGCCTAGAATCGTTGGAAAAATAATGGTCAATCGCAGGGCGACAAAGCAGTCTGCACTCCGATTTTGAACTAGCGAAATCTGGGGGTTGCGGCTCATAGGCTGGACGTGGCACTGAGTGACGGGGTGTCTCCTTGCGCCCTACGTTGAAACAGTCCCAATTTACGTAATCGTTGGAGCCCAGAACATGTAGGTCGGTAGCAAAATCAGGCTCGTCCGATAGCTTTATGCCCTCGACGTCTTGCCACGGCATAAGCTTCCTGCTCAGTCTTTGTCCTGAAGGCGTGTAAGGGTCTTTAAGCTTCATCGCGACTATATTTGGCTCGCCAATCACGGACTGATACTTGAAAGAGTGTCAGTGTAGCGGGGGAGATTATCCAGCCCAATATTTTTCAAACCAGTAAAATCATACCAACCAACGTCTTTTTCCCAATTCCATTGGTTCTTTAGGTTTTCAAAGCCCATGCCAAAGCTAGCTAGAACAGCTCTGCCGTCTGCATATATCCGGTAGATCGCCTGTCTCTCAGGCATTTGCTTAAAAAAGACGTGATATGTCCCAACAATAGGATCAACCGTCGGCGGCTCCACAGGCTTCTGCACCACCGGCTCCGGCGGTATGCACTCCTCGGGCAGGTGCGGCTCAAGTATCAGGTCGTCATCGCAGTCAAAGGGTTCCTATGGCGTTGCGGTGACTATCTTTCCCGAACCGGAACTAGTGCCACCGGAGGTGGTCGGCTTTGATGGGGTATCGGCACAACTCGCCAGAAGCACCAGCGCGGCAATGGCGATTAGTGATCTTATCATTCCTCCTCGGCCTGTTCTGACTTCCTCCAAGGAAAGTAGCCTGCCAGCGTCATCGGCAGCAGAGCCACAAGCGCCACCAGCGTCACCCAATACTCTCTATCGAGACTGTCACCATCGAGGAATAACTTAGTGCCATACCCGACACAGGCCAGAACTAAGCAGATATTGCCGTAAGCAACGAGCTTTTTCATCATTCCTCCCCAGCCTGTTCTGGCTTCCTCCAAGGCAGGATCCTAGGGCTACCCGTCACGATCCACAGCACCAACCAGACCGCTGGCGAGATGGCGGCTTCCATCAAATGACGCTCCAGCACAAGTGAGTAAAATTCATAGATGTGCCTAGCTAATCCATCACGGTCTTGGTGGTCCAGTGTCCCGGCATAGCTAGCGATGGAGAGAAAGACCCACCCACATTTCCAAACAAACCAAACAAACGCGCCCCACGATGCGGCCAGCGCAAATCGTTCTTTCATCTATTCCACTTCATTGGAATCTCAGACCTGGACGGATCTTATCAGGACCGAGCAGGCTTTTGCGATTTGCCCCGTGAGCCTGGCTGACCACGCCCCCCAGAATCCTCCCAGTCTCAATGGTTTGGAGCCCATGAGACTTGTGAGGAGCCTGATCAGATGAACCGATATGGATCAGCCAAAGCCAACGATGCCCCGTGAAAAACCGCTGGTTAATCGGAGGTGGTTACTTTTTACCCAGTACAAATGGACGGGCAGTGGCATCCAGAGCGTGACTCATGCCCGAGGTATTAGCATATTTTATGCCACTTTTTTAAAAGCGATCTGCGTCCAAAAGTGCGTCCAAAATGGTAGGTTTGAGCCCAGACGAGCCGCGCCTCAAATGAGGTATGATGCCGATAAATGGCTTAATAGTAGGGTTTGAGGGCTTATTCTGGCTGACGTGATGAAACGGGCAAAAAGGGGTTCGGATTCCGGCCCAAGGGACCATATCTCTTCAAAGATCCCTGAATGGTATTCACAGCCTAACCTCGGCCGATGGGGGGAAGCGGTTTTACCTGCACCGCCACCCCCAACGTGGCATAGCGTCTTTTAACCCTCCCAAAGACTCTCGCGGGCTTGACGCGCTTCCTTTTGGCACCCCGGACGCGCCTGCTTTCTTGCTTCCGGTCAGGATGAACGGAGGCTCGGTCTCAGCCACGAGATTGTTGGTTACCGGAACTCACGCTCAGCGTCTTTTCAGGTCTCAATCAACCCAAAAGTCGGGTCTTTTATATCTGGACCTGAATACTTTGCGAGTGTCGCTTTTTAAGCTGGCAATTTCGATCGTGTCGGCGGATCCTAGGCGCTTCCCAGGGCAACGATAAAAAAGAATGATGGACTCTATACTTTCTCTTCTGGATACCGTACTCGATATCACCAATGTGGTTCTCGCATTGGCCATATTGGGCGGCTTACTAGCGATATTGGTGCTCTACATCATCGATATCAATCAGACCACCCAA
>NYTE01000039.1 GCA_002683335.1 Halieaceae bacterium
TCCCGGGCATGGCGTCCAGCGTAAACCGCGCAATCACCTCAGATACCCGGCCGGCACCTTTGGTAACGACAATGAAGTTGATGATCATAAGGATCAGGAAGATGATAAAGCCGACAACGTAATTGCCTGCGATGACGAATTCCCCAAAAGACTCAATCACCCTACCCGCAGCAGCCGTGCCGGTGTGACCCTCTACAAGCACCACTCTGGTTGAGGCAACATTCAGCCCGAGCCGTAATAATGTCGCGATCAATAACACTGAAGGAAAGGACGAGAACTCAAGCGGTTTGCGAGTGTTGAGGCTGATCATCACCATCAACAAACCCAGCATAATGTTAAATGTAAAGAATATGTCGAGTAAGAAAGCGGGTAGCGGCACCACCAGCAACGCGAGTATGAGCAGTACCAGTGTCGGTGCACCGACACTTTTACCGCTCAACCATGCGAAACGGCCGGAAACCTGTCGGAAATTTGACAGTATCGCTTCCAAAATCCGTCACCTCCACTCAAAAAGGGCCAAATGGCCACTGTTGCGTACTAAGTTGCAATTTCTATACCAAGTTTAATAACCACCGCAGATACAGGCGTCGTCAGAATTCGCGTGGGATACTGCAAAGCGACCAACCTCGCAGTTTTTCAAAGTAAAGCGATGAGTAAATTGGCCGATATTTACCTCACAGGAGGTTTATTGACCTCACCAAACATATGTGTCGGTTGTGATGACAGGTGCATCAATTTAGTAAAGGCGTAGCACAGCCGGAGCCGGGAGGAGCGTAATGCGAAAATTAATAGTCGGGTGGACCCCAATAATCTTAGCCGCATTACTAGCTGGATGCGGCACGACGTGGAGCACACAGCCCGATGCGTCTTTTATCGAGCCGATGGTGGAACGCAGGGATACCCTAACCGCGACAGGATACGCCGTGATTGATGTGCAGCCTAGCGATATCGCTGCCCAGCGCCGGCTGTTGGCGATCCGTGCAGCGAAACTGGATGCATACCGCGGTCTGACCGAGCAGGTTTATGGGCAGTATCTGGATTCGACGACTACTGTGGCCGATATGGTGGTCAGGAGCGATAGTTTCCGCGCTCGCGTGGAGGGTGTTGTTTACGGTGCCAACTTGGTACAGATTGAACCGCGCGGCAGTGATACTTACGAGGTGACCCTCTCTCTGGATAAAAGCATCGTTAATGATCTCAGGGTGTTATACCTCGAGCGCGCGGTGCTGGCATCGAGCTCTTGATCGTCGGTTAATATAAGCCGCGTTATACAAGCATAGGAGCGGGGTCGCGTGAGTAAATCCGAAATACTGGCGGCAGTTATGGTGGGACTCTGTCTTGCTCTTTCTCTGTCCGGGCATGCCCAAGAGGCAGCTCAAGGCGCCAGTAGCGATGAAGACGCAGCAGCGTATTTGTCATCGTTCAAACAGCGCGCTTTGGACGCGGCCTTTGACTCGGGCGCAAGAGTAAAAGGGGTGGCCTATATCGATGATCAAGGGCGCTTACACGAGCGAACCATGTTCACTGCCGAGGCCGATGTCCGCGGTGTTCAGGTAGAAAGTTATCTGGAGGCGATGGGCGGCAGTGAGTCTCTAGATGCAGTACAGGTAGCAGAAGAGGCGCGTTGTCAGTTATGGACGGGGCAGGGTTCTCAATCTGGCCTGATTGCGATTCGCGTCGATTCGAGTGTCAGTGGGGAAGTGTCTGAGCGCGCGCTTGATCAGACTCAGGAAATGCTACTGACAAATGCACTGCAACGATCACTGCGCGCTGAGGGGTTTCGTGTACTGGCCCCGGTCGGATCCAAGCCCCAATCGTATCAGGACACCACGTATGCACGGGCGCTCGTGGGTGATTGGTCAGATGGCCCCGCTCCAGATTTTTCCGTAGCAGTGTCAGTGCGGAGGCTTGCCGACGACCGGCAAAAAAACGATTGGTATTACAATCATCCCGGGTTGTCATCGATTCGCTTCGCCAGAGCCTCGACCTCAAAGCCCGTTAATTTTGCGGTGACGCTCTCTTTTTCTCAGCCCGCCGCTCAGCGCGCTATCGGTGATTTTCGCGCTTTTGTTGAGACAGATGCATACCGCGCCTTTGAATCTGGCGAATGGATTTTGGATCAGGATGAAGAAGAGTTGCAGGAGTGGGTAGCAGAAGCGGTAGGTGACTTCACCACTGGAACGCGTTGTTTGCCCAGAGTGTTCACTGTAAAACGTGACGGTCCGCAACAATATAGTATNGGAGCGGGCCTNGCACGGGGTGTACGAGAAGGNTCNTGGTTGCTCGTNGGNGATCGTGAATTGATGGTAAACAATATTGTCAGCGACCTCACTTTGGACACCCTGCTGATGTTGAAGGTGACGCGCGCCGACGACCACCGTGCGCAAGCCCAACCCCTCCCGTCAGGGGAGGGTGCACTGGTCTCTCAGGCTGAACTGCTGGGCACATTGCCCTGAAAGGACTGAAAATGAAGAGTTTGATTCGAAATCGCGTTCTTACGNNCATCACACTTATCGTGATGGCATTTCCGTACCTCGCAGCGGCNCAGNCTAATACAGTGATTTCNGGGAGCGATGTTGCGCGCCTGAGGGCCTTTATTGGTGATGCGGATTTGGCTGTCGNCAGTGGCGCTGCTGGCGCNGGGTCNTCGGCTCGCGGAGCNGTAGTAGANGGCGTATATGTGGTGCGCGTCGGTGACACACTGAGTGAGATTATGGCTCNGCAGTTGGGNGACACCGGGCTCAACGATGAGGTGCTCCAGCGCGTGATTATTCGTAACAANAANACTGCCTTCAGGCGAGGGAACCCACACTGGTTAATGGCAGGTGCACATCTGCGTATGCCTACCGCCAACGATGTCATGGAGTACGTNGTCCCCGGACAAGTTAAAGAGCACTCTGGCCGCGCCGATGAATGGGTGAGCTACCCCTGAGCAGCGTGGCCGCTTACAAGCGTAGGTCACTTGACGATGCTGGGGCCTGAACTTCTCAATCTGACGCTACGACCTACGCCTATTTTTCTGGAGGGTACGGCGAGTCTCCGCATTGATCAGCCTGGCCCCCGAGAGCTCGGTCTCACCAACTTTCAGGTAGTGAAGGGGCTGGTCTCACTGGATAGAGGGCAGTTTTTCATCAACTTGGCCGGTGTCAATCAGCCATTATTAGCCCCGGACTACTTCAAGCGGTATTTGGGGCAGCAAATCTTTTTTAAAGTGCAGATCACCTCGGATGGTGCAACCGTGCTGCGGCCGGTGCCGGAGCCGGCCCCGCCAGTATCGCAGGCACCGCCCTCGTCCAATGCGGGCCCGTTTAATACGCAGTATTCGGGTACTCCAGCCACCCTTTTGCAGCAGCTGATGAGTCCGGAATCTTTGCGGGCGATGCCTGCGCCCTTGGCCGCAGCGCTAGCGGGATTGGGCGTGGTTTTAACCCCTGCAATGTCAATTGAAGCTCAAATGGCAAGGGTGAGAGAGTTACTGGCGCGTGGCGGGATTTTTCAGATAGCGCCGACTACAGAGGGTGTTGCCCGGGAGCCGGCTCTGCCTTCGATATTGATGCGGCTACTGGGCTTTGCTACCGATGCTGCCACTGCGGAGCGTGCACGAGGCATCTTGACCGATATTGATGGTCGTCAGGAGCGTGCGGTAACCGCGCTACGTTCTGATGTCATTAACGCCGATATTCTTGCGTGGGTGAACGGGGCGCCGGTTGAGTTGAACCTTCAGCGTGGCCGGCGGGGTGACCCACCCGGCCCAATACCGTGGGTGATTAATCTCTACACCCAGTTCGCAAAAGACTCAGACGTGTGGCTACGGGTAGAGCATGTGCCGGCAAAGAAAGTGCGACTTGATGCTTGGTTAACAGACCCCGCTGTTTACTTGCGAGCCCAGGATTCACGAACCGAGTTGGTTGCGGAGGTGTCCGAGTTTGGCCTCCATCTGGAGCATTTTGCGGTCTTCAATCAGGCTCGCGACACTGTCAAAGATTCACAGGTGGCGGTGTCTTCGACGCGGATCGGTGAGCGCTTGGATTCGTCAGTATGAGAGACCTCGATGAAATCAAGGCTATAGCCCTTGAGTACGGCAAGCGCGAAGCGCCCAGTATTTTGGCAAAGGGCGAGGGCGAAGACGCCATGTCGATTATCGAAGCGGCTTTTGACCTCGGACTTCCGGTTATTGAAGACGAGGCCCTGCAGCGGTTACTGAGTGGAGTTGAGATCGGAGACGAGATCCCGGAGTCGCTTTACAGGGCGGTTGCCGTGGTGCTGGCGTGGGTGTTCTGGCTTAGGGATGATGAGCCCATCGGTTAGCCGGTTGATGACCTTCAGTATTAAACGTCGGTTTCTCGTCCCCGGGATTGACCCCGCTTAAGTTTACCCAGCCGATCATAGGTTTCACCCGTGTCGGCCGATCGACTCGACCTGAGCACTTCCAATGCTGAACGCGTAGCTTCCATTTTGCGGTCAATCAGCATGGCGTTCCTCAGGTGGGCATCCCGACATGTCGCAAGTAGGGTGTTGATTTCTTCGACGAGGGACACAGCTATTCCGTCATCCTCTGTCTCAGCCAAGCTGATGTCACCGGTCAAGACGGGGAGTAAAGTAGAGAGTGCTTCGAGGGTCTCGGATTTTTTGGCTTGCAACGCTTCAAAGCTGTCAAGGTCTCCCGCTTTCAGTAGCGCCAATTCCTCTTCCAGCAGGGCATTTAATGCATTGGCTTTGTGTAGGCCCTCTCTGAGAGACTCGATACCCGTGGATTTATCGCCAGCGGTCATTGATGCATTCAATGTAACTAAATAAAAGAGCGGTTAGGAATTGATCATCCGCTCCAGGTCAACCATGTTCTCGGCGATCCGTTTGGCGTCGAGAGGGTAATTACCCTCCATGATCGCCAAACGCAATGCTTCAACTTTGGCGGCATCGAATTTAGACCCTTCTATAGCTTTGACTACCGAGTCGCTCAGCGCGATCTGATCGACTTGCGTATCAACGGCACCCGCTTCTGTGCCTTGATTATCGGGGGTGGGGCTCGAGGCTTTTTCAGCGCGCAGGTCTTTCTTGCCCGTGCTTTCCGGGACAGCGCTACGCATAGTTTCTGTGATGCTTGGCATCTTTAAGCCTCCTATATCCGCTGCACTCAACACTCAAGGCGCGGTTTTTTTCTTCTCCAATGAAAATATCGGAGCGAACGCGCAAAACTTTAGCACTGGCGTCATAATAATTCTACTTGCCCAATGCCGATCACCCTCGCCTTTAGTACACGCCCAGACTCGGTGTTAATGACATCAATCGATTCACCAATGGTGGCGTCACGACTGACTCGCACCACATTAGTGACTGTGAGCGCCCCACGCACTAGCTTTATTTCAATTTCCTCGTTTTTGCGGACAGATGGCGCCATTTTTACTGCAGATAGGCGCAATTTNTCGCCAGGCATGATGTTCCTAGTAGCCTCAAACATGGCGAACTCGGCGCTGGCAGGAATAAGATCGGTCGGAATACGGCCTTCTATCGTGTCCCATGTGAACGAATTCTCGCTTAGCCTGCTCCCTCTCGGAATGATTTGCGTCGCCACCCAGCCCCCAGCTTCCGGGGCCTTAACCGAAGAAGATGTTTGTTCCAAGGTGCCTGACCCCGAAAAGTGACTCTCTAGGAGAACTTCGTCTATGGTCATTGCCTGCACTAATGCAAGGCCAAGGGCATCTTCCAAAACGACTATGGGATTGGACGCTACAATGCTCTCTGAGACAGTGTGCCGAGTAACATGGCTTCTTTTCAGTCTTTCGCCCGCTGCCAGCGCAGTGTTATAGCGAAAAACATCCACGCCACTACCCAGCCTGATTTGTACGAAGCCCCTCCACTCGGGATCCATACAGTCCATCTGCGTGGTGACACGGTCATTGAACGGGAAGCTGATCCCGAAGTCGTCCAAGCAATCTGGCAACACCAGCCGCTTATCCCCAAGCCTGACTTCGATNCGCTCTTCTGGCGTTTGGAAGGCGGCTGCGGCTGCGGCTTGAATCTGTAATGTGGCCGCTGCCTTGATGACCGTCTGATCGCGTTCGGAGTAAGCGGGCAGCGACACCAGCGCCAAAGCGCCCAAACACCACCAGAGCACCCAGAGAATCGCAGTTGCTCGCGGTGGGTCTGAGGCAGGCACCGTATTGAGAGGCTGTGGCTTCATGGCTCGATTATGACCAATAACCCGTCATCCAACCACCGGCACACTCTTGCCGCTTGTCTCAAAATCTTCCTGGTTGACGGGCCTAAAAAAATATAAAAATCAATAAAATCAACACAGTAATTTTTTTGGCACGTTTTCTGCTGTTAACAGGGTGAATAGTTACAAATCTTGGTAGGCAGACATGTTGGACTCGCTTTTTGGCATACACGCCGACGCCCTGCAGCTTAAGTCGCGCAGGATGGAAGTGCTGTCTACCAATATCGCCAACGCCGATACCCCCGGATTCAAAGCCAAGGATGTGGATTTTCGCACGGTTCTTGGGTGGCAGCTCGGTGTAGGTAGCCTGCAGGCGACCCATGCTAACCATTGGCGCGGGGCTGGCCACGCCGATAACGGAGAGGTTTTTACCATTCCTTATAACCCAGCGGTCGACGGCAACACGGTTGAAATCGGTCTTGAGCAAGCTAAATACGGCAAGGCCGCTATCGATTATCAGGCCACGCTGGACTTTTTNCAGGGCCGAGTATCGGCCTACAAACGCGCTCTGAAGGGAGAATAAGCCATGTCAATGGACAAGGTGTTTGGGATTGCCGGTAGCGCGCTCGCCGCCCAGTTGGTGAGAATGAATACCACGGCGTCGAATCTAGCTAACGCTTCGAATACCTCGGATACGCCCGAAGGCGCTTACCGCGCGAAGCGCGTGGTGTTTCGCACGCTTTTACAGGATCAGGCGGCGGGAGAGCAAACACGTTATGCCGGATCCATTCATATCGGCAACGTGCTTGATGACCCCACGCCCTCGCCGAGGTCCTATGACCCGGGCAACCCCTCTGCAGATGCCGACGGATACGTTTGGCAAAGCAACGTGAACGAAGTAGCAGAGATGGTGGAAATGACCGCCGCAGCTCGATCTTACCGAAACAATATTGAAGTCGTGAATACAGCGAAGCAGATGATTATGCGCACGCTGGAAGTCATGAAGTCTTAAGCGAATATTNGGAGANNAGTCNGTGTCAGCCATTGACTCTATTTTGACAACCGAGCAGTACCGCACCGAGCAAGCCAACGCCATGTATAAAAATGGTGACGACGACGANATGCTGGGTCGTGATGCTTTNNTGCAGNTGTTCACGGCGCAGTTGAAGAANCAGAATCCATTGGATCCCATGGAAAATGAGGCATTTGTTGCGCAGCTGGCGCANTTCTCCTCNGTAGAAGGTATNAAGGGNATGCAGGCNTCACTTGAGACGATGGTCGGNAATCTNCGNGAGCAGTCTCTNTTAAGCGGNNCNCAACTNGTGGGCAAGCGNGTGGCAGTGGNCGGTGGNTTTGGTCAGGGCGGNGGTAGNCGACCCACAGAGACNCTNGTNAGCGTTCAGGANGGNGCCGACCTCCTCACCATGAGTGTNTACAACAAAGAAGGTGAGCTGGTCTTNAGNCAAAACGTAGGAGAGCTGGAGCCTGGTGAGCANCGTTTTGCCTGGTCGGGNCAAGACTCCGACGGCAANCAGTTGCCCGTTGAAACTTATCAAATTACCGCAAGCGCCATNGTTGATGGCCGCATGCAGATAGCGCCTGTGTCGATTCTGGAGACTGTAAGTAGCGTNTCCTGGAATCCNTCTGGTCAGCAGCTNGACCTTCAGCTGNTGGGCGGTGACACAGTGTCGNTAGCCGAAATTCAAACTATTGCAGAATAATCTAGCAGGAGCTGAAAGATGTCGTTTTACACTTCTCTNACCGGACTTAACGCAGCAACAACTGAGCTCGCGGTCACGTCCAACAACATAGCGAACTCGGCAACGGCGGGTTTNAAGCGATCCACAGCTTCTTTTGGTGACATTTTTGCCACCTCACCCTTGCAGCGTGCTGCGGCGGTTGTAGGTCAGGGTGTTGCCCTGAAAGAGGTGGCGCAGGAATTCAGTCAGGGGTTCGTGCAGTTCTCTGCGAACTCATTGGATTTGGCGATTACTGGTG
>NYTE01000040.1 GCA_002683335.1 Halieaceae bacterium
AGTCCCAATCCGATGCCGGTGGCACCTCCCGTAATCACCACAGTTCTATCTTTGAGATTTAGCATGATTTATATCCTCAGCGATGCAATGGGATCGGCTACTGACGGAGCGACACAAAAGACAGAGATAACACACCCCGATGTCGGGAAAAGCCAAGCAGCGCCTGCCTCTAACAGTCAGCCGAATACCGAAAGTAATTTGGTCGCCGCGAGCAGGAGCACTACACCGATAACGCTTGTCACAATCAAGTTTTGTGTCCAGCCATTACGGTAGTCGTGGGGGATCAGCGGACTATTCACGATAACGAGCAATACCAGCGCAACCAGTGGCAAGAGCACCGCGTTGGTCGCTTGGGCCAGCACAATCAACGCGACTGGCCGTGCGGCAAAAATGGCGAATAACATGCCGACCGCCAAAACCATCAACGCAACGCCCTTGAACGCCTTGCTGCCTGATGAAGTATTCCACCCCATCACACCGCACACCGCCCAACCGGCCGCTACCGGTGCTGCTATCGCAGAGGTCAACCCGGCCGCAAACAGGCCCGCCCCCATAGCCCACCGCCCAATGTCGGGAAACCGTTGATCAATGCCGACTTGCAAAGCCTCAAGCGCCGGCCGCGAGGTATCACCAGCAATCACGACAGTGGCGACAATCATAATTGCCGCGGTGACCACACCCCCAACAACAATAGCACCAGCAGATTCCATACGTGCCTGACGCAATGCATCGGCCAAGGCAATACCTGACCAGCGATGACGTACCGCAGTTGCGTGAAGAAAGAGGTTGTACGGTACAACCGTTGTGCCAATCAGCGCCAGCACCAGAGTCGCATCGAAGGCATGAACATTGGATACCACCTGTCGGTGCGCTGTCATCAATTCTGGCAGGCAGGCCACCGCCAAGCCCGTTAACAAACAAGTCATCAGGCCCACCAATATCAACATGACCCGCTCGAGCAATCGATATCGATCAACCACTATCAATCCGGCAGCAAAGATGCCGGTCACCAGCACTGCGTGACTGAATCTGACCGGAGTAGCACCCGACAGCCCCATCGCGGCACCCGCTAAATTACCTGACTGATAAGCGGCATTTCCGAGGCCGACTGAACACAGTATGAGAAGCGCAATCGGCACACCCCATCCGCGATCATGGCCAAACTGCCGAATCAATAGTGCCAAGTCCTGATTTGTTGACAGCGCACTACGAATGGCAAGCTCTTGCAATACGATAGTGGCGAGCACAGAAATGATAACTGCCCACAGCAAGGTCACGCCCGAACTGGCACCTGCCACACTGGCCGTAGTGACCGTACCTGGTCCAACAAATGCCGCGGCCACCATCACACCTGGGCCCACAGTGATCTTCATAAAAACAGCTCTTACCCAGTCACGGTGGATTCGGGTTGCAAGTGAGGCTCAAATTCGTGCTGGGTCGCGCTATCAAGAATTTGGATCCATTCCTGCTTGGACGCCGTCCATCCATGGCACTCGGGCCTGAGATCGTGAGTATCATCGAGCGTGCCCACCGCCACATAGGCAGTATTGGGGGCCGCCTCGACAGTCACGTAAAGATGAGAACCACAATCGCCACAAAAATGGCGTGCCACGGTCTTACCACTCTCTGTTTCATCGTCCATAAAGGTTTTAGGTGATCCAGCAACCTGTAGCGCAGCCAAAGGTGTTGCCAAAAATGGCACGAACGCAGCACCCGATTGACGCTGACAGTTTTTGCAATGGCATACGTCAAGGCCCGGCCCTTGCTGCTCGAGCGTGTACTGAATGCGCCCACACAAGCATTTTCCTGCAGCTGGCATGGCATACCTCCTGATTAATTAGCCTGATTCGCCGGGCACCTTTCATTGCCCTAGCTAGTCGACAAGATGGCGCTCTGGCTCGCCCATCGCGTGCACCCTGAAGATCACCAATTCGGCACCGTCTTCTCCGGTGTATCCAGTGTGAATGGTCTTCGGCGCAATTTTTTGCACATCACCGACCCGAGCTAACACATCGGGTAAGCCGCGGCGCACAAGAGTAACGGCCCCTTCAATAACATAAAAAACTTCCTCTCCCGGATGCCAGTGCCACGGCAGCTTTGTTTGCGGGGGGAGGCTCACGCGACTCACGATAACCTCCTTATCTGGTGCGCCTGTAATGGCCGCTCGGAGCAAGTTTTCAGCGAAGACAGCCTGCAGCGGCAGAGTGGGCGCGTCCTCAGCGTTTACGGAGGAGAACGGCGAAGCACAAAACAACCAAATCAGGGCGGACAGTAAAGAAAAATACCGAGAGCGCTTGGCGATTGGCATAACGTCTTTCCTACGGGCAACGAGTATTGCGCCAGCATAGCCGCTCAGATTAGTGGCGGGTAGCGTCATGAGCATGGCCAGAAATATTCAAGCCAATCAACAACCGTCTCGCTGTTGAATCCCCCTTCACAGGGGTTTGTGAGGCTGTCAGACTGTCAACTGACATGCTAGCTTTTTTTCCTCCACCATTAACCGATTGAGGATGCCCGTATCGGAGCACCCTATTATTGGTCGATCAAGAGCCATGGCATAGCGAGTAACGTCCCAATATCATCGGTAGACTGGGACGATAATAACGGAGCATTAAATCGATGGAACAGCAAGAAATCCAGAAACTGCGAGCACTCATGGAATACGAGGCCGCTCGAACAGAACCGCCCGAAAGTTTCCCTCATCTTCCTGATATCCCGGCAGGTCGTTACACCGACCGACGGTTTTTCGAACTGGAGCAGGCCGAGATTTTTAAAAAATCCTGGCTCTTTGCGGCGCACCTCGATGAGATTCCTGAACCAGGCTGTTACATGACCTGGGATCAGGCCGGTGAACCCGTGGTGCTCGTGCATACCGAGCAGGGTGAAGTAAAGGCATTTTATAACGTGTGCTCTCATCGCGGCGCACCCGTCGTCACCGAACCCAAAGGCAAACGACTACGACTCACCTGCAAATATCACGGCTGGAGTTACTCACTGGATGGTGAGCTCAAAGCCATCAAAGACCCGGAGGATTTCAGGGACCTCGACTTCAGTTGCAGAAGTCTTAGGAGCGTTCGCTGCGATACCTTCGGCAAATTCATTTTTGTGAACTTCGATTCCGAAGCCATTAGCCTTCTGGAGTGGCTGGGGCCCATCGCCGACGAATGGCGCGAATTTCAGTTCGATCAGTGCCGTCTGTCTGCACGCTACAGCTTTGATCTCGACTGCAATTGGAAGATTGCGATGGAAGCGAATACCGAGGTATACCACGTACCCAATATCCACCCCACCACGGTGGCGCCGCTGCTAGATCACCGGCGCAATGTGAATACACTTTATGCAAATGGTCACGGGCGCATGGTGGCGCCGCCGCCACGCATCGACCACATGAAGGATGCTGATTCAACCCGAAGTGTGGGTGCTCACGCCGAGATCGCGACGGTGGGTGAAATCGCTCGTACCTGTATCCAGTCTTACGGCATGTTCCCCAACTGGGTTTCTCAGCTGACAGAGTTCGTGCTTGCACCGCTGCTATTCTGGCCCAATGGCATTAACAAGTGCCGTCTGGAGTGCTGGACCATTGCCCCCGACTGGGGTGACGGAGAGGGACCGGACTACTGGACGGTCAATAACGGAGAACGGCTCTGCGACATACTGCTAGAGGACACTGAGTTCGGCACACAGATTCAGAAGTCGATGGAGTCACCAGGCTTTAAGGGCGTACCGCTCAGTTATCAGGAGGCGCGTATTTACCACTGGAATCAGAACGCGGACCGAATGATTGGCCTCAACAAGATTCCGGCAGACCTTGCTGTACAGCAAGTGATTGGCGAGGAGTGGGTGTACCCCAACGATCCCAGAGTGAGCGCGCTTGACTGAAGCACTGTTACCGCTGCGCCATAAGCAGGGCTTTTTTTGCTAGTCAGGTGAAAGCGCCGAAACACTTCGGCAGACTAGATTCTCTTCGCCGCCACCACGGCGGCGACAGAGCCCGACCCCACAATCGCGCACCATAGCCTCAGCAACAACCTGCGATTGGGGGACGCCAGCTGCGTCGCCTCATTGCGATGGCTCACCTCGTCGGCTTGGCAATCCACCAAGCTTTGCCTGAGTGAACCATAGTCGCCCTCTGCATCCAGCCGAGTGATCTGCTGTTGGTAATGATGGTCCACAAAGGTCTCTACCGCCTCGATGGTCGCAAAGGCGGCCTGACGTCCAAAAAGCGCAGGCAAGGCCCCAGTCAACCACCCCATGACCCGCCAGACCGGTAGCAAGCGCGTGCGACCGGTCGCGGGAATAATGGTGTCCATAAGTGCGAGATGCTTCTGCTCGGTCAGCAAGTGCTGTTCGGCAAACTGCCGCACACTCGCATCCCGGGAGACCGCCAACATACCGCGGTAAATCATGACGGCCCCGTACTCTCCTGCATGGTCAGAACGGAGCTCCTGTTGCAGCCACAGCGGNATTGACGCAAACGGCGGCCACTTGGAATTGGTTCCAGCAGCAGCGTCTGTCATCGCTNGCGAAACTGACATCTCCNCAATGGGCTCGCCCAAACCGTCACAAGATGGCGCCTTGGAAGCGTCAGCCGCGGCAGACGTCATACGAGGCATAAATAAATAATGTCATCATGAAACTTTAGCGAAATTGCCAATTGGAAAAAATCAGGGGGCGCACATCCGCTGCCGCCGGCAGCCCGAGGAAAGAGATGCGCACCAACTCGCTCGCGCTCAGTGCTGACCTAGTGGCTCCAGATCAATCACGAACCGGTACTGTACATCGCCTTCATGCAATCGGTGCCAGGCACCTTCAATCTCTTCCGGCTGAATCAGCTCGATCTCGGCACCCAGGCCATGAGCGTGGGCAAACTGAATCATCTCGCGAGTATCGGCGATACCGCCAATCAAGGAGCCCTCTAGGCTTCGGTCACCGAAGACAAGCAACGCAGGGAAGACCTCTAGCTGGGCCGTAGGCACGCCCACGAGACAGTGCTTGCCGCCCCGTCGTAGGAGTGGAAACCATTGATTCAAATCGTGAGGGTTCGAGATCGTATCGAGAATCAAGTCACACTGACCTATCCAGGTTTGCATCTCGTCAGACTCTGGATCCAGTGCCAACTCAGCACCCAATCGCTGGGCATCGGCCCGCTTTGCCGCGGAGCGCGATGCGACCAAAACGCGCGCACCCATAGCATTGGCAAACTGGATNGCAAGGTGACCGAGCCCGCCCATTCCCAGCACACACAGGGTCGTGCCGGGGCCCACATTGAAGCGCTTCAGCGGTGTGTAGACCGTGATTCCGCCACACAGTAGGGGCGCCATCCGTGCGAGATCCGCACCTTCGGGAATCGGCACAAGGTAGTCGTAGTCGACCACGTAGTCGGAGGCATAGCCGCCATAATTAACGCGCCCCTCGCGGTCCTTACTGTTGAAGCTCAGGGTAAAGCCCGTCTCGCAGTAATGTTCATCGCCCGAATCACACGAATGACAGCTACGGCAACTGTCTGCAATACACCCGACACCCATCACATCACCCACCGCGACGCCTTCGACTTGGGGGCCCATTTCGCTCACCACCCCCACCATCTCGTGTCCCGGCACCATTGGGAACATGCCTCCACCCAGTTTGTCACTGGCCGCCACCAGATCGGAGTGACAGATGCCGCAGAACTTCAAATCCAATCGGACATCCCGAGGCCCCAGCTGACGCCGTTCAATGGTGGTGCGACTTAGGCAGGTGCCCGCTTCCTCGAGTTGATAGGCCACGGCCATGGTTGGCCTCCTTACTATTCTGCGCCGAGTTCCTGTGGAGCTGCGCAGCAGCTGACTGCCGCTGCTCGACCACTNNTGGACAGATCGTATCAGGGAAGGCTAGCCCCTGCGACGGNCAAACAGGCTACCAGCGGGTGCGATTCACAATGGCCACGAGCGACAGCATGACCGGCACCTCAACAAGCACTCCCACTACGGTGGCTAGCGCCGCTCCAGAGTGTAAGCCGAAAAGGCTGATCGCCACTGCGACCGCCAATTCGAAAAAATTGGAGGTGCCGATGAGCGCACACGGCGCTGCAATAGCGTGTTCAACCCGCCACCAGCGCGCCGCCAGGTACGCGAGAGCAAAGATGCCATAGGTCTGAATCAAAAGGGGGATTGCGATGAGCATAATATGCAATGGCTGGGCAAGGATGGTTTGTGCTTGCAAACCAAACAGCAGAACGATGGTGCCTAAAAGCCCAGCGATCGAATAAGGTTTAAGCACCGCCAGCAAGGATTCGAGTCGCTCAGGCGACTGGGGGCTATGCAGGACCTTACGTGTCATGGCACCCGCCAAAAGGGGCATAACCACGTAGAGCGTGACGGATAAAATGAGCGTCTCCCACGGTACAACGATATCGGTGATGCCTAAAAGAAAACCAGCCAGTGGTGCAAAGGCGAAGATCATAATGAGGTCGTTAACCGAGACTTGCACCAGCGTGTAATTCGCATCGCCCTTTGTGAGATGGCTCCAGACGAACACCATCGCCGTACAGGGCGCGACGCCCAGTAAAATCATGCCCGCAATGTATTCAGTCGCTGTTTGCGGATCCACTAGATCGGCAAACAGCATCCGAAAGAAGAGCCATCCTAATGCCGCCATAGTGAAGGGTTTGATCAACCAATTGACTACCAGCGTGATGACTAGACCCTTGGGCCGTCGTCCAATGTCGCGAATCGAACCAAGATCCACCTGCACCATCATCGGGTAGATCATGATCCAAATAAGGGCAGCCACCACCAGATTCACTCCAGCAACCTCGAGACCCGCCAGCGCCGCAAAGAAGTGGGGCAAAAAGTTACCCAGTGCAACCCCAGTCAGAATACAAAGCCCCACCCAACCGCTTAGATAGCGCTCAAAAGTGCCCACAATAAACTCCTCTTAGCTATGCTGAATCTGTATGCAGTCAGGGGCGCGCTGCGAGCATCCATTCATCCACTTTGCCCTCGATACGATCGATTACCGACATAAAGGCGTCGCGGATTACCTCTTCGTCACCTTCTACTCTAGAAGGGTCAGGCAGGCCCCAATGCCATTTCCCCACATTACCCATCCATAACGGGCATACCTCTCCCGCAGCGCTGTCACACACTGTAATAACGCGATCGGGCTCAAAGGCCTCAAGGTCATTCCAGGACTGGCTCGCCAGGCCGGAGGTTTCATAGCCGCGCTCACGAAGATAACGGAGCGTCAAAGGGTGCACGGAAGATACGGGCGCACTGCCCGCGCTGGCGGCTTGCAATACGCCGTGGCCTCGCTGGCTGGCAATTGCCTCGCAAAGGATACTGCGGCATCGGTTATGGGTGCAGATGAAGAGCAGTTTCATGGTGCGCTCTTGTAGTGAGCCTACCTTAAACGGTTTAAGCAGAGTCGCTAATATAGAGAGACCGCTTGGGCTCTTTGAATACGCGCTCCATCATCGGCTCGAAAAATGACAGCTCGAAGCATTCTCCCTCTGGATCAAACGCGGGNGCATCNTACTTCTCGATGAACTCTAGCGTGCGCGCATAGTGGGAGTGATCCTTATACTGCTCCCGCAAGTCGCGGTCTAGACCCATGTAATGAAAGAAGTAATATCCCTGAAAAATGCCGTGATGCTTCACCATCCAGTAGTTGGCCTCACTCACATAAGGCTCAAGCAACACCGCCGCAACGTCGGCATGGTTCGCCGGACCCAGGGTATCTCCAATGTCATGGAGCAAGGCACACACCACATACTCTTCGTCTTTGCCGTCCTGATACGCGAGCGTCGCGGTTTGCAGGCTATGCGTGAGTCGGTCCACCGCAAAACCACCGCAGTCACCCTCTAATAACATCAAGTGGTTCTTGATTCGGTGGCACACTTCACCGCGAAATTCGAAAAATTCAGCGCCGATAATTTCCCAGTCTTGCTGGGTGCCATCCTTCATATGGTGAAACTGGGCACGCTCTGGTACGGCCTGATTCATGGCACTTACTCTCCTGTTTCCAACTTGTGCTCTCGCAACAGTGCCGAGAATACTGCTGTGGCCGTGCCGCTTCAAGAATCGGGTCAGCGCCCGCCTATTAAAAGCGCTCTGATCAATGAAGATCGGCACTTTTCACACCCAACAACGAGTCGTCGGGTAAAGCACTAGCGATTCGCGACAAATAGGCTATAAAGGGAGATCTTGGGGTGGTCGTTGTAACGCATTGCAGAATAACTCTGCTCAAGTGGCCGCACTAGAATCAAGGATTGATGAAAAGGACAGAAACCATGAACAGAACCATTGTCATCACGACCCTGCTCACGCTATTAGTCACGGCCGGATGTGCTTCGACTTCGGAGCCCCCGCCCAGCACCACACCCGACGGATTGGAGTTGGTGCTCAGCGATAAGCACAGCGCGGTCTACATGAAGCCCGACGCCCAGTTTGAGATTTACCAGAAGTTCGGCATCGTGCCCTGCCAAGTGGCTTTCCGCAAAAACTGGCAACGCGACTACAACTCAGGGCATCGCAGTTCAACCCAGCAGGTAAAGCAGCGTGATATGGACCGCATCAAGACGGATTTGGGAGAAGAATGCACCAGCTTCTTTACCAACGCGCTGACCGAAGATCCCGCGTACGATCTGGTCACTGAGTGGCAAGGGGGCGAGGAAGTGCTGTTGGTGTTCCCGAACATTGTCAATCTGGACGTCACTAGCCCAGACCTGAACAGCCCCAGCATGAGCCGCTCCTACTCCGCCTCTGCCGGCGCCATGACGCTATACCTTGAGTTGATCGATGCAGAGACGTCAGAGGTGCTAATGCGCGCCTATGACAGCAAGGCAGATCCGGACTCTTTTGTGAATTACGCTAACCGGATTACCAACCGACAGGCGGCCGACCGCATGCTCAAGGACTGGGCAACACGATTGCGCGCTGCGATGGATCAAACGCTGAGAGCCTCTGCAGACGGCGCATGACCCGCGCAATAAAAAGATGAAGCGTGCGCTACAGACCATGGCCAGCCTGTTCGCTTTGGGGCTGATCATATTGTGGCTGGCGCCTCGATGGGCGCCGGCCCAAGCCGTTGCCTGGAGCCCTCCTCCTAACCCCGGCCTGACCGGGGTATTTGCACCGAATCAGGCGCTCTCTGCAATTACAGAGATCCCTGTGGGTCCCGCCCCCGAACACGTTGCCTGCGATACTCAAGGCCGGCTATACACCAGCCTAGAAGGCGGGGCAGTGCTGCGCGGCACGGCAACCGGTGACTGGGACATCATTGGCAACACGGGCGGACGCCCACTGGGCCTCAGACCCGACGGACAGGGTGGACTCTGGATTGCAGATTCCATGAAAGGCCTGCTCCACATGAGTGCCNGCGGCGAAATAACAGTATTGGCCACATCACTCGACGGCGAACCGCTGCGGTTTGTTGACGATCTCGATATTGATCAACAGGGCCGCATCTGGTTTTCAGATGCCAGCCAGCGCTTTGACTATACGCAGGTCGCGCTCGATTTTTTTGAGGGCAGCCGCACGGGCAGACTACTGCGTTATGACTCTCACACTCAAAAGACCGAAGTCATGATGGACGGCCTCTTTTTCGCCAATGGTGTCACACTGGGCCCCAATGAAGATTATGTGCTGGTGAATGAAACCGGCATGGGTCGGGTACATCGGCTTTGGCTGAAAGGGGACAAAGCCGGTCAGCGGGATATTTTCACCGACGAACTACCCGGCACACCTGACAATATTCGCTTCGACGGAGAAGGTACTTTTTGGATCGCCATGCCCTCGCTCCGCGCTGACCTCGACGCTTTGGCCACCCTGCCCCGCCTTCGCGCGCTACTGTCGTTCTTACCTATCTCTGTGTTGGAGGCCGCTGCTCAACCCGGCAGCTTTGTCATTGGCGTCAATCTAGAGGGTGAGGTCTTGCATAACCTGCAGGATCAAGACAATCCGTTCCACTACATCACGGGCGTCACCCCCTGTGGCAACAATCTGTATCTTGGTAGCCTGCAAACCGAGGCCATCGGCGTCTTGGCCAGGCCCTGATCAGGACAAGCTATGCACAATGCGTCACAAAGTGAATTCTGGAACGGGAAAACGGGGGAAAACTGGGTCACCCACGACGCGCTCATGGAGACCATGCTTCAGCCGCTGGGCGAGGCCGTTATCGAAACACTTGCACCGATAGCGGGTGAGCGCGTTCTCGACATCGGCTGCGGCTGCGGGCATACCTCACTCANTCTCGCCCATCGCGTTGGCGCCGAGGGCGCTATTACTGGAATCGATATTTCTGCGCCGATGCTCTCGGTTGCGAGGACAATGGCGGAGAATCGCGCCNAACCAAGCGCTACCATCGAGTTTGTACAAGCCGATGCACAAACACATNACATTCAGCCAGATTCTTTTGATGCGGTCTTTTCACGTTTCGGAGTGATGTTCTTCGAGGACCCCGTCGCCGCGTTCAGCAATATCCACAATGCGCTGCGGCCTTCTGGCCGCTTGGGNTTTTGCTGCTGGCAGCCTCGAGCCGTAAACCCCTTCATGACGGTGCCGGCAATGGCCGCGCTAGAGCTGTTGCCAGCGCCACCGGAAATGCCGCCAAGAACCCCCGGACCCTTTGCTTTTGAGGAACCCGAATACGTCGAGGGCATCCTGACCCAGTCAGGGTTCAGCGGCATTAGCGTTGCACCGCTCAGCCATCCCTTAGTGTTTGGTCGTGGACTTGCTCTTGCCGATATTGTCGAGCGCCTGGTGCAAATTGGCCCGATCGCACAAATGGTACGGGAGGCGCCGGGCGATCTACAGCAGCCGGTGCGTGACAAGGTCATAGCCGCCGTTTCGGCTTACTACACCGAGGCCTCCGGTATGACTTTCGGGGGACAGTTCTGGCACGTGACCGCCACAGCGTAAGCGCGCCAACCGCAGGCGCTTGCTAAAGCGCACCACAACCCATACCTATCACGGCGGCTCACACTCCTGCACCGGCAGCAAAATCAGCTGGCTTAGTGCACGTGCTTCCTTGTGTTACTGCATTAGTTCGTGCGGGCNGAGCCTTATGGCATAATCCGTGCCAATTGAGTTCACGCTCGCTCGTCATACTCCACACAGGACAAACTTATGGACACCCAATCCCTCTTCTCACTTGNCGGACGCACGGCATTGGTCACCGGTGGCTCACGCGGTATCGGCAAAATGATTGCCAGTGGTTTTATCGGTCAGGGTGCCAAGGTTTATATTTCCAGCCGCAAAGCGGATGTCTGCGAGGCGGTAGCCGACGAGCTGGGCCCTAACTGTATTGCCGTGCCCCAGGACATCTCTACGGTGGATGGCTGCAAGACGCTGGCAGCAACCATGGCCGAGCATGAATCGGCTGTCGACATACTGGTTAATAATGCTGGCGCCGCCTGGGGCGAGCCCTTCGAAACCTTCCCCGAGGCGGGTTGGGACAAGGTCATGGACCTCAACGTTAAGTCGATTTTTTTCCTGACGCAGGCCATGCATGGGCTGTTAAAGGCGGGGGCCTCCGCCGAGCAACCGGCCAAAGTAATCAATATCGCCTCCATCGACGGGCTACGCCCCAACCCCTGGGAGACATACAGCTATCAGGCCTCCAAGGCGGCGGTGATCAACCTGACCAAGCGACTTGCAGCGCGCCTGGTCAAAGACGGTATTCTCGTCACGGGCATTGCTCCCGGCGCGTTTGCATCAGAGATGAACAAAGCAGCCCGTGACCTCGGCGACATCGTCGGCAANCATGTCCCCGCAGGGCGGATCGGTAACGAAGAAGACATGGCCGGTGTGGCAATTTATCTCGCCGCGCGGTCAGGCAACTATGTGGTGGGAGATACCATCACAGTTGATGGCGGTGTTGTGCACGCCTTCCTGACCGAGGCCTGGGAGCTAGACCCTTCGGGAGCACATTAATCGAAGAGAAAAGCGAGCCGTTGGCTCGCNTTTCCGTCCGCCGCCCTCCGGATGTATCGAGCCGCAGCATTCACGTGCAAAACGGTCACACTGCGCGCTATTCGGTGCGCTCGTACAGCGGCTCCATCAATTGATCAATAGTGAATGACGCGGGCCGCTGCCTTGGTGGATAGACCTTTAGCGTCTCCATAAAGCCTTGTAGTTGCGCACGCGCGATCGCTAGTCGAGGTAATGCACTTCTTACCCACCAGTCATTATAAGTATTGGAGTGCTCATCAGCGCGCTCAAAAGGATCGCGGCGTAAGTGGAATACCTTAGGGATTCGCAGTGTATCGAATTGCTCCCGCCAGACATCAAACTCTTTGGCGCGCTGTTCGGCAAAGACCACCTTCCAGTCCCCGACCCGCATTGCCGTCAACAGCCCGTCGTCGCTCCAATAATAAAACGTATTGCGGGGCCCCTGATCGGCCTCACCGGTCAGGTATGGCAGAAAGTCGTAACCGTCCAAGTGGTTATGATAATCGCGACCATTAACGTTCACGCCAGCCTTTAACTCCTCCGTGACAGTNGGACGCCCGGCCGCCGACATCAGTGTCGGCAACCAGTCTTCATGTGACATCACGTCATTCAGAATCGTACCTGCGGGAATCTTGTCTGGCCAACGCACCAGCGCCGGTACTCTGTAACCCCCTTCCCAGTTAGTATTTTTTTCGCTTCTAAAGGGGGTTATCGCCGCATCAGGCCAGGTATTAAAGTGCGGTCCGTTGTCGGTGCTGTACAGAACAATGGTGTTATTTGCGATACCGAGCTCGTCTAGCTGGTCGAGCATGCGCCCCACTAAATTATCGTGGCCGACCATCGCGTCATTGTAAAAGCCCTGGCCCGATAGCCCATTCTCCTCTTCCGGGGTATGGGTCCAAAAATGCATTCGCGTCGAGTTCATCCACACAAAGAATGGCTTGTCCTCGTCGGCGGCACGCTGGATGAACTGCTGCGCACCCTCGAGAAACTCGAGATCCACTGTCTCCATGCGCTTCTTATTGAGTGGGCCCGTATCGGTCACACGACCATCCGCGAAGCTATGAACCACGCCTCTCGGACCAAACCGCTCCCGGAAGGCAGGATTTTTCGGGTAATCGGGATCCTCNGGTTCCTCTTCGGCATTCAGGTGATACAAATTGCCGAAAAACTCATCGAAGCCGTGCTCGGTGGGCAAAAATTCATTCCGATCACCCAGGTGGTTCTTACCAAACTGCCCGGTCGCATAACCTTGCTCTTTAAGTAGCGTCGCAAGAGTGACATCCTCGGGACGAATACCCAGATCCGCTCCGGGTATGCCCACCTTGGTAAGACCCGTGCGAATAGGCGACTGACCAGTGATGAAGGCNGAACGACCCGCGGTACAGCTTTGCTGGCCGTAATAATCGGTGAACTTGGCACCCTCATTGGCAATGCGATCAATATTGGGGGTCTGATACCCCATCATGCCCATGTTGTTGGTAGAGAGGTTCCAAAAACCAATGTCGTCGCCCCAAATCACCAAAATATTCGGTCTTTCCATCGCGGACGCGGCGCTACAAAAGACACACAATACTGAAAAAGCAATTTGGACGATTAANCGGAACATTCACTACNCCACTGACAATATAATGTTAGTACGNGGAGGGTAACTGAAGGCGGGCTCATTGGCGACGCAAACCGCGTATCGAGAAGCCTTTGATAGTAACGATATTCAAGGAGTGTAGGTCATGACCGCTATTCAATTTAATGGCAAACCTGTTCGTCCCGGAAAAGTGATTTGCGTTGGTAGAAACTATGCTGCCCACATATCCGAAATGGATTCGGTCCCGGCTGAAAATATGGTGGTGTTTATGAAGCCGGCGACGTCCATCGGCACCGAACTTCACTCTATTTTGGATGAACCGCTGCACTACGAGGGAGAAATTTGTCTACTTGTGCAGCACGACAACATTGCGGGCATCGGGTTTGGACTCGATCTNACCAAACGAGCGACCCAATCGAAACTCAAAGACGCCGGACTCCCCTGGGAGCGCAGCAAAGCGTTTACCGGATCTGCTCTGTTCAGTGAATTTGTTCAAGCACCCGAAGATCTCAGTCAATTGGGTCTCGAGTTGCGGGTAAATGATGCCTTGCGGCAAAAGGGTGATGTCAGCTTAATGCTCTACCCCCTCGCAGTGATATTGGANGAGCTACGACAGTTTCTGACTCTCGAGGACGGCGACATCATTATGACCGGCACACCAGCCGGGGTGGGCCCGGTGCAATCCGGTGAGTGCTTTGACGGTCGGGTTTTAGCCGGCGAGCAAGTACTGGCCCAGGCCGTCTGGCAAGCACACTGATGCTGCGCCAAAAGCCACCCAGGGATTTTCGTATTGAACGCTACTAGCCGCCCCTGATCGATATCGCTTTCAGCATTTTCAGCTTCAATCATTGTCATGATGCNAGTTTTTCAGTACCGTCGAAAAAACCAGTGAGTGAGACCCATGCAAGCGATTCTCAAGCTGGACGTGTCGGGNCAACCCAGAGGGTGGCTGACACTGAATGAGGCGGTAACCGCCTACGCCCGCGGCGATGTCCTCTATGGCATCGGGGATTTCCTTCCCCCCGTTTTCGGTGGCGTGCAACGGCTCACAGGGATTCGATCCGAAATCACACTGCAACCGATCGTCGCCCTCGAAGGTCGTGTACTCAGCCACTTCACTCCTCCCTTGTGCAATCGCACACTTTTTCGAAGAGATGACCATCGGTGTCTGTATTGTGGCAGCCAATATCAGCGGGGCGAGCTCACTCGAGACCATGTGCGACCTATCTCCCGCGGCGGCTCCGACAGGTGGGAAAACGTGGTGGCCGCCTGCAAACGCTGCAACTGGCTAAAGGACTGCCGCACTCCAGAAGAAGCCCACATGCCTCTCCTGGCGGTGCCTTTTCGACCCAATACCTTCGAGTGGCACTATCTCGCGAAGGACCGGATTTTGACTGATCAAATGGATTACCTCTCGCAACAGTTTAAAGCGGAGCGGGACTGGGCTCACTANAAACACATCCACCCACTTCTCTGGACACCTGTTTGTTAATGCACTGGCGCTATGATCGAGTCGGGCTGGGTTCCTCCGGGAATCTCTCACAAGGGCTTTGGTACGCAACTACCCCTTGGTAACATAGAGACCTGCCGATTGGATACAAACCGAAGGAAGCTCCCCCTTGTGAACTCAGATCTGATGATTACGCTAATCGGCATGCCGGGGAGCGGAAAAAGCACCGTTGGGGGCCTGCTCTCTCAACAGCTCAACCTCGAACGAGTCGATACCGATCGGTTAATTGAGTCGCAGGAAAAACAAACCCTTCAGCAAATTATGGACAAGCGAGGCAACGCAAACTTCCGAGCCATAGAAGAGCAGGTATTAACCGAAATGCCTTTATTTCCATGCATTATTTCTACGGGGGGGTCGGTCGTTTATAGCGACAAAATCATGCGTCGCNTGCGCGCCGTCTCTACTGTGGTTTACCTACGTGCGCGCTTTGAGACCATTGAATATCGCGTATCACTAGATCCGCAACGCGGTATCGCCGCGGACGGCTCGCAAAGCCTCAGAGATATTTACGATGAGCGCATTCCTCTTTATGAACGCTACAACGCGTTCGCAGTGGATTGCGATAACGCCTCCCCAGAAGCGCTAGCCGAGACGATCATCGGTCATTTAACGCAAACCTCACCTCCCTCATAACGCGTTGCGCGACACGTAAAGCAGCGCTCCGCGCTTTTATCAAGGGGAACTTACCTTTATACCTCTAAACCGACCACAGAACTTAGCTTAATTAGTTATTTACGGCATAACGGTTCAGTCCAAAAAATTTCTTGTGGCGAGCAGATGCTTACGCTGTGATGTCATTAACCGGCCGAGGGGGCTGGTCTTTTTGGTCAGGATCATCGGGAGGTGATTTGTGGGTGAGAAAAAGTCCAATGCGGTAACAGAGGAAGCGGCAGATGATTTTTTTGAGGCGACGGGAGAGTTAAGCGACGAACACCTAGATTCGCTGGATTTTTCCGAAGCTGTCACTGAAAAAGCACTGAAAGCCGCAACACGACGGCGCGCCGANGAGCGTCTTGAGGTGTTTCGTTTGCGCGAAGAATTGGGGGATTACGACCTGGAGTTTGACGAGGATTNTTAGGGCTGAATTACGCTAGTTAGCAGTGGACTGATCACGTATTTCCTGCTGCCACTCAAAGACATTCAGCTCGATAAAAACAAATGCGAAGAGCCAGAGTGCCGCATCCCAAAAATCCAAAAAATCCCCTTTGAAACCCCAGTAAACAGCCGCCACGACCAAGGTGGCGTAAAGCATCATTTTGAGCGCATTCGTAATCCGCGTGGCGGGCCTTAAGGCGGCTCCCCAGCGCGTGAGCACCCTCACCTCAATCTCCAGCAAAATCACTACCAGAATCCAGGTCGCCGAGTTCACCACGTCCGCCAAAGCTAGCCGCTGCGCCTCGAGTAACCCCTCAGGTGACGCTATAACCTGCTCCAAACCCAATATAAGGCGAGTATCTGTCGCCAGTTGTGAACAGTTTTCGGCCGACAGTGGAACAAAGTCATCGAGCTTGATCATGAGTGACCAACCTTCACTGATCCGAGCGCAGGCGTCTCCCATCAGTGGCTCACTGGGCAGCAGTGTTCGCCACTCTCCAACGTAACCTAAAAATGCCATGGCGATGGCTGCGGTGCAGACGAAGCGAATTCCGTGAATGGCTAAACGCAATCGTCCTTGCAGGCGATGGTCGGGAATCACTGCTGTTTCAAGCTCNAACAGCAGTAAAAGGATCACCCAGGCGACNGTGTCGAGCGTGGCGGAAAACAGCTGAATACCGGTCGCCACGGCTTCGCCCGATGCCACCGCAAAACGGGCGCTGTCCATCTCCTCGACCAGAAAGAACCAGACGTTTAGCGACAGCAGCAGATAGGTCGCATACTTCACCCAGCGAAATAGCTGCAAGCTTGTTTTGGTAGTCTCACTCACCTTGCGTTGTTGCTACTAGCCTTGATACGTGACGGCACCGAGCTANACCTGAAGCAAAAGATGTTCGCGTTCCCAAGAGCTGATTACCCGATTAAATTCCTCAAACTCATCCAATTTGACCGCCGCATAGGCGCGCATGAAGAGCTCTCCGATCATAGCTTGCAATTCTGGCGTGTCATTGAGCTTACGAACACCCTCTTCCAGCGTTCTGGCGACACCTATGCTGTCTTCGTTGGCGGTACCCAGATGTGGTGCAGTCGGCTCCAAATGCTGACGCATTCCCAAAAGTCCGCTCGCCAAAGTGGCGGTAATCGCCAAATAAGGATTGGCATCGGCACCCGGGAACCGATTTTCTATGCGCAAATTCATCGGATCCGAATTAGGCACCCGAAACGCGGTTGTCCGATTATCAAAACCCCAACTCAGATTAATAGGCGCTGAAATATCCGGAGCAAGGCGGCGATAAGAATTCACGTTGGGTGCATAAAAACTGATGAGCTCTGGTGTGTAACGCTGCANCCCCGCCATATACTCCATCATCGCCTGACTCGGCTTGCCCTCAGCGGTGGCGAAGATATTTTTCCCTGTCTCAAGATCAAGCAGACTTTGATGAAGATGTAGCGCAGAGCCCGGCTCGCGCTGCATGGGTTTGGCCATAAACGTTGCATACATATTGTAGCGCTGCGCGGTTTCGCGCACAGTGCGCTTAAAAACAAAAACTTGATCGGCCATCGCCAGCGGATCACCGTGATTGAAGTTGATCTCTAACTGAGCCGCTCCGTTTTCGTGTATGAGGGTATCGACATCCAGTTGTTGTTGGTCTGCAAAATCGTACATATCCTCGACAAAATCCTCGAACTCGGCCACGGCATCAATGCTGTAAGACAAACGGGCGACCTCGCGCCGACCTGATCGGCCTTTCGGAGGCATCAGTTCATAATCCGGATCGGTATTTTTGTTAACCAGGTAAAACTCCACCTCGGGCGCCACCACGGGTTTGAGCCCNGCAGCCTCGTACAAACCCAAGACGTATCGCAAAACGTTGCGGGTTGANAGTGGGTGCGGTTGCCCTTCTGCCGTATAGCAGTCGGCAATGACCTGGCCGGTGGGTTCTCGAGCCCATGGCACCATGCGCAACGTATTGGCATCGGGTCGCAGTAACATGTCGGTGTCGGTGGGCTCAACGAAATCCCAGTGATCGTCGGTATACTCCCCGGTCACGGTCTGAACCATAATGGATTCGGGCAATTTAATTTCACGACTGGCGGTGAATTGATGCGCCGGGATGAACTTGCCGCGAGCGTTCCCTGTCATATCGGGAACAAGGCACTCCACCTCTGAAATCTTGTGCTGTTTGAGCCAGGCCTCGATGGTCGACATATCGACAGTAGGCATCCGAGAAGCCCCTACCGCATTAGGCGGCGCATAGGCACCGGGTTTACTGGATGCTGTTTTATGACTTGGTTCACTCATAACGCCCCGCGGGCAGCCAAACATCCCTACAGTATCTGATGGCAACCCGGTACCGGCAAGCGGCATAATGCCACCTATGCATACCCTCGCCACAGACCCAGCGCAGCGCCATTATCCGCCGAGTTGGTACGCCGCCTCGGCACAATTACTGCCTCCGTTCACACCCTTACAGGGCGATATTAAAACCGATGTCTGCGTCATCGGTGGCGGATACACGGGACTTTCCACCGCGCTTCACCTGCGAAAAAAAGGCTATGACGTGGTGGTATTGGATGCTGAACGCGTGGGGTGGGGTGCCTCGGGACGCAACGGGGGCCACGTTGGTACTGGGCAACGTGCAGACCAGACTTCGATCGAAAAATGGGTGGGCTTGGAAGCAGCAAAAGGGTTGTGGCAATTGAGTCTCGAGGCCGTTCGGCGCGTCTGCGATCTGATTGATGAGTATCAGATTGATTGCGAATTGGGCTCCGGTAATCTTCATTTTGCCGCAAAGCCCAGCCACGCGGGCGGACTCCAGGATGAGCTAGAGCATCTGGAAACCGTTTACGGCTATGAACAACTGTCCTATGTCTCTCCCAACAAGATCAGCGAACTGAGCAGCGCGCGGGGCTTCCATGGCGCTCTGTTGGATAATGGCTGCCGGCACCTCCATCCACTGAAATACGCGCTGGGTCTCGCTCGAGCTGCCCAAGAAGCAGGCATTAAAATTTTCGAGGGGACTCACGGCCGCCCATCCTCCGACGGATCGACGGGCGAGGTGATTACCCAATATGGCCGGGTCAAAGCACGCCATGTCGTAATGGCTTGCAATGCTTATCTGGGAAAGGTGATGCCGCGACTCGCTGGCAACATTATGCCGATAAACAATTTTGTTATCGCCACTGAACCACTGCCCTCCCAGCTATTACAGCGCATCAACCGCGACAACCTGTCCATGTCTGACACCTTGTTTGTCATCAACTATTGGAAGCTATCGGAGGACGGTCGGCTGATATTTGGCGGCGGCGAAAACTACTCCAGCCGTTTCCCCCGAGATATCGCCGCTTTCGTGCGACCGCATATGCTCAAAATCTATCCGGAGCTTGAGTGGACCGCGATTGAGTTCGGATGGGGCGGCGCAGTGGGAATTACACTCAATCGCATGCCCGATTTTGGCCGGATAGGTGACCACCTCTGGTACGCCCAGGGGTTCTCGGGCCATGGCGTACCCACTGCCACCATGGCGGGACATCTGCTGGCACAAGCGATCGACGGCGATTCATCAGGTTTTGATCTCATGGCTTCGATTCCTACCCACCGGTTTCCCGGAGGCACGCTACTTCGATGGCCTGGGCTTGTAGCCGGCATGTTGTTTTACAGTCTTCGAGACAAGTTTGGTCACTAATGGCCTAGCTTGTTGGAGGGCAGAGGCCGCAGCACTCAGATCGGTGATTCCGCGGCTTTTTTCATTGGCTCAGGTGGCATACTGTTGTGGGTCGCGCCGTGCGCAGACGCTCACTTAATTGTGGCGGGCGGATGCCTCATTGGTCTCGTGGCGCCGGACCGTATCATTTCAGCCGTAGTGCATGGCGGCACCTGGACAACGACCGAGGTTGTCGGAGAATGTGTGATATGGGTCGTGGCAATCGCTACGGCTACAGCGGTCCGAAAACACTACAATGAGGAGAGTTTTCATTAAGCGGTCACTTTTTGATGCTGTTAAGTAAACTGAAATCGTTGCTCAGCGCCGAGCCCCATCTGGCAACGTCGGTTGCACGCGATCCACTGGAACTTGCCAGTGCCGCGTTGATGATGGAAGTGGCCCGCGCCGATTTTGCGACCGACCAAGTTGAGCTAGACGCTATTAGAGCGTTGCTGATAGCGCACTTTTCACTCAGTGATGACGAAGTGGCAGACCTTGCCGCCGAAGCCGCCGGACGCGTTGACGCTGCCACGTGTTTATTCGAATTTACCAGACTGATCAACGAACGGGGGTCGACAGAGCAAAAGCGCTCGCTGCTTACTCTAATGTGGCAGGTCGCGTTAGCGGATAATGCATTGAGTCGATATGAGGAGCACGTTATTCGCAAAGTCTCCGATCTGCTGTATCTAACTCACAACGACTTTTTAGGAGCGAAGCGCGCGGCGCAAAACACCCAAGGATGAGCCGTCTGGGAAGCGCCCGACACAACATCGATAGTCACTGGGGCGTCAATTACTGGCCACGAGCACTAATCAAACACCCTAATACGATGAGGCTAGTGCCGAACAGGGTGCGGGCGCTCACGGGCTCCGCAAAAAACCACCAACCNAGTATCGCCGCCCAGATAAATGCCGTGTACTCGACCGATACGAGACGCTGTGCCTCTGCCTGACTGTAAGCATNGGACATGAGCATTAACGATGTCACCGCAAGCGCGGCCGCCAACGCAGCACCTCCCCAATGTATGAGTTCCGTCGGCACTACAACTAAAAACGGTGCTCCCAAAAGTAAGATGCAAAAAACAGTTAGATTTTGATAAAACGCGACCTCCATAGGTTTGGCTATCAACGCCTGCATCCGTTGCANGATCAAATTGACGCCGTAAAGTACTGCCGAGCACAGTATCGACAACATACCCAGAAGATCGCTACNCGGGCTCACCGCAAACACCTCGCCTCCCATCACCGTCATCACACCGCCAAAGCCCAGAGTAGCGGCAAGTTTAGCGTTGGCGCCTATTTGCTCTCCCAGCATTGGCACCGCGAGAAATAACGTCACAATAGGCGCTACAAAAGAGAGGCCAATCGCCTGAGCCAAGGGGATACGAGTCAGGCCAAAGAAAAATAGATAAGTCATGACGGCGGTCAGTCCAGCACGAATCAAATGAATTTTGAGCGCCCTGCCTGACGCCAGCGCCGGCCGCGTGGGCAAGTAGAATAACGAAACAAAGATAGCGCCCATCGCCATACGCCAAAAAATGGCATTGAAAGTTCCGAGTGCCATGGCCTGGGCCTTCATCACCGCATCCATCATGGAAAAAAGCATGATTCCAAAAGTAGCGATATAAAACACATGCCGGACCTCGTGTTTCATCGACTGCATAGATCATGCTCGTTACAAAGACACATGACTGGCTAATCCGCCATTAATCTAGACGGAATCTTTAAAAAACGCAGTCTTCTTTTCTCCGGCTTCAGTGTAAACAGGCTCGCCACGCTCAATCAGATAAGCCTGATTGGTACTGCTAACGATGCCTACTCCCTGTAACAGGCCGGCCATGCGCTCGTAATAAGGGTGATCAAAATGGGCGGCCAGACTCTCACCATCTTCCCAGAGCTCATACACTTGCATACGAGTTGGAATAGCTGGATCCGGAGCAAAGCAATAATCAAGGCAGCCTGCCTCGTCCTCTCTGGTCAATCGCTGAACATCTGCAGTGAGCGTAACCGCGTGATTCCGATCTTGCTCGCTCGCAAATTCCAGTGCCGCCACCACAATTACCATTGGATTTTCTCCCTCAACTCATGTTGTGGCGTGTCCCAAANATACGCCATCGTCGCGCTCATAATCCGACGCTTCATCCTATAAGTCGCGCTATCATCGCCATGGCACAAATCGCGACTTGCCGGTGCGCCATTGAAGATACTTACCCGCTAAAAACCACACCGCTAAAAGGTACGGCGTGTCGGAAATAAGATCGAGTGCCCACGCCCTCTCTTCTGCGAAACCCATGGCGATTTGATCCGGGGGCAATCGCACGCCTTGAACATAAGAGTAAATCAACGGTATAAATTTCAACACTGCGGCGAGCAGCAAAGCAAAGTTAATCCACGATAACGCCGCAAGACCGACACCAATGTGACCTTCATCTCGNTCTCCGCGCTGGCGCTGTGNTTTTGGCTCATTTNTCTGCTGTATCACGGTTTATTGCCCCGCCCAGTTGGCGTCATNAAAAGGCCTCACGAGGTAGAGGAAGAGTTCTCCCGGCTAAAAACCACCGCGAGATTGTTGGCGGGCATTGCGATGACCTCTCTGCATTCGAATCCCGTATCGCTTGCNACGGTCACCACTGCGTCGAGTTCTCTGACACCCCATTGGATATTTTGCGCCTTCAACTGCAGGTCAAAGGCTACATTTGACGGCGCCGTGGTCTTCTGTCCTTGCTTAAACGGCCCATAAAGCAACACAACGCCGCCAGCCTCAAGCATTCTGTCGGCACCCCGAAACAGAGCGATACAGCATTCCCAGGGAGCGATGTGGATCATATTGATATTCACCACTGCCGACACTGGCGCGGATAATACGATCCGTTCGACAGGCCACTCGTCATCCATGACATCCAGGATCTGTGCAGGAAGCAGATTCGGCGCAGGGAGATCTGCTGCCCAGCTGGTAATGGATGCCACATTNGTGCTCGATTNGTCAGTAGGCAACCATAGTCTGGGCGCCAACTGCGAAGCAAAAAATACTGCATGCTGNCCTGTGCCGGCGGCGACTTCGAGTACCGTGCCTGAATCGGGTAAGTGCGATTTCAGCACTGTCAGCAGCGGGTGCTTGTTACGGTCAGTAGCNGGCGCAAAACGTTTGCTCATGGGCCCCTTCGTATCCTNTGGTATGTTACGGCAGCACAGATCATTTCCCCGGACCAACTCGTGCGAATGACAATATAGGNTTTGCGGTCGATTCCGCTTTTCCANAATACANCGCTTTTAATCGCCGTCCGCTAGAAAAATAGCCAAAGTGGGCATCAACAGAACCAACCCTCCAACCACTAGTAAAAGCACTGCTATGCGCCCGCGCCATTTGGGTTGCTCATCATTGGGCTCATAAGAAGAATTATTCATCATCAATTTGCCTCGCTCCTGACCACNCATAATGAAAGCGGGCACGCCNTAGCGCAANANNGACNAACATNCCCNATAGNNAGGGTCTNGTGTCACTTATTNACTCNCNCAGNNATATCGATTGGAAGAAAAAATNGTCTACACTGACGCCGGAAAATNGCGCGCCATTGCTCACAGGAGATCTCACATGTTCACNAAACGCACTTTACCCGCCATGCTNTTCGTCTGGGCCACTGCNGGNNGCGCCNACGCCAATGTGGTGGTCGATATGTCTCAGGTTCANGACTACACAAAGTATCAAACNGANCTGCAGCAGTGTGAGGGGTTAGCAGTGCAAAATCAGCCCAGCGCCCCTCAACGTGACAGTGTGGCGGGCACTGCCGTTAAAGGTGCAGCCGTCGGTGCAGCCGCAGGGGCGGTCAGCGGGGGGTCAGGCTCAAAGGCGGCAAAGAAAGGTGCCGGAGCTGGTGTCATTTTGGCCGCTGGACGAAACAGCCGTGAACGACGCAACGCAAGCGCCAATGCCACCACGCAAAAAGATCAGATCGTCAAGAATTGCATGATCGGCCGCGGCTATAACGTACTGAACTAATCGCCACTCAAAACGTTAAGGCAAAGCGCTTTTTGGCCCTCACTTCACTTCAAACGGCTTTTAAACAGGGCGTTTTTCTCAGCAGCGCCCGATGGGCTGTCGATTGGCTTTTGTTGATTAGCAGCGCTTGCGCTAGAGCGACATCTCTTTATAAGCGTGACTAAAAGCGGAGACCGCTTTGTCGAGATCCGCTCGAGTATGCCCGGCAGAAATCTGAACGCGAATTCGCGCCTTACCCTGAGGTACAACAGGGTAGAAAAACCCGATCGCGTAAATACCTAATTCCAGCAACCGCTCTGACATCTGCTGCGCCACCACCGCGTCTCCCAACATCACCGGAACGATCGGATGGTCCCCTTCGGGCACGGCAAAACCATTGACCTGCATCTGCTCTCGAAAATATCGGGTATTGTCATGGAGCCGGTCGCGGAGCACCGTCGACGCCTCCAGCATGTCGAGCACCTTCAGAGAGGCAGCGCAAATTGCTGGCGCCAAAGTATTTGAAAACAAATAGGGACGGGACCGCTGGCGCAAGATATCAATNACCTCCTGCCGGCCCGAGGTAAAGCCCCCAGAACCACCGCCCAGCGCCTTGCCAAAGGTACCGGTGATGATGTCGACACGGTCCATGACACCGCAATACTCGTGCACACCTCGGCCCTGCGCTCCCATAAATCCCGTTGCGTGGCAGTCATCGTGATGAACCATCGCGCCATATTCATCGGCCAGATCGCAGATAGCATCCAGTTGCGCGATGGTGCCGTCCATTGAGAANACACCATCAGTAGTAATCAGTACCCGTCGCGCCCCTTCANCGCGNGCNTCCTGTAATTTGGCGGCNAGATCTCGCATGTCATTGTTCTTGTAGCGATAGCGTTTGGCTTTGCAGAGTCGGACCCCGTCAATGATGGAAGCGTGNTTCAGCTCGTCTGAAATCACCGCATCTTCGGGGCCAAGAATAGTCTCGAACAATCCCGTGTTGGCATCAAAGCAGGCCGCGTAGAGGATCGTATCTTCCATGCCCAAAAAGTGACTGACACGCCTTTCGAGCGTTTTATGAATCCCCTGTGTGCCACAAATAAAACGTACCGACGCGGCGCCAAAGCCCCATTCCTGCAAGCTGTCGCTGGCCGCCTGCTTCACGTCGACATTGTTAGCCAGACCAAGATAATTATTCGCACACATATTGACNACATTGGCACCGTCTTCGAGNGTAATGTCATTTTTCTGCTCAGAAACGATCACGCGTTCGGTCTTCCACAATCCGGCAGCCTTGATCTCTGCTATCTCGTCAACATAACTCTGCTTAGATACTTGGTAACTCATGTCAGTCCTTCCAGTCGAGGATGACTTTCCCAGACTGCCCAGAGCGCATGATGTCAAAACCCTGCTGAAANTCGGTGTAGTGGAATCGATGAGTAATCACGCGCTCTACGGGCAACCCACTCTGCACCATCATCACCATTTTGTACCAGGTCTCGTACATCTCGCGACCGTAAATACCCTTGATGTTGAGACCTTTGAAAACAACGTCAGTCCAGGGAATACCGGTGTCATCGGGCATCAAACCCAGCATGGCNATGCTGCCTCCNTTGATCATTTTACTCAGCACATCGCGAAATGCACTGGGCGAACCCGACATCTCCAGACACACATCAAACCCTTCCAGGATCCCCAGACTCTCCATGAANTGNCCGGTAATTCCCTGTTTGGCGACGTTAATGGGCTGCACCTTNGGTACGATACGCTTGGCAAGATCCAGGCGATATTCGTTGACGTCGGTGAGGATTACGTTACGCGCACCACAGTGGCCCGCCACCATCGCCGCCATGATTCCGATCGGACCCGCCCCNGTAATAATGACNTCCTCTCCGACCATGTTAAACGAGAGCGCGGTATGAACGGCATTGCCGTAAGGATCAAAAATACTCAAAAGATCTGTGGGGATGTAAACATTGGGTCGAAACACGTTGGTGGCAGGAATCACAACATACTCTGCAAATGCCCCGTCACGATTGACGCCCACACCCTGAGTATTGGGGCACAAATGCAAGCGTCCCGCCAAGCAGTTACGACAACGGCCGCAAACAACATGGCCTTCTCCCGAGACAATATCGCCCACCTGTAATCCCGTTACGTTGGCGCCAAGCTCCACAATTTCGCCTGCATATTCGTGCCCCGCCACCATCGGCACCGGGATGGTCTTTTGTGCCCATTGGTCCCAGTTGTAAATATGAACGTCGGTCCCGCAAATAGCGGTTTTATGGATCTTGATCAGGACTTCATTGCCACCCACCTCGGGGATGGGTACATCCTCGAGCCAGAGGCCCTCCTGCGCATGCTTTTTAACTAACGCTTTCATGGCACAAGCCATCCAATATCAGTAGTTTGTTGGACTTTTTATGCATTATCGCGGCATTTGGATGCCTATGCTCAAAATTTTTCTTGTGCGCTCCACTGCACAGGGGGTCGGTTAGCCGCCGCTTATTGATGGCGCTAAGTAGAAAGCGGCCTGTATTCCGAAGGCGCAGGCGAGCCTGCATTTCCAACTGCAGGTCGCATGCTCAGCTCGTGCTAGCGAATGTCGCTGCCTAAGTTGTAACGAACAGAGCATTTATTTTGCACCACACTCACCGCACTAAAGTCGAGGTGCATGGGTGCAACTCGCCTGCATCCAACGGAGATTGATGCCAAGCCGTTTCGCAGTAGGCTCGGCCCAAGCATAAGAAACCGCGCGCGCCTCTCCGATGCGATGCGCGTATAAGACGAGCGAGGGGCGGTTGGTACCATATGGCCAGCTGACATTACGCATTTTGATCCCGATCTGCTGCGGATCCTCCTCGTCGGTGCTGAGCCAGATCATGCCACCCTGATCATATATTTCGAGACCACGGCGAAAAGTCCACTCTCCATCCCGCTGCATTGCCGTCATCCAGCACTCGAATCTGCGCGCCTTAAGACTCTTGTGCGGCACTCCTGTTGGGTGCCCAGTCAACAGATTTCCCTTCGCATCGTGCGTACGCTCCGCCGTCCAAAGCGCCGTCTCGGTCAACAGCAAGTCATCGTTTACGGTGATGCGCTGATCACTGTCCTCCGACACATAAGTGCAGGCATCGGGCTGCAGGTAGCCGACGAACTGATTCGCCTGACGGCGCCAAATAATATCGCAACCGGGCGCAACAGTTGTTTGATCCGGCGTCAGCGCCTGAAGTAGTGTGGGATTATCATGAGCATCGGTGAGTGCCGCTGGGTCTTTGGGAGTATGAATAATCAGCCGGATCGCATTCTGGTCGTAGTCGGGACGAAATGAATAAATCCGTTGCCGATAAATGTCATCCGAATTATCCTTCAGATGTTGCTGCACATAAAAGACATGCTCGCCAAAAGCCTTTAATTCAACCGGCTCGAAAACAGAATGAACGCGCTGATGACGCACCAATTCATCAATCCCCTGCTCCCCCTCAAAGTAGACCTGCTCCTGATTGTCGTATACCCCGGGCAACCACGCCATCATGGTCTGGAAGTCCTTATCCAGAATGGCGGCATCATCGGCACGAGCATTCAGTGCGATTGCGCAGAGCATGGCCCATAAAAATCGCTTCATAATGTTTCCCTCCATCGCCGAGCGAGCAGCCGCGGCACAGTTACCTGTCTTCTAGCCACAGCATGGCATTGCTCACTTTATATCGCCAGCACGCGAGCATTGCCTTTGTCGGTTATTAAAACTAGTTTAAGCAGGAGGAGCGAGGGCGGCTGCACTCCCGTTGTGCGCCTATGGCTCAAGTAAACGTATTACCAAAAAACCATAATCAGGCCTCTGTAATGAAACCACTCGATGGAATTACGATTCTAGAATTCTCAACCATGATTACCGCAGCGTTGGCGAGCATGATGCTGGCCGAGCAAGGTGCGCGCGTAGTTAAAGTAGAACCCAGCGACGCTGGCGATCCAATGCGATACCTCGGTGCGCGNAAAGGCGATATCTCTTCACTTTTTGCGGGATGCAACCGCGGCAAAGAGTCCATCAAGATCGACCTCAAAAGCGAGGCCGGTCAGGGCGTGATCCGCGAGATGATTACTCAGGNCGATGTGGTTATTCACAACTTTCGCCCCGGCACTATGGAGACGCTCAACCTCGGTTATGAANCGCTGAAAGCGGTTAATCCCCGACTCATCTACACCGCGATTTCAGGCTTTGGCACAGAGGGTCCACTGAGGCGAGCGCCAGCTTATGACCCCATTATTCAGGCTCAGTCAGGCATGGCCGCGACACAAGGCAGCGACGATTCTCCCACGTTTATTCGCTCGCTCCTGTGCGACAAGATCACCGGTTATACCGCCTGTCAGGCGGTCACCAGNGCNCTATTCGCCCGGGAGAGAACAGGCGAGGGGCAGGTGATCGATATTTCCATGCTGGATTCCGGGCTATTTTTTATGTTTCCGGACGGGTTTCAGAATCACGCCCTCCTCGATGCCGATGTTATTCCTGGGGGGCTATTGATCGATATGCTCTATCAGCTCACGCTGACCAAAGACGGTGGCATCACCATAGCCGCGGCCAATCAGGAGATGCAGGGTCGCATGCTCAAAGCGATAGGACTCGCGCACCTTTTTGAGGATGCGCGGTTTAACAGCATGGAAAAATTGGTAGAGAACTTGCACGTTTTCCGGGAGCTCATCGCTGAAAAATGTTTGACCTATAGCAGCGATGAACTGCTCGTGCTGCTGCGNGAGGTCGAGGTACCCTGTGCGAAGTGCCTAANCCGTGACGAAGTCCTGGCACAAGAACAGTTAAGCGCCAACGACAGCGTAGCAGTGGTAGATCACCCTCATCTAGGCAAAATGCGCATCGTAAAGGCGCCGCCACGCTTTGGTGGAGAACGACTTGAACCCTCGAGGCCTGTGCCGGCCCATGGTGAGCATACCGAGTCCGTGTTGCATTCTTTTGGGCTAACTAATGGCCGTATCGACGCGCTTAGATCCGAGGGTGTATTAGGCTGATACCGCGGTTTGGGTGCGCATTCAGATCAGAGGTCAAACACCGACAGGATCATCTCTTTATATGCNTCAGGGCCCGAAACGGAATAAGGCCCCCGGTAGCCATACCAAGCGACTTCGCCCGCCGAATCTATCGCCGTCGCCAAGGTAAAAAACCCTGATTCCTCCCAGGCCGTCAGCCAGCCCAAGGTTAACACCGTGGTGGCTACGCCTTGTGCAATACTCTCAGCGACCGTCACTCGCTGACCATCCGTGACCATGAATATCACAACTTGATTCTCTGCCAACCCGAGCGCAGCAAGCTCTTTCGCGTGAAGTTCGTGCGCCTCGGCATCGACATCGATACCCCGCGCAATGCGTCTTAGGGTGGCAATGTATGCCTCCCTTGCAGCATCTGAGAGGTCAGGCGCTGTATAGACGTCATGGATATCCGCGACGGTTTTGCGCGACTCTGGACGGATCTGAGCGCCAGCAGTGGAAAGCGCCACTCGAACAGTGTTAAAGCCTTTAGAGCGCAGTAATTCAGCAACATCCTCGAGTGCTGACTNTGCCTCTGCTGAGCATAGCCTAGCGTTATACTCCTGATCGAGTGCCGCACCTGAGGTGTTATCGAGCACCGAGCAGTCCTGAACCANAATAAGATCAAAAGCAGGTGCACCACCGTATGCTTCTACTGTCTGGTCAAAGGACTGTGCCTGCACCCAAGCAGCACAAAACAGCAGCCCCGTGCCAGCAATCAAATAATGTCGTAATACGGCGAACATAATCGCTTCCTGTTATTGNTTTGAACCGATCTTATCCAAACCCGTGAATTGGCAACGAGCCTATTGCGCGGTAAAACCACCGTCTACACTGAGCACAGCACCCTGGCAAAGACTCGAATCTTCGGAGGCAAAAAATAGGATGGCGCCCGCGACCTCTTCCGCGGTTCCCATGCGGCCAATAGGCATCACCCCGCGTAGCATTGCCTTGGCCTCTTCTTTATCGGGCATGAGGTCAGTCCAGCGCTCCATCATGGGGGTTTGGATCACACCCGGACAAACGCAATTGATGCGCACGCCGCTGGTGGCAAGCTCAATTGCCATGTCCTTGGTGAACACCACCAATCCGCCCTTGGCACTTCCGTACGCTGTGGACAGGGGAAACCCTACCAAACCATTCAAGGACGAGACATTAATCACNCTGCCAGCACCGTGCTCCACCATAGAGGGAACAAAGTACTTACACAGCAGCCAGGGTCCTTTCAGATCTGTATCCAGCACTCGGTCCCACTCGTCTATGGTGGTTTCATCATAGGTTTTATTGAGCTCGGAGCCCGCATTATTGACCAGCACATCGATCACGCCCCAGCGAGACAATACCCGCTCCGCNNCACGCCGAACCGCGGTCTCCTGCCTGACATCCAGTTCCAACGCAAACGTCTCGCCACCGCACTCGCTCGCAAGCCGCTCAGCAGAGATCAGGTCTCGATCCAGGATACAGACATCTGCCCCCTCCCTGACAAATCGTCTGACAGTGGCGGCACCGATGCCACTGGCACCTCCGGTAACCACACATTTCATATTTTCCAGTCGCATAACCAGCCTTCCGCTCGAGAATGGTTCTGAGTTAACGTGGCTGAGCCGGCAATATCAATCCCTATTCGAACAAGTNCTCCCTCAGCTCGAACACATATACANGTGGCATAACNAANGGCCNGCCCGCCATCATAAAAAGACGGAAAGTCGGGATAAGCTCACACCGGTAAAACGTCATANCAGTATGAAAAACATCCAACTNAGCCACTCCGAAACGGCCTCGTTACTGACNGCTGCCCTTGTCCTCGCGGTACTGGGCATCGTGGCCATATAAACGACCGCCCTCAGTATTGAAGTTTTAGCCGCGCGAGACCTCCCGCAGCGTGTGTCCCGCTGCCAATGTGGCATCAATTTTTGTCCAAAAAGGCCGATATTCAGGGTATTCCCGTGAATCGGATGCCCCATGTTGGTGGTCAATTCCAATACAGCTGCCGCGTTTGCCCAAAACGCCTTGGTCAAAACCGGCCGGCAAATGAACACCGCTTTGGAGCAGCTCTCCACCGGCGCACGGATTAATGGTGCCAAAGATGATGCGGCAGGATTGGCAATTGCGTCCCGGATGACCTCACAAGTGATTGGGCTCAGCACCGGCATCCAGGCAGCCTCCGACGCTATCGGATTGGTGAGCACCGTTGATGGCGCGCTCGCTGAGATGGGTGAGATGTACCAGCGGCTGCGGGAACTGGCCCTGATAGCGGAAAATGGCACTAACAGTCAGCAGGACATACGAATACTCCAAACCGAGTTTGACGCTGTCGTCGGTTCTATTGAGTCTGTGATTACNCATACCACCTATCAGGGCTATAACGTTTTCTTCAACCCCTCTGGACAGCTATCAAGCCATCTGGATTGGCGCAATGATGGGCAAGCCGTGGTCATGAACATGTCTTTTACGCTGGGGGATACCGGTACGGTTTCGACCAGTTTTACGGCCGACGGTGCAGGCGGCAGCTATTCCTTTGTCGATTCAGAGGTGCTCTCTGGCTGGGGATATTTCTTTTACATTAATAGCAACAGTAGTAGCGACAGCGTTACCGGCGCGTTTCGGAACGACCCGAATTTCAGCATGTACTCTAATCAGGTGCTGGATCCTTCACATGCCGACTATCGCAAAACAGTATCCATCGGCTCAGCTGATGACACCGTGACCAACATCGACAATCTGCTGGATAACGTGAACGCCTCAAGAGGCAAGCTGGGCGCTCTATATAACCAGTTGACTCATGCAACCAACAGTATGGGCACTACGCTCACCAATACGCTNTCCAGCCGCAGCACGATTATCGATACCGATTACGCNGCCACGACCGCNCGTCTGGCTAAAACCCAGATCTTGACACAGGCGAGCACCGCCATGCTCGCTCAAGCAAACGCCCTCCCCGAAGTCATACTTCAACTTCTGCAAAGATAAAAAAGCACTTTTCTAACGCACCGCTTTACTGCGGTTTTCTGTAAGACTTCGACCGAGCACCGCCGAAACGCACTACGTAGTCAAGGCGGCCAGCACTTCTCTGAGCAACATTGTTGCCAATGCCATCCAGCTGAGTATGAAGAGGCTGAATCGCAGCCAGACATGATTAATTGATATCTGGACAATAGAGTGAATCAAACGGCAACCACANTACGNCCAGGCACAGTAGAGATGCACTGTGTCGGTATGCCCCAGGGCCCAAATGACAACGATAATGGCGTAAAAAAGAGTTGGCTGCTCCCAGAGATGATTGTAATTATCCGCCACGCGCTCCACATGGCTGGGGAAAACACCCCCCAGCTGAGAGGGATGGGACAGCTTCTGGAGATCAACACCCTGCGTCTCCAATACTTTTGCCGCTGGAATACGCGTGGCATACATCATGAGCATCATTACGAAACTGAGTGCCCCCATAAATAGAATGGGGTAAAGGATAAGATCATTCATTCCTGCAGCACTTCCTTAAAGAGTTAGTGCTGCCAAAGATAACGTGAGTCGACGCACAGTGCCTATAGCACCGATTTCTCTAGTGGCTGTAATTACGAAACGGAAATGCGGTGCCAGGAGATTCGGCTAGGGTTTGTCTAGAAAAGCTCGAGACTGTCCCGCGATCACATCGGGTGCGATATCAAAAATGCCGTACTTAAGATCCGGAAGCTCCACGAGCTCCGCGTGCGGCATTAGCGATGAAAAATCTTGGGTAGGCCCCTTCAGACTGCCGTGAGGATTCAG